>JAZQCF010000008.1:0-84163 GCA_045546075.1 Candidatus Enterousia sp.
CGCTTTGCGCGTGACAAACATTCACTGTCTGCGACGCAAGTGTTCACTTCGTTCACACTGGGTCCCGGCCTGCGCCGGGATGACGAGAGAAAGGCGGGATGACGGTGAAAAAACAAAAAAGAGGGAAAATATGAGCAAAAAAACATTATTACTTGGCGCAATCGCATCAACAATCGCAATTAATCAGGTTTTCGCGGATACAACATCAACTGTTACATCACAGGGGTATGTTGATGCGGTGGTTGCAACCAAACAAGCCAAAATTCCCGCCGCCGGCACGAACGCGGCGACACCCGGCGAAACCGTCGTTACATACACAGAAAATGGTAATGGCACAATCGGCGAACGCGGAATTTATGCCGGAAACAGTTATAATGAAAATACGGATGCAAATAAATTGGCGACCGCCGATGTGGTAAAACGTGCGACCGATTGCGTTTATGAAAATACGCAATGGATGGAGTGTACCGAATGGGTCGCAAATGCGGCACATACGGATGAAAATTGTTTGCTGATGACCGTGCGTGAACCAAATGGCCTTTGTGATGACCCGTTTTTTGGGCAGGATATTGTGACCTGTAATACAAATGCCGATTGCCCGAATTATCATTCTGGAAATTACTGTGGAGAAAATGAAGAGTGTAGGGAAGGAAGATGTATTCCTGCATACAAGATGTGCTAACAAAAGGACCCGCGGTTTTCCGCGGGTGTTTTTGTGGTCCCGGCGATGGTAAATTAACACATACTTGCATTTTGCTTTTCTTGGTGTTATTATTCGCAATCGTAACAGGATTATAGGATGTCATCCAAAAAAGCATTTAAGAGATTATTGGGCTATTCCGGTATAGTGTTCTTTTGTCTTGCGGCCGGAATGCTCTGGTGGCAGTTGCGCCATTATTCCCTGTATGATATCGCGCACGCGTTGTTAAATATACCGTTTGTAAACCTGGTTTTGGCGGCTGTGGCGTGCCTTGCGGGGTATGTGGCGTTGGCGTTGTATGATTTTCTGGCACTGCGATATGTGGGGGCCGGCGGCAAAGTGTCTTGGTGGAAATGGATGTTGGCCGGAATGCTTGGGTTCGCAATCAGTAATAATGCCGGACACGCGGTGGTGTCGGGTGGGGCAATTCGTTACCGGTTATATACGCGTTGGCGCATTCGCGGTGGCGATATTGTTAAAATTGTTACGATAAATGGGTTTACGTATTTTCTTGGCGCGACCGCGATTGCGGTTGTTGGGTATTTCCTTATACCGCATGATATTTTTGCCGAATCGGTTGGGGCCAGTATCGGGTTAAACACTTTATTTATATTCTGCCTTGCGGCATTATTGGCGTATTTCGCGGTTACAATCGTTTTTCGCCACAAAAGTATCAAAATCGGCCAATTAAAATTTGATGTTCCATCAACAAAAATGGCATTTTTACAGACTTTGCTGGGGATGGCGGACAGTGTTCTGGCCGGGTTGGTGTTATATTTCTGTTTAACGCCCTTTGTGCATATTCCGTTTGGAACATTTATCGGCCTGTTTGTGGTGGCGCAAACCACCGGCGTATTCAGCCAGGTTCCCGGTGGCATCGGCGTATTTGAAAGCGTCTTTTTGCTTGCTTTGCCGGATGGCGCAGACAAGGCCAGTGTTTTTGGTGCGCTGTTGGCATATCGTATCATTTACTATGTTTTGCCACTTATTGGTGTTGGCGGATTGTTCTTTATATATGAACGGTGGCTGCGTGCGCGTATGCGCCGTTGGTTGGCCGAGGCCAAGGAACATATGCCCCGTTTTCCGCATATTTCCAAGAATAAAATCAATAACGAATAAAATACCTTGCGCATCGCAGTTTGTTTTGATAGACTGATACGCAACGTATAATAATGGGGTTATATTGGTGTTTATATTATCACTGGTTTCTTTAATCCGCGTGGCGTTTTTTGGTATCGTTATGCTTTCCCTTGGCATGGGCTTGGACGCCCCACGGGGACGGGTTATTGCCCATAAATACGTGTATAACACAAAAGGATTATTTAATGTCAAAAAAGATATATGTGGACGCAGTCCACCCGGAAGAAACGCGCGTTGTCGTCGTTGATTCTCAAAATAACCGTGTGTCGGATTTTGACGTTGAAACAACCACCAAGCCCCAGATAAAAGGTAACATTTATCTGGCCAAGGTTATAAGGGTTGAACCGTCACTCCAGGCCGCGTTTGTTGATTATGGTACCGGTAAAAATGGTTTTTTGCCGTTTTCGGAAATCCATCCTGATTATTACCAGGTAACCCCTGAACAGAAAAAGAAATTACTTGAATTGGCGCACGCCAACATTGTTGACGACGACGATGACCCAGATGATGAAATGGATGAAGTCGCCGAATACGATGACCGCAGTGCCGGCGAAGATAACAAGGAATTTGCCAAACGCGCCCGTGAATTCAAGATTCAGGACGTTATTAAACCAAAGCAAATATTGCTGGTCCAAGGTGTCAAAGAAGAACGCGGTCAAAAGGGCGCGTCTATGACAACATACCTGTCGTTGGCGGGGCGTTTTGCGGTTTTGATGCCAAATTCCCGTAAACGCAACAGTTATGGTATTTCCAAAAAGATTTCTGATCGTGCCGAGCGTGGACGTTTGCGTGAAATCTTGCATACGTTAAAGATACCTAAGGGTATGACGGTTGTCCTGCGCACGGCGGCATTTGGTGCAACGGCGACGGATATATCGGCGGATTATGATTATCTGGTGAATTTATGGAACGAAATTCGCAAAACGACATTGGAATCGGTTGCGCCGGTAATAATCCATACCGAAGATTCGCTTCTGCGCCGTGTTGTTCGCGATTTCCTGTCGTCCAAAGAAGATGTTTTGACAATCCAGGGCGAAGAGGCCTATGATGCCGCCAAGACATATTTCCAACAAATGTATGGTCGCGCACCACGTAAACAGTTGGTTTTATACAAAGATGCCGCGGTTCCACTTATGACCAAGGCCGGTGTTGAAAAACAACTGGAAGGGTTGCACGGTCCGTACGTTCAATTACCGTCCGGTGGGTCCCTGGTTATAAACCAGACCGAAGCAATGGTTACAATCGACGTTAATTCTTCGCGTGCGATTAAAGAAAAAGATATTGAACAAACGGCCCTGAACACTAATCTTGAGGCCGCCGAAGAAATCGCACTGCAACTGCGTCTGCGTGATTTGGCGGGCATTGTTGCGATTGACTTTATTGATATGGAAGAAGAAAAGAACAATCGCAAATTAGAAATGAAAATGCGCGAAGTTATGAAGCACGACCGCGCCCGGACCCAGGTTGCAAAAATCAACGCGTTCGGGGTTTTGATGCTGTCGCGCCAAAGATTACGCAGCAGTTTTATTGAATCATCATATGTTCCGTGTCCGCATTGTATGGGCGCGGGCGTGGTGCCCAGTATTCAAACGGCATCCATTATCTTGTTCCGTCACTTGCAGGAAAAATTACTGGCCAAGGCGGCACAAAAGATAATTATGACCGTTCCAACCGATATTGCGGTTTATATCTTGAACCATAAACGCGCGGAATTGAATGCGATGGAAAACGAATTTGGAACCGAAATCGTGATTGTTGGCGACGACAGTTTGATGAACATTGACCAATATTCAATCCAACGTGTTGCGCCGGAACAAAATAAAACAGATGATTTATTGATGGCAAATGCGCCGTCAACGGATGCAAAAAAGAAAAATGCGCAACATATCGAGGCGAAAAAGACCACGATGAATGCACCGCATCGTACCCGTAAACGTCAAAATCAAAAAGGCAAAAAAAAGACCAGCCTTTGGAAAAAATTGGTGGGATAATTCCCCACCATTTTTCCCGATTGGAACGGTGTTTTTTGTCCCCCACGGACAACTTGAAGTTTTTGCGGTCTTCTAACCCCATCCCCACCACTGTGGGGATTTTTTATTTTAATTCACTGATAACATCTGCGATTTTATAACTCAGGCGCGCAATCAATTTGCTTTGTTCGGCGACAATGGCATCATAGTTTGGTGTGCCATATTCTGTGTCCGGCGTATTTGCCGTCAAAGTAGTTTTCTTTTGTGCCAATATTTCGCCACCGCTGTTTGTCACCGTCCACCACGCAGATATTGTTATTTGCCCGTCAATTTCTGTTTCAAATCGCACAAAATTCACCGAAACAATATACTTTGTATTTGTGTTATCCGCGGCAAATCGTTTCGGTATTGCGTTGATATTCCGGGCATAGGTGTTCATATTTTCTGCTATCGCAACGGGCAGGGCGCTATCCAAACCTTCGACCCATCGATTGAATTCGTCAACCGTTACCATATTGGAACCGGGTTGTTTAACGATAATTTGTGGCCGGTCCACCGATTGTGGAACAGATACATTTGATATGGTCACATTTGTTGATTTGGCGGGACCACGAACCTGATTCACCGATGGTATGGTTATTGCATAAAATTGTGAAGGGTCACTTGGGCGACCAAAACTGCACGCGGCCAATGTCAATATACCGATTGTCAAAAATAAAGTTTTTATTTTCATTTTAATACCCCCCTTTACCTTTTAATAATGCCTCAGGATGACGTTCCAAATAATCGCTTAATCGTGATACAGATTTTGCGGCGGCACTAACATCCTGAATCATTTTATTCAAATCAGATATTGTGTTTGTGCCCGGTCCAGACAATGCGTTGGCAAGTCGATTGATGCTGGCCACGGCCGCGGTGGATTGCCGCAACAATTCTGGAATATCATTATTAAGGTTTTGTAATAATCCGTTCATATTACTGGAAATATTTGAAAGTGGTATTTTTTCTAAATTGTGTGAAATCTCGTCCAACATTGATGGAACCGTTGGAATTTCTATTGTGTCTATATTGTATTTTTGTGCCATATTTCGACTTGGGTAATTTGGATAGAAATCCAATTCGATTGTCATTTGCCCTGTCAAAACACTCTGGGTTTGCAGTTTTCCTTTTAACCCGTGCGCGACCATATCCGCAATCCATTTTTCCATTTGTGATTTTGACATTTTGCCGGTTGCCGTCATACGTGGGTCAATGCGTATATATACCGGAATAACAATTTTATCTTCGTGGTTTGGAATCATCTGGATTTTTTCAACCCGACCAACCGCCACCCCACGAAAGTACACATTTGCGCCAACGGTTAATCCTTTAACCGAACCTTCAAAGAATAACACAGGCGTTACATAGTTGCGTTCTAACCGTCCGCCGAAAAAGAATAATATCGCGCCCAAAAACAGTAAAAATCCCAATATTAAAAAACCACCGATTGCACGTTTGTTTGGCTGTTTCATATTTAATCCTTTATTTGATTCCGTGTTAAAAACCTTAGAATTTTCGGGTTCTTGGTTGTTTTAATTGCTTTGCGTGGCGCGCCAATTTGTGTAACATTCGCGTTTTCCACATATATTGCATTTGTCGCGATTGACATAATCGTAGACAATTCGTGTGTAACCATAATAACGGTTGTTCCAGATTTTTGATTTATATCATAAATCAGTTTATCCAGTTCGGCACTGCGCACCGGGTCCAGGCCCGCCGCCGGTTCGTCAAAGAACAATATGTCCGGGTTGTTGATTAACGCGCGCGCCAACGCCGTCCGTTTTATCATACCGCCACTTATTTGCGCCGGGTACAGGTTTTCGCACCCATCCAAGCCCACGATTTTTAATTTTTCGTGTACGCGTTCATGAATCTTGTTGGGTGACAATTTTGATTTTAATTCCATTGGCAACGCGACATTTTCACCAACGGTCATTGAAGAAAACAACGCGCCTGATTGAAACGAAACACCAAATTTTCCAACGATTTTTGCACGCGCGTCATCGTCCGCCGCCCACATATCTGTCCCGTCAATAAATATATGTCCACGCGCAGGGCGCAGCAATCCAACCATAGACCGCATAATCGTACTTTTACCACAGCCCGACATTCCCATTATAACAAATATATCGCCGCGATTTATTGTAAAGTTTGCATTTTGTACAATGGTTACATCGTCATATGCCAATGACAGATTCTTTACCACAATCAAAGGTTCCATTGCGTTCTTCATCTCTAGATATCCAACCAGTTAAATATCAACGTTAATATTGCGGTGACCACGATACATCCAACAATTCCGGCAACAACTGCGCGGGTGGTTGCGCGCCCGACACCATCGGCATTTTTTGCGGTGTTCATTCCATACCAACACCCAGTAATCGCAATAACCCAACCGAACAGCCACCCGTGCAGAACGCCAATCGCAAAATTATTAAAACTTAACCAATCAAGTGTTGTGTGCCAATATTCTATAATAGACACATTCATCACGGCAATCGCGACGCACATACCGCCAAAAATCGCAAGAATATCGGCAATAATCGTCAATATCGGCATAGTGATTGTTAACGCCAACACACGCGGTAAAACCAGAAATTGAATTGGTGATATTCCCATGGTTTCCAGTGCGTCAATTTCTTCATTTGCGCGCATTGTCCCAATTTCTGCGGCATATGATGCGCCGGTTCGTCCGGCCATAATTATTCCGGTCATAATTGCGCCCAAAATTCGTATTGTTGAAATAGAAACCAATGCCGCAACGTAAATTTCTGCACCGAACATTTTTAATTGCATATGCCCGACAAATGCGATGATAACACCAATCATAAAACTTATCAGTCCAACGATTGGTATCGCGCGCAATCCTGCCTTGTCAATTTCAATCCATAAATCTATGCGTCGTGTAACCGTCCGTCGGCAAATCATCAATTTTAATGCGCGGAATATCTTGACTATAAAGCCGGTAACATCACGAACGCGACCGGCAACAGATATTGCGCCGTTGCCGATGCGTTCTAACATATCTTGGCTTGGTTTGTGAAAATACGTATCCCTCAAACGCATTTTTCAAATTTCCTTACCACATTTTGTATCCGGGGTTACATGTGCGAACACATTTCTTGGTGGTGTCATCCCAACGCATACTGCCGGTATGGTCATCAGGCTTTTCGCATATTGCGCGACACTCGTTATTTTCCAAGATGTACTTTTGTCCGTGATACATACAGGTTGCGATTTCGCATCCAGATGCATAACTGCTGGCCGCGATTTCTCCATTTACACGACGATTGTCACATTCGCGGCACGCGGTTCCGGTATTTTCAAATCCCGGGTCACATTGTGTAACGATACATTCGCCCCACTGTGTTCCGGTCCATTCCCGTTCGCCACGACCGTTCGGGACGGCACAGAACTGTTCGTCCAACACGCACGCATTTGATGCGATATGATAGCCGTCAATGCACTCTTGGATTATACACGAACCATATGCGGCCAGTGATGGGTTCCATGTGCGTGTCGCGTATGATGCATGCGGCGCGGTACACTCCATAACGTCATCATAACATGCGCCGTGGTCAATGTGTTGGCCGGCCGGACATTCTGTGATAAAGCACTGGTCAATGCTGGTTGCACCCGGGTTGGACGAAGAACCATCCGGACACGGTTCACAGGTTCCGTTTGTGCCATATGTTCCCGCCGGACACGGCACACAGACACCATTCACAGGGTATTGCCCATCCGGACACGGTTCGCATCCATCGCCATTGGCGTTTGGTATTTGACCCGCCGGACACGGCATACAGACACCGTTCACAGAATATTGACCCGCCGGACACGGTTCGCATCCATTACCATCGGCATTTGGCGTTTGACCCGCCGGACACGGCATACAGACACCGTTCACAGAATATTGTCCATCTGGACACGGAACACATTCCGTTTGATTCGCGTTCGGTTGTGTTCCCGCCGGACACGGATTACAGATGCCTCCCACACCGGCTTCGCCCTCTGGGCACGGTTCGCATTCGGTTCCGTCCTCGTTCGGGGTTTGCCCATTTGGACATATCTGCCATTGTGCATCCAGGCTTGTGTTGCCTTCAATACTATATTGATAATTGTGGCTCAACAATGGGAATGGTTCGCTCCACCCGGTCATTATGTGCCCGGCGCGCGTGAATATACGCCCCTGGGTCTGGAACTGGGCCCCAAATGTTATGTTTTGGGTGACGTTGCTTTGGCCCGACCCGGTATATCCCGGTGTGTATGTTATAACATATGTGTTCGGGTCATCACTCCACTTGGCGGTAAAGACTTTGTCTTCTTCGTATTGCCACGTGAATGCCACACCCGGTTGTTTTATGTCGGTCGTATTCGACACCATCCATCCCTGGAAATTATACCCCGGTTTGGTACAGGTGTTCGCCTGTGGCGTTACGCTGTCGCCATAGTGGATACCGTTCTGGGATTCGGGGGCCGGCGGATTACCCGTTCCACAATTATATGTGATTGTGTAATCAATCGGTTCATCACTCCACTTGGCGGTAAAGGTCTTGTTTTCTTCATATTGCCACGTGAATGCCACGCCCGGTTGTTGGATGTCGGTCGTATTCGACACCATCCATCCCTGGAAAGTATATCCCGGTTTGGCACATGTGTTTGCCTGCGGCGTTACACTGTCGCCATAGTGAATTCCGGTCTGGGATGCCGGTGTGGTTCCACCGGTTGCCGTTCCACAATTATATGTGATAGTGTAATCAATCTGGGTGTAGCCATTTTCCAATGTTGCGTACAGGTGTCGCGCGGTGTTTGAATCGCCCGATTGGCTTTGCAACACGGCCAGTGCATTTGCCGCATTCAACAGATAGTTTGATTCGACATAACGCGTGCCACTACTGCGTGGATAATAGTACCCATTAAATGTGTATCCTGGAACCGTTGCATCCGGGGCGGCATCTGTTGGATAGAATATATGCGTATATTGATAATCAACCATTACGCCACCAACATTGTTGTGTATTATATTGGTCTTTTGACCGGAACCGGCAATTTGCGACCACGCATCACCCCTTGCTAAATCAATGCTGCCAGAGCCGGCGCGACTGCCGAATATATAGCGTGTCCCAAGCTCCGTTTCCGGTATTTTTCCGTGGAATTCAACCGGTGCAACCATTGGCTTATATGCCGCCCCTGCACCACAGGCTGTGAACCCATATGGACAGTTTGGAACTGCGCCGCCACAGGTTTGTATGCCGTCTTCATAATTGCCCTTGAATTCAATCTGGGTTGTAATGCCGGACGGGAACAATTCGATTTGACACGAACTTGGGAATCCCGACAACATAGTGCCTACGTTGGCGTTACATTGAACACCATCTTGACATGGGCGATAGCATTGTTTTTCGCTCCATGTATATGGGCTGCGACTGAATGGGAATTCCGCGGAACAACGGTCACACGTTTGCGCCTCTGGATTCCACCATGTGTTATCAGGGCATGCCACACATTGTGATGGGTCATTTGGATCCAAATGATATGGCGACATACATTCCCATTTTGCCCAGAACGTTTTATCACCGGTATCGGTTGTGCTGATTGTATGGGTCATGGCACAATCGGTCAAATCTGCATCCGTACACCAACCCAAGAATTCACTACGTGGTCGTGTTGGCACGCCGGTTATCGTTGCGCCAATGCCATATGTATATGATGTTGGCATACCGGTTGCGGAAGGTGTCGCATTGTTCATATTTTCATAATAGATGTTATATGTGTTCACACCACTCCATTTGGCGGTAAATGTTTGGGCGGATGAATACGTCCAATTAAACGTTTCGCCACCATCATACGTGTTACTGTCGCCCGAGAACACCCATCCCAAGAACGTGTGTCCTGTATACGAACAGTTTGTCTGGCCCAGGTTCAAAACGGTATAATCCGTGCCATATGTTGCCGTGTCGGTTGTGTCGGCACCCGTGCCGGCCCCACAGCGATATGTTACGGTATAATCGTTTGCGTCATAATGTGCATACAGGTCTGCGCCATTGGTTGTTGTTGGACTGAAATGGTTAATCACAGATTGTGCATTTGCCGCATTCAGTTCATAGTTTGTCCCAACGTGCATATTTCCACCAGATTGCGCATCGTAATATCCGGTAAAGTTATATCCTTCAACCGTTGCATCCGGTGCCGTATATATTGGATAGAACATCAACGTCATTTCTGCATCGCTGGAATATCCACTTGGTGTTATCTGGGCGGGGCCAACAATCGCACTCCATATTTTACCAGAAACCATTGTCCCGACACTTTCGGTTAAATCCCAACTTGCACGACCCAATATATGCAGTGTTCGTGCCAAAGACGGATTCAATCCCTTCATAAAATCAATCGGTGTTGAACGTGGCATATACCGGTTTCTTATGTTGCACTCCAATCCATACGGGCAATACGGAACATTTGTTGCATCGCACGTGGTTATACCTGCATCTGCATTCCCCTTGAATTCGACCTGAACCGATAAATTGCTGTCTATTGGAACAACGCCACATTCTTCGTCAAACTGTGCGCCCAGGCTTGTGTCTGGTCGGCACGCGGTGCCCGCCTGACAGTTGCGCCAACATTGGGCCTCGCTCCAGTTAAATGGTGCGGTACTGTTCGGGAACGCTGCACTGCATCCAACGCACTGTGTGCCGTCCCAGTATTGTCCGTCTGGGCAGGCTTCACACAATCCGGTTTCTGGCCCAATGTGATACGGTTCTACACAGTCCCATTTTGCCCAGAAATGCACCGTTCCGGTTGTGCCCGCCGGTATCACACGCGGTGTTCCGCAATTTTGGGTAAGTGCCTGGTCATCACACCAACCGATAAATATGCTGTTTTGACGTGTCATAACCCCATTTATGGTCAAGGGCAGGTCGTTGACCGTATATGTGTCCGGATGATTGCCCGTATCCCATGATGCGGTGCTGTCATAATGATATATGATATCATATGCATTTGCATCACCCCATTGTGCAACCAGGGTTACCTCGGTTTCATATGGCCATTCCGCAACCGTTTCGTTTTCGTCATAGTATGTATTTTCACCTTCAACCTTCCAATTATCAAATTCGTACCCAAAATCCGTGCAAAGGGTTGTTACATGGTCCAACACCGTGTACGGTTCTTCAAAGTAAGAATATGTGCTGTCCGTGTACGAAGTTGTGGCATCGTCACTGCATTTATATTTTACATACTTTGGACAGTATGCCACGGTTGTTATGTTGAAACTGGTAACATTTTCCCATTCAATTTGGTCCAAATCATACGGCGTTTGTGCACGGTAACATCCCGGTTCACCATCAATGGGTGTTACGTTTGGCACGGCACCGTTTTCCCACACACCACAGAATTTCCAATATCCGTGCGATGGGCCACTTGGGTTTTGACATGAACCGGTGCAGTTTGTGGCCAACCATTGTCCAACCAAAGCCGAAACATCGTCACCATAATTGATTAGAATCTGTCCGGTTGTGCCACCGGTCCCACAACTGACCGTGATGGTTTTGGTTATCAATTCGTCATCCGGTGTGAACGTCAAATGTGTCGGGCATTGCCAGTTAAATGTTGCACCACCGTTCACGGTAAAATCGCCCGTATCACATGTCGCACCGGAAACCGGTGTTATCATATCGTGATCATACGCAGAATTCCACTGGGAATTCGTATTCACCCAACCTTCATACTCTGGACGTGGGACACAGTTCATTGCCGGCATTGTAAGATTTCCGCCCAATTTAATGGTTTGAGTGGTCGGGTTTCCGCCACTTGGTGCCATCCAGTGGTCCGTATTACAGTTAAATGTTGCATTATATGCCGGGACAAAGTTTTGGCTGTTTCCGTACGTCCACGGGCTTAACAAGGCATTCGCAGCATAGACGTTATTATTGGCGGAAAACATCCATCCGTCAAAGTCGGCTGGGTCCATACGGCAATCGGCAAATGTAACCGGACGGACGTGATAATCTGTTGCCGTAACCGAATTATCAGTCGTACCCGTATCACCGACATAGCACATATACTTTACAGAAAACGTGTTTTGTTCACATGCGTGCGTTACCGCATTCCACGTATAGTTCGTGGCACACTTCCAATGTGCGTATAAAGTGGTATTGTCGCTGATTGTCCAGGTATTGGTTCCATAACTTGTTGGAATTGCGGTTGACGCATTGTACCGTTCAAAAATTTGACCTGTATCATCATCATTATCCGGGGATGTAAAATACCCCAAGAATTCAGCATTGGCATTTGTTGGCACAGATATTATTGGTGCAGATTGCAATGTTTTCCCGCACGCAATATCATACCATGGGGTTTCGCCGACGCGTTTGTGTTGTTCGTTTCCAGAATTAACATTTGTGTTGTTTGCATTATTATCATTAAATGATATTTCACGACACTCGCCAACCCATTGCGCCACAACGGTCGTATTTGATGTTACATCGTATACAATGGTGCCGCTGGCATTTGCCCATTGGTTTGTTCCATTAAAATAGTGTCCATAGTATACATAATTCGTCTTTTGTGGTGGGGTAATGCTGGTTACGGTTGGCGCAGTGCAAGATCGTATCGCTTTGTACCCATCACAGTTCGAAACGGCCGTATTTGTGTTACGGTAAAGCTGTGTGTAGTTTGATGGGCTGGTCGCGCCATTGTCATCGATTGTAACCGTTACCCACGTTGGGGTTGGTGTTGCGTTTTGTGTCCATCTGGCGTACCAAGTCTGTGAACTGGTGATACTGCTGGTGGTCACAATATTCCCAGAACTATCTATCATCTGTGTTCCACCCGATGCGGCGCTGTAATAACCGGCAAATGTGTGTCCGGTATAGGTCAATGTGCTTAATCCGGCACCGCCACTTGAAATTGGTGAAAACACCGATGCGGTAATTCGGTTGTTGCCTTGGGAATCGCTATAGAAATTTACACCACGCGCCCATATAGATTGGTTGGATGTTGGCGTTCCACCATTTGGATTTAATGTAATGGTATAATTTTGAATCCAGAATGCATATATCGTGCTGTCATCTGTAAAGGCATTCAACACATTGCTGTTCGTTAGCAGACTTCCAGTGCTAGAAATAATTTGTGTTCCACCACCACCTGCACTTGTATAATACCCCACAAACATGTATCCATTTCTTGTTGGCACGGTATCCAGACTTGTAATTGGTTGACTCATCGCTTCATCCCGATACCAACCACCGCCGGTGCCCCCCTTTAGATACAATGTACTTGGTGCCCCATTGGTTGTGGCATTTTGGTGATTTAACGTAATCTTGATTGGTCGCCAGTGTGCATATACCGTTGCGTTGTTGTTTGGACCATAACCTTGAACTATACGCGTTTTCCCGTTTGCAATTGGTTCGGCCCACAGACGACCACCGGTTTGTAATGTATAGTGCCCCAAATATTTAAATCCGGTTTTTGTTGGTGCGGTAAATTCAGTTACCATGGGAAACTTGCAACTGATACCGTCATAATATCTATCTGTTTCGCATATTGTATCATCGTCATTATAATACAGTCCAGAATACTCGGACGCTGTTGTCGCACCATTATCATTTATGTTGAGATATATAGAAAATTCAGCATGCGCAACCCCAAAATTTGCGCAGGCCAAAATAACAAAAACGCCCAGAAATTTAAGAATTTTACGAAGTGTTCCCACTTTTTCCCCCTTTGGTTAATATCACCATAGAAAAAAACATATACCCAACGCAAGTGAAAAATGTTTATTAAGTGTAAGTGGTTGGTAGACAGGTAAAAAAACACGCCGTTAAAAAACGGCGTGTACGATTTTTCAATTATAATTGAGAAATCAACTATTATCGCGGCTTTGCCAATGGCAAAGACGGATGGTGGGTTATGTAGGACTCGAACCCACGACCAAAGCGTTATGAGCGCTCCGCTCTAACCAACTGAGCTAATAACCCAACGCATAAAATTATATACATTTTATTTTATGTTGCAAGTGATTTTTTGTCATACAAAATACTGCCCACTAACACGTATTGATTTTTATAATCTTTTGTGCGAAAATATGCCCATGGCTGAAATCGTCCCAATTTTAAGTGCCGAACAAATGGCCGCGTTTAATACAATTGAACGCACCGGTTCAAATGTCTTGATTTTGGGCAGTGCCGGCACCGGAAAATCAACATTTGTGAATTATTTGAAATCTGCGACCGCAAAGCGGGTTGTCTGTGCGTGTCCAACCGCGGTTGCGGCATTGAATATTGGTGGCCAGACAATTCATTCACTGTTTCAAATTCAACCGCGTGATTTCATATTCCCGGAATTCTTGAAATTAAAGGCGCGTGTGCGAAACATTTTGACCGCGACCGATGTTTTGGTCTTGGACGAAGTGTCGATGATTTCGCCGGATTTGATGGATGCAATGGATATCCTGGCACGCCAGGCCCGACACAATACCGCGCCGTTTGGTGGAATCCAGGTGGTTGCAATCGGTGATTTGTTTCAATTACCGCCGGTTATAACGCGTGATGCACGACGGTATTACCAAGAATCTTATGAATATGAACGCGCATATTTTTTCGACAGTAATGTTTATCGGCGTGCGAATTTTGTGCGATTTAACTTTGATTTGGTTTATCGGCAAAGCGACGGCGCATTGTTGGAAAAACTGAACGCGCTGCGTGGTGGGGACGCGTCCGCCATCGGGTTCTTTAACACGTGTAAAATAGATGACGAAGTCCGTCGGGCAAATTCGGTTTTAATAACGCCTTTTCGCGCGGTGGCAGAACGGATAAATATGGAACGCCTGGCCCAGATTGCCGCAAATTCTGTGCATTATACCGGGGAATTGTCGGGGAATTTTGCCGAACGCGATGTCCCCGCACCGATGGATTTGGAATTAAAGGTTGGGGCGTTGGTTGTCTTTGTAAAAAATGGCGACAAATGGCACAATGGTTCGGTGGGAATTGTGCAAAACATGGGCGCGCGGGAAATTGTTGTTCAACTGATGAATCGCGAACGCGATATTGTTGTTGTAAAACCCGAAAAGTGGCAGAAAATTGAATACACGCGCGATGAAAATGACCGATTGGTTGAAAACGAAACCGGCGCGTATAAACAGTTTCCACTTAGCCTTGGGTACGCAATGACGATACACAAGGCCCAAGGTAAAACATTGGATTCGGTAATTGTTGATATTTCGCGTGGCGCATTTGAACACGGCCAAACCTATGTCGCGTTATCGCGCACACGCGCCGCAACCGATATGCACATGGCGCGCCCACTAAGCCCCCGTGATGTTATATTTGACCCGCGGGTGCTGGAATTCGTTAATGGGGATTAAATCTCTTTTGTCATCAAAATCGCATCTACGCCGTCATAGTATTTGGGGCGCAAACCATTTTGAACAAACCCGCATTTTTTATAAAGGTTTATTGCGGGCGCGTTTTCGGCGGATACTTCCAGGAATATTTTTTTCGCGCCAACCCGTTTAATTTCGTTTTCCATCAATCCAAGCATGGCAATCGCGATTCCCGTGCCACGCGCATCGGGATGAACACCGATTGTGATAATTTCTGCTTCGTCCAAAACGGTGCGCCAAACGATGAATCCATTTTCACTTGCCACGATTTCGCAACCGGATTTTTTAAGGTCACGAAATTCATCCGCGCCCCACGGCCGATGCGGAAAACAAACACTGTGAAGTTCGGCGATTTTATCAAACATTTTTAACGATTTTTCACTTTGTGCTTTTTGGCGGACTTGGCCAAAAACAGGCTGTACGCGTGGTCGTATAAAGATTTTGCGCGTTCTGTGCCGATTTCGCATAATGTATTATTTTCTGTTTTAATATCAAAACCATATGTCACAATCGGTTTATCGCTTTCTGTGGTTTCTTGGTGTCGATTACAGGATAATTGGAAATAACGGCTTTTTACCGAATATGTATGCGTGATAGAATAGTTTGTTAAAAGATATTTTGAATCATAAGAAAATTTAATATCGTCACAATACACATCCAACACTTCAATCGGGTCTATTTGATTGATTTCACCGCGTTTATCCAGTTCTTTAATCTTGCGTGCGATTTGAAATTTTTCAATTATTTGCATTGTTATTTTTCCTCTTGTGAAGTTTTATTTTTGGCAATTTCTGCGTAACTTGGGCGCAAATACATCGGGACAACCGGTTCCAAATCGCCGCGTTTGATTTTGTCCGCAACGATTTTTGGGGCCAATGTTAAATCAAACGGCCGGTGCCCAACGGTGCGCGGACACTTCATCTGTTCGGTTTCAACTTCTTCAATGCCCATCGTACACGGCGCGTGTTCGGGCGATGCCACAAAGAAATCCCCACGACCGGAATCTATGGCAACAAACGCATCGGGCGTGGCGGCAAAGTATAAATCAAATGCGCTGATTCCCACAACCGGAATATTTAACCCCATGGCGATTCCCTTGGCATAGGCAATTCCCATACGAATTCCGGTAAAACTTCCCGGGCCGGTGACAACCCCAATCGCGGTCAAATCGCGCCATGTGGCACCACATTCGGTCAAAAATTCCTGGGCCGCCGCGGGCAGGGCGATTGATTGTTTTTCAACCGTTACCGATTTATGATGTCCATCCAACACAAATTCTAAACCCGTCCCCGATGTATTTATAACCAAAATCATTGAACGCCCCTTTATATACCAACGCCGAATCCAATACGTTTTGAAAAACCGGCAGATTGGTGAAACGACAACATATCGTCTATCTTGTCAATGGTAAATTCTGTTGGTGTATCTTCGCCATTGTTTTCCAATAAACGTCGGCGCAAAATTGCCGTCAATTCACGCTGTAATTGTCGAACACCGGCCTCGGCCGTGTATTTGTGTATAATATGTCGAATTGCATCATCGCCGATAGTTATATTTTGTGTGTCCCATCCAGTATCCGCCGCGGCACGCGCAATTAAATGTTCGCGCGCAATTTGAACCTTGTCATCTTCGTTATAACCCGGCATTTCAATAATTTCCATACGGTCTTTTAATGCACTGGATAAATTCAAACTGTTCGCGGTTGCGATAAACATCACATTCGACAGGTCAAAGTCCACTTCAAGATAATGGTCACGAAACGCCCGATTTTGTTCCGGGTCCAACACCTCTAATAATGCAGATTCCGGATCACCACGCCAATCGCGTCCCATTTTATCAATTTCGTCTAACACAATTACCGGGTTGTTCGCGTGTGCGCGTTTCAGTGCATCCATAATGCGCCCCGGCTGCGAACCAATATATGTTTTGCGGTGGCCACGGAAATGTGCCTCGTCTGTAACGCCACCCAACGATATGCGGGCGTATTTGCGCCCCAACGCCGCTGCGATAGATTTACACAGTGATGTTTTGCCAACCCCCGGCGCACCAACCAGGCACAGAATACTGCCCTTGACGGAACCGGTTTTTTTCATCACGGCAATGTGTTCCAGTATGCGTTCTTTGATTGCCTGCATTCCGGAATGTTCACTGTCCAATATTTTACGCGCCGCGTCCAGGTCGATTTCGGCCCGATCTGCGACACCCCACGGCATAGCCAACAATTCTTCCAGGTATGTTTTAATCAATCCGCCTTCGTTGGACATCGGCGACATATTGCGCATACGTTTCCATTCACTTAATGCCTTTTCTTTGACATCGGTGGGCATATTGGATTTTTCAATCTTTTTGCGCATACTGGTTGTGTCGACCTCTTCATCGTCTTCGCCCATTTCTTTTTGGATTGCGCGCATTTTTTCTTGCAGAATTGCATCACGCCGTCCTTGTTCCATTTGCATACTGATACGGCGGTTTATGTTTTCTTCTACTTTCGATGTTTCGTATATAATTCTTACACGTTCGAACAGCATCACCATTTTATCATACCAAGACGGTGTAATCAGGATTTTGATTGCTGCATCGGTATCAATTTCTGTGGTCTGCATCACAGAATCAACAAATGCCGGCATTGGATATGTCTGCATCACATTGCGCAGTTTATCAATCTTGAACTTGCGAAATACGGCGGTGTTTTGAATTGTTTCCAAAATGCGGTCACGCAATAACAGCGTGCGTTCATCCGCCATATCGTCAGCCATCGGGATATATTCTGTTTCGGCCGAAAAGATTCCATTATTGACCGCAATATCGGTCATTTTTACAACATCTGTGGTGCGTACAATCATATGAATTGTGGAATCCGGCATACGCAGAACCTGAACAATTTCACCGATTGTTCCATATTCGTGAATATCATCTGGGGTGCCCGGATACGCAATGCTGTGTTGCGGGGCAATTATTACGCGCCCGTGCGCAGAAACCGCGGCCTCGACACAGGCGATGGATGTTTGATTATCAACATATAATGGCACGGTCATCCCCGGATGCACGACCAAATCACGACAAGGTAAAATATATTCTTTCATAGCAAGATAAATATAAACTATTTTTACGACTTTTCAAGGGTAATAAAAAATCCCCAGACTTTGGGGATTTTCAACATATCTGTCCGTATGTCTTTAGCGACGACGACCGTTAAAACCGTGTTGTGCATTGCCGCCCGAACGCTTTGACAGATAGCGTGCCGCAATGATAACCAGCCATTCCAACGCCAATAATCCTAAAAATGCAAATTTCCCTTCGGCAATCGCAACCCATCCAAGGACGTAAACCAACTGGGCCACAAAAGATGTATATAATACTACGAACATACCGCCAAAAAATACTTTTTTAATTTTTCCTAACATTTTATTACCTTTTTGTTCCTGTTTATGTTTTTCAAAATACCGGGTTTCTGGTGCCAGGCACCCGGCCGGCCCCGCAAAAAGCCAAACGGATATAACCAACAATCGCCAATTATATCCAACCTATCTATTAGGCAGCCATTGCAAGACGAACATTATCGTTCGCATTCATTTTTTTATTGGTCTTTAACGACACCACGTCGAATTCAGCCATTTGCCTTTATCACGTCTGTCGAAACTTATACACCCCCCATATTTTTCTTGGTGGAGGTGCCGGGTACCGCCCCCGGGTCCAAAACGTCTATTCCACAACGGGTTCAGAATTATCATCACATACGTGATATAACGATTATAATCTTTATACTGGAAATTGCAAGTTTTTAAGTTATAATGCACATTATGAAGTTCCTGGACAAAGCGAAAATTTTTATCAAGGCGGGTGATGGCGGCAACGGTGCCGCTACGTTCCGTAGAGAGAAATACATAGAATTCGGCGGCCCAAACGGCGGTGATGGTGGCCGTGGTGGTGATGTTGTTTTTCGCGCGGTTCCAAATGTGAATACTTTAATCGATTATCGTTATAAAATGCACTTTGCGGCCCAGCGGGGTGAGAACGGAATGGGCAAAATGCGCACCGGCGCATCGGGTGAAACGCTTGTGTTGCCGGTTCCAACGGGAACGGTGATTTTATCTGAAAACGAAGAAATTGAATACGCGGATTTGAACGTGGACGGTATGGAATACCTGGCGGCACGTGGCGGAAACGGCGGCTGGGGAAACCTGCATTTCAAAAGTCCAACAAATCGCGCCCCGCGCCAGGCAAATGACGGACTGCCGGGGGAAGAAAGAACGGTCGTGTTGCGCCTTAAACTGATTGCAGATATTGGATTGGTGGGGTTTCCAAACGCGGGCAAATCAACATTATTGTCGGCGGTGACATCGGCGCGGCCAAAAATTGCGAATTACCCATTTACAACATTGAATCCCCAGTTGGGTGTTATGTACGCGCATAATCGCGAATTTGTAATGGTTGATTTACCGGGTTTAATCGAAGGCGCACATACCGGTGTCGGCCTTGGTGACCGGTTTTTGGGACACGCCGAACGAACCAAGATGATTTTACATGTAATCGATGGAACCGAACCCGATTGGGCGGCGCGTTATGCGGCAATACGACACGAAATGGATTCCTATGGTGGCGGTTTGCTGACCAAACCGGAAATGGTTGTTATAAACAAAATCGATGCAATCAGTGACGAAGATTTGGCGGAAAAAATGGCTGCGTTCAAAAAATCTTTTGGGCGCAGGCGGAAACCGCAAATTTTGACAATAAGCGCGGCGGGACGCACAGGAGTAGAGGATTTGATTAAAGCGATAGAAAAACTATTCCTGGAGATAGAGCATGACGACAACCAATAAACACCTGTTGGACGAATTACGGCAATTAAATATATCTTTGGATGAATTCAGGATATATGAAACATTGGATATAACGCTTGATGATATAAGGCGGTTGCATAAATCGGTTTTGTGGAACGCAATTCAAAAAAAATTACGCGAAAATCAGCAACAAAGAAATGTTCGGTATTTGTTGGGTGTGTTGGACCGATTGGTAAATGAAAAAATGCGCTCATTACCGGATGACAGGGCAACAAATCCATTGGCCGAATATTATAATCCCAAGAAAAGCGATAAAGAAAACGCCGCGGCAAAACGAATTGAATATAATAAGGCGTTGGATGCCGGCGCGGTTGCTTATACTGGATTCCAGAAATGCGAACCATTGGAAAATTTTGAATTTAATGATGTCGAAAAAACCGGTGGCCTGTGGCGTGTTCAACACAAGATTCCATATGAAATAACCGATGTTCGTGACCGGCAATTTGTGTTGGTTAAAAGATTACCATATGCCGAACGAACCAAATTTGAATTTTATGCGGCGGCATCGGTTGTTTGGGGTGGTTCGGGTGCATCGGCGGATGTCGCACATCCGTCTTGGATTGTGGCCCGGTACGAAACCCCGCGCGGAATATATATGTCGTATGGCCAAACGATAGAACAGGCACGTGCCTTCTTGGGCATAAGGTTATATGACGAATACCAAGATTTAATTCACACGGCGATGTCAAAAAAATCGCGCCAAAAATAATTGTTTTGCTTTTTGCATAAACACCTGTTATCATTTGAGCACTTTAATCCAAGGAGAAAAATATGAACTCATTAAAAGGCACCAGAACCGAAAAAAACCTGTTGATTGCATTTGCCGGCGAATCCCAGGCGCGCAATCGTTATTCTTTCTTTGCGTCCCGTGCCAAGGACGAAGGGTACCAGGCAATCGGTAAAATATTTCTTGAGACCGCAGAACAAGAACGCGAACACGCATCCCGCCTGTTCAAGTTTCTGGAAGGCGGCGCTATCGAGATAACCGCGTCTTTCCCGGCGGGCAAAATAGGCACAACATTGGAAAACTTACAGGCGGCGGCATATGGCGAACACGAAGAAAACACCGATATGTATCCGCGTTTTGCGCAAATTGCGGCCGAAGAAGGTTTTGATTCTATCGCTGAAATATTAAAGAATATTGGCCTTGCCGAACGGTATCATGAATCGCGCTTTCGTGCGCTGGCCGATGCGATTGAAAACGGTACATTGTTCAAACAGGATAAAATCGTTATGTGGCGTTGCACAAATTGCGGTATGTGGCACATTGGAACCGAGGCCCCAACCGTTTGCCCGGCGTGCCTGCATGCCCAGGGTTATTTTATAAGCGAAGGCACAATTTCCCGTTGTGACACAAACGAAGGTTTCTGTGAATACGCAAAAATTGATGATTAGTATTGAATATAAAAATAAAAGAACCGGCGCAGAAATGCGCCGGTTTTTTACTATCTTTCAATTCCAAACTGTTTCATAATCTGTTGTGCCTGGGCGACCTTTTGTTTTAATGTTTTTTTGCTGCTTTCGTATTGATTAAATCCGCCAACGCTAACGCCACCTTTGCCGTCGGATTTCAGTTTTGTTTCATCCAATTTTTCAAATGCCTTGGTTAAATTTTCTTTTTCTTTACCAGACTTCATTTTATCCAGATATTCTGCTATGATGTGTGTGGCATCTTCATACTCGTCAATCAGTGTCTGTTTGCCCGATAATTTGTTTATGCCATTACGCAGTGCCAAAGCAAGTTTTCTTTTATCGACCATCTTGTATCTCCTCGTTTTAGTCAGGGAAAATTATACCACAAAACACTAATAAAGTCAACACAATATAAAAGGCGCAATTTGCGCCGGTTTTGTTATCTTGATTTTTGGCTGGACATATAATTGCGCAAATTGTTTGCGTATCTGTTCACTTTTCTTTGCACTTTTGTCGGCATGGTTTCAATATCAAATGTATCCAGAATTTTTTGTGCATCAAACGGGTGTTTCTTTAAGTGTCCCAGTATAATATTTTGTGCGACATTTATGTCTGTGACAGATTCAGGATTCTGCATCATTTTATCAAACAGTCCGGGGTTATATTTAGAAATATATTGTATTAAAATTCTTTCCAATTTTTCACAGTTGATTTGGTCGGTTAAATCCAATTGGTAATCTGATTCCTTTAAATATCTGCTGGTGGCATTGCGTATTTGGAATATATCGTCTTTCATCCATTTGTTTACCCTAGGGGTGATATAAATACTCCACCCAAATGCCATACATACAAAAAAAGCAGATATACTGCTGCAGACGGCACGTGCCGGTTCAGAAAGTTTTTCTTGGTTGATACCACATAGTGCCAAAGGAATACATGATATCAGCGGCCACACCCATTGATTCAACAAACCCGACCGCACCATCAAAAACGGGGGCAGGCTTTCCGCCCGTTTTCTCTCTCTCGCCACGCGTTTTGCTTCGGCCTTGTCCGCTTTTTCCATTGCCCTTGCCACGCGTTCTTGTTCTTGTTTTACTATTCGTTCTTGTTCGGCGTTGTATCCTGGAAAGGCCTGTTTTGTTGTATTATTGTTCATATTGTACTCCTTAATCATTTTTAATTTCTAATTCGTCCAAGAATCGGTCCAGTTTGCGCAAAGAACTGTTTTGGCAACCACGCCCACGCCAAGACAAAATTTCTTCGCCGGTTTTCTGGTCTGCGATTGAAACGCTAAATTTCCACCACCAAAAACCGTTAAACACGCACCACCACGGCATAAAAGATTCGGTACTGTATCCAGCACGAAAGATATATTGGGTGTCTGCCGGTAAAACAGTTGTTTTGCTACTGCTTAAACCGTCTTCTGATTTTTTCTGTTTCCCGATGCGAACATCATATCCGCGTTTTTCAAGATGTTCTTTGATTGCGCGTTCAAGTCCAGTGCCGGCGGGGTCCGCTTGAATAATTGCGCCCGGTTCCATTGTGTTTGGTTTGATGTAAACACTGTTACACGCGGTCATTAAAATCAGGGAAAATAAAACGATAATTTTCTTCATCGTAACTCCAAATACGTGGCGCGAACAAAATCGCGTGGCGCACCCGGCGCGATTGTTCGCTTCGCTTACCACTCGTAAGGCGCGAACTGCGCGTTTTCACGCTTGTTCTTGCCAACTATCGTGTCGAACGCGGCGCGTTCAAATCGCGTGGCGCACAACAACAAATTCAAATTATCACTTCGTGATAATTTAAATTTATTGGCGCACCCGGCGCGATTCGAACGCGCAATCCCCGCCTTCGGAGGGCGATGCTCTATCCAGTTAAGCCACGGGTGCGTGTGCCAGTCCATATTATATTTGTTATTGTCCAAATTGCAAGCATAAATCAACGCGAACATTTGCGTGGATGAATCATATTGCATATGGATTTGAAGCGTTTGCGGTCTATGTCTTGGCCGCTGATTTTTCCCCAATGTTTTACCAGTCCCCAAAAATCAGTTTTCGAACAATAACACGGGTATTTTACGGCCACAGATGCCAAAAATGTATTCAATGTCGTCATAGATACCGATGCCATATCTAACAGTCCGGCGAATTCCCATCGCGGCCCCAGCAAAATGTTCCCTGCATGTAAATCATTGTGATACAGTTTCATTGGTATATCGAAAATTTTGTTTGCTATAAAATCTTGATGTGAATTGAACATATTATGCGACATTTTCTGGATCGGGATGTTCACATTTGATATTTTATAAACCACGTCCATTGCATCACAGTATATTGAAAAAATCAAATCGCGCGGCAATCCCAATTTAATCCATTCGGCCAGCGTTTTATTCGGGTTATATTCGTATGTGGTAAAGAACAATCCGTCATAATTTGCAATTTTTATATTCGGCACGCAAATATCGTTTTTGCGCAGTTTTTCAGAAACATATCGGTCATGACGACAAACAGATTCTTTATCAAATTTACACACGATTTTTTTCTTTGGCGTGTGCGCAATCAGTATATTTGAATTTATCCCCAAAACATCCGGTTCTGTTATGTCATAAACGCCGGGAAAAGTATTTTTTATTGCCTTAACAAATTTTGGGTTTTTCATATTTTAATATCCACCTTGCAACAGACTTAACATAAAACCGTCCAAATCCCCATCCAACACGGCCCCAGAATCCGCTGTTTCAAATCCGGTGCGAACGTCTTTGACCAACTGGTACGGATACAATACATAGTTTCGAATCTGGCTGCCCCACTCAATTTTTTTCTGGGCGGCCTTGGCGGCATCTTCTTCGGCGGCGCGTTTTTTTAATTCCAGTTCATACAATCGCGACCGCAGCATTTTCATCGCCATATCTTTGTTTTGAAATTGGCTGCGTTCGTTTTGGCACGTAACGACAATTCCGGTTGGAATATGGGTTATACGAACGGCACTGTCGGTTTTGTTTACGTGTTGCCCGCCCGCGCCCGATGAACGATATGTGTCAATGCGCAAATCTTTATCATTTATTTCAATTTGTATGGAATCATCAACATCCGGCCACACGTCCACAGACGCAAAACTGGTTTGGCGTTTGCCGTTCGCATTAAAAGGCGAAATTCGCACCAACCGATGCACCCCGATTTCATTGCGCAACCATCCATACGCGCGTTCGCCGACAATTCGCATTGTAATACTTTTTATTCCCGCGGTGTCGCCTTCGTGTTCTTCAACCACCTCTACCGCAAAGTTATGGCGTTCGGCCCAACGGGTATACATGCGGGTCAGCATTTGCGCCCAATCTTGGGCCTCGGTTCCACCGGCACCGGCCTGGATAAACAAAAATGCGTCGTTGCCGTCCGCCGGATTACTGAACAAAGTAATATATTTTGCGTGTTGCACGCGCGCCGCCAATTTTTCAATGCCGTCTATGACATCGGCATCATCGGGGGCAATCGCATACAGTTCGGCAATGTTTTTATATTCATCATCCATCGCGACAAATTCGTTCAGTTCGCGTTCCAATGCGGATTTTTTCTGTAATAACGCGCGTGCCGCGTCCGGGTTATCCCATAAATCGGGGGCCAAAGATTTTTCTGTTATATCGGCAATTTGTTCCCGTAATTTATCGGGGTCAAAGAAACCCCCGAATTGCAATCAGGTTATCGTTGATTTCATTCAAAACTTCGTTTGGTAAAATCATATTTTGATATTACCATCAAAAATTGTAAAATCAACCATAAATCAAGTGTTGCGTTTTTTATTCATCTGTGATAAAATCATTCCTAAGAGAGAGGTTTCAATGAAACATTTATTCAAAATACTTGGACCAATTTGTGCATGTGTTGTCGGTGCATCTGCGTATGGGGTATCGGCGGGAACGGTTGCGAATAATGCCGCCCGTGGCATTATAAATCCAACTGTGGCGATTGGCACGGCGGGAACGCTGCGCGGGAACCAGGGATTGGCCAACGCATATAAACAAAATATGCGTAATACGTATTATATGGTAAATGTTCCCGACGTGGACAGTGCGTGCCGCACCAAAATCGATAAATGTTTAACCGATTATTGTGGTGATATAACCGTTGTCCCGGGCCAGGTTTCTGGTCGTTGTGCATACGCCACGGAAAGTGAATTATATAATTATGTCTTGTTGTGTCTGCGTAATGATACATCAATGTTGTTGCCGAACTATGCGGCGGGAACCAAGATGGGTGTGGGTGGCGTGAATACGGCGGCACACCTGTGTCCATCCTATGTCCAACAAGAATTAATGGCGTGGCTTTCTATGTCAAATATGGCGAACGAATTAACCAAGGCACATTCGCCCCAGTGCCTGCAACGTCGCCAGGAATTAGAGGCCGCATTATCGTGTCACGCGGTTGCGTTGGCATATGGTAACGAAACATCCAGTATGTTAATGTCGCAATTAACTGATTTTTGTGGCGCGGGCGTTCCGGGTGGTTCGGCCGAAATGGTTTCGCGTTTTGCGAACGCCGGAAACGTCGGGGCAAATATTTGGGGCTGGGCGGAAAAGATTGTTAGCCTGGATATGAACAAAAAGGCGGCTGATTGGGAAACGGCGGTTGATGCGGTATTGGCATCATATACGAATCGTATGAATTTGGCGTGTGGTGAAGATATGCAATTAAATTTGCCGGCGCGTGACAGTTCGAATAATAATTCTGGCCTGCAAACGGCGGCGGCGATTGCGGCAACTGTGGCATTCCCGGATACACAAAAAAAAACTAACAACGATGCCGTAAAGTCGGGAATGTTTTTGGAAATAAAATCCCGCCAAGAAATCTATGATTATCCAACCGCAAATACCGTGGTCCAGGCGGGATTAACAAATTCTGTCCTGACACAAAATGCGTTCTTTACCCCATCCCAAATGGATGATATGCAAAACGCGTACAAGGCGGGGACAAATGTATTCATCTTGCGCGACAGCACGCGTTGCTTTATTGTTCCGGTTGCGGAAATGACGGCGGCGGAAAAATCTATGGTTGCGCAACAATTCGGCACATGTATTTATAAGTAGTGGGAATCAATTATTTATGTTCGCGCGCCTGCGCGCACCAATTCCCTGCGGGGCAAGTCTCGCCTTTGGCTCGACTGGGTACCGCCCTTCGGCGGTATGACGGGTATCTGGAAATTTTCTATTTTTTTCAAACCATCTGGAATTATTCTTCAAATGGGGCAAATCCGTATTCGGCCAAGATACCGTTATATAAATCGTACCAATTTGGATTTTTTTCTATTATCAATCGAATTTTCCAATTACGGTGCCATTCTTTTAATTGACGTTCGCGTGCGACCATATTTTCCAGGCTGTCATACCATTCCACATATACTAATTTATCAAGATTGTGTCTTGCGGTAAAACTTTTTGGATAAATTTTCTTTTTATGTTCATACACACGTTGAATTATATTTGACGTGGAACCGATATACAATGTTCCATTTCTTTTATTCGTCATAATATAAACGCAACCACCATCTTTCATAAAGCGAATACTAAGATAAATAAAACAAATTTCAATAAGTAAAAATATTGTTCCAGATACCCGTCATCCCGGCGAAGGCCGGGACCCAGGCCGAGCGATAGCGAGGACTTGCGTCGCAGACATTCATATTTCGTCATCCCGAATTTTTTTGTTTGGAATAAAAACCGATTCGTGTTATAATGCGTTGAACCAATTTGAGGATTTTGGCTCACAGTGATTAAGACTCATACAAAAGAAAGGAGAAACCACTATGAGAATCAAATCCTCGATAATGATTGGTGTGCTGGTGTCGGTTATGACATTATGCGCGGCATTCGCGGACAGCGTTGTTACATCCAAATCATATGTTGATGCGCAAGACGCATTAAAGCAAGATAAAATCACCGCCGGGACCAGGGGCAGTGTTGTTACATATGCAGGCGAGGTTGGTGGTTATGCGCAATTTGGTGAGATGCGGGTTAATGATAGTTCTTTTGAGTTAGGTTCAAGTGTTAACGAGCTGGCTACGACTGGTCTATTGGTACCTCCGTATCAGCTTTTAGAAGATATAAGTGTAATCAATTCTAATGAAGTTCTCGTGCGTGCTGTACATGCTGGTGGGTCTTATGTTGAAGGTTTGGCGATTTTTTCGTCGGACGGGACATATAACGCCGGTACAGATGCCGATAAATTGGCAACAATGGGCGCGGTAATGGCCAGTATGGCGGCATCCGGATCGCAACCGGCATTATCCGGAACCAATGGTGCAATCGTCACATATGGTAATGCCCCCGGCGTGACGGGTGAGCGTAAGATTTTGTCAGAATGGTATCAACCATTCGTTCCAGGCGTAACCGCAGGCAATGGCGATCATCTTGTTGATGCACAAAGTGTGATGGGTGTTGTATACACCATTGGAAATCGACCCATCAGCGTGATGGAATGTGCGGATGGTGAAAATGTATCGGATGAGGACTGTATGTTGTGGCATATTTCACAAAGACACGTCTTATCATGGCCATCAAATGCTGGTTATCAACGCTCTCCGTTTATCAATAGTAGTGAATTCCCATCATATGAACCGTATAATCCATAATAAAAATAATTATGACCCATGTCCGTTTTCTTTTGAAAACGGACATTTTTTTTGATATAATGTATGTGCTATGAAAATATCAAGACGTTGCCTTTTGCAAATCACGGGTGTTGGGGTCGTGGTCGCGGGCGTGTTTCCGCGTATGGCGTTCGCCGCCCGAAATTCTTTGAAATCTATGCGCACGGGGGTTCAGCCAAACGGCAAAACGCGTCTGGTTGTTGAAACCGCGATGCGTCCGTCATATACGTTGGTCTATGGCGAAAATACTTTGACGGTAAAATTATCAAACACGACCGGAAATAATTCTGTGTCGGCGAAATTGGCATCTGGAACCTTGGTTAAATCTGTGTCGCAAACACAAATTGGTGACGCGTTGAACATTGTTGCAGAACTGCGCAAACCAATCGCGGAAATTCCCAAGAACCAAATAATGATTTTGGAACCCAACGGCGATAACGATTATCGGCTTGTTCTGGATTTTGTCGCGGGCGCGGGTACAAAAACAACCGCGGCCGCCGCGTCAACAACAAATAATTCAACCGCAACACGTAAACGCATAATTGTCCTGGACCCCGGACACGGCGGCAAAGATCCGGGCTGTATCGGGCGTGGCGGAACCAAGGAAAAAACGGTTGTATTGTCGGTTGGCCGAAAATTGCGCACGGCATTACAAAATGCCGGATTCGCGGTGTATATGACGCGCGCGGATGATACATACCTGAAATTGGCGGAACGCGCGGCGATTGCGGAACGGAAAAAGGCGGATTTGTTTATATCTATTCACGCGAACGCGAACCCAAGTCGCAGTATGAAAGGTTTTTCAATTTATACTCTGTCCGAAAAGGCATCTGACGAAGAGGCGCAAAAACTGGCGGATTCTGAAAACGCCGCGGACAAGATTGATGTTTCCGGGTTCGAAAGTTTTTCCAAGGATATTCGTGTCGCACTGTCCGCGTTGCAACAACACGCGGTTGCGGAGATGAGTGAAGAATACGCAAACGGCTGCGCGCGCGCATTTAACCGCGCCGGCATCACGCAACAACCCGGGCCCGCCGTGCGGCACGCACCGTTGGCGGTGTTGCGGTCAACGGTTCCGGGGGCGTTAATTGAATGTGGGCACCTGTCGAATTCGGCGGAAGAAAAATTGTTGAAAAGTTCTGCGCACCAGGATAAATTGGTTGCCGCAATCGTCCGTTCTATAAAAAATTATGATTTTGAGGTATAAAAAATCCGCATTCGCGGATTTTTAAGATTTTATCCTGGCGGAGATAGGGGGATTCGAACCCTCGATACAGTTTCCTGTATACGCGATTTCGAGTCGCGCGCATTCAACCAGCTCTGCCATATCTCCGGTGCGTGCATTATACATGCGTATAAATATTTTGCAAGACCAAAGTTTTCATTTTATGCCTCTAAAAATGTATTTTCTGCTACTTGAATTGTGATGCGTTTTTGACTATAATATTTGTGTGAATAATTGAACCAAAGGGGGCGAATATGATGAAAAACAACGCCACAAACATAAATAATATTGATAATATGCGCCATATGATACGCACGATGATGAACGGTGCGCAATGGAACGCGATTAAGAAAGACCAGGCGCGTGCCGTTGCCGGAAAAATAGAAGACGACAAATGCGGCCGTTTTGCAGACTATTTGACGGACCGGTTTATTGATGTGTGCCGTGACCGCGCAATCAGTGCACGGTTCAGTAATTGGGAAAAATTATCGGGTGATGATAAAATAAAACTTGCGGCCGATATTGTTCGCGTGTTGCTTATGAAAATCTGTACGGATATGACCAACGGTCGTGTCACGATTTATAATCACGCGGGTTTGGCGGATGATTTTGATAAAACTGTGCGTCCCGATATGTCCAAAATGCCCAAGATTTCGGTTCGTGCCGCAAATGACGGCCTGATGGGTGTGTCGAACAAGGGCGTGATGTCTATCAATACAAATTGGGCGTTTTATCAAAAAAGTCCAACATATTTCCTTATGGACCTGCGTCACGAGGTTATGCATATTGTTGATATGTTCATCCCGGAAATAAGTCCGTTGAACCCGGATGTGCGCCGTCGCGCGGCATTGTTCTATGTTGACCCGCGTGATGATTTTGGGTTATATACATCAAATCCGTTGGAATTAAATGCAAATCTGCACCGGCGCGAATATGGTGAAAAAATCCGGTCTATGTTGACAGGGTTGGAAATTGAGCGTATCCGCGCGATGAATCCAAACCTGATGGGCATGGGGCGTGTGCGGGGGCGGTAAATGTCTGGTTTTTATGACAGTGTTTATGAAATTGTTGCAAAAATTCCGCCCGGCCGTGTGGTGACATTTGGTCAAATTGCGCGTATGTTGGGACGGCCAAAAATGGCGCGATTTGTGGGCTATGCATCAAACAATCAAAAAAGTTGGCACCTGCCTTGGCATCGTGTTGTTTTCAAAGATGGCAGCCTTTGCAGCGAGCAATTTTTTGAACAATCATACAGGGCGTTAAAGGCCGAAGGTGTAAAATTTACGCGGGATAAACGTGTCAAGATGGATGAATTTCAATGGCACCCGGAAAGTGAATCTGCGCCGGCGGATATTCGTGATTGGCCATTAAAGTTCTAATACAAAACGGATGCGTTTGCATCCGTTTTTCATTCTTTTTTTCGTGTCTTGCGCTTTTTATCATCCCCGATATACTTACGATTTGTGATTTTGTTCAAAATCGCTTCGGGGCTTAAAGATTTGAATTGCAAAAACCAATTCCGGCCACCGCCTGATTTTATGCGCGTGTTCGCACCTGTGGCGGTGTTTGGTGCGGGGACAATAACGTCTTCGCCCGGAATCCATTCGGCCGGGGTTGCGATACGAAATGCGTCGCTGGTCTGTAACGCAATCAGTGTGCGTTTAATTTCGGTTATATTGCGCCCAACGGCCTTTGGATAGTACATAATCGCGCGAATTGTGCCACGCGGGTCAATTATAAAGACCGCACGAACGGTGTCCGTATTGCCCGATGCATCGTGAATCATACCATACAGGCGTGCGACCGCGCCTGCGTTATCGGCAACAATCGGGAATTGAATTTCCATATTTTTCCATTCTTGAAACATTATGTCGTGTTTAATCGCTTGAATCCACGCGATGTGCGAAGAATTCGAATCAACCGACAATCCCAACAGTTCAGTGTTCAGCGCACTGAATTCTTGTGCCATAGATTGAAAGGTCATAAACTCGGTCGTGCACACGGGCGTAAAATCGCCCGGATGCGAAAAGAATATAACCCATTTCCCACGATAATCGTGCGGAAAGTGCACATAGCCATTTGTTGTATTTGCGCCAAATTCTGGTGCGATATCACCAATGTTTGGCATACGCACACATTCACAATCGTCTTCATATAAAAAATCTTTCATAGAATACCCCCTTTTTTACGGATGTATAATAAAATATTTGATAATCAATTTCCCCAAGACTGTATTCCCACGCGTATAAAATTAAAAAAGGGCCGATGGCCCAATAAAATTAAACTAAGATTTCATCATTCGCACGCGGTCTTTTTCCCATTCGCGTATAATTCCCCTTCTTATAAAGAAAGGGGGGGGACCGCGGGACGCGGTGGGGTAGTTGTCGCCCAAAGGGCGATGCGCTTTGCGCCGTTTCACTAACCACTATCCACTTACACTAACCACTAACACTAGTGTTTCATCAACCGTGCTTTATCTTTTTCCCATTCGCGGCGTTTTATTGTTTCCCGTTTGTCGGTGCGGTTTTTGCCAAACCCAACCCCCAGTAATACCTTTAATTTTCCGTGATTGTTAAAATACAGTTTTAACGGAAATATGGTTGCCCCTTTCTCGTTCAATTTGCCGATTAAACGATTTATCTGGGCCCGGTGCAGTAATAATTGACGCGGGCGGCGTTCATCAAAATTTATATATCGCGCCGCGGTTGGTAAACGCTGAATTTCGACACCGGTCAAGAACAAATTGCCGCCGCGGTTTTGGACGAACCCATCTACAATCGTAACCAAACCATATCGCACAGATTTAATTTCCGCACCCGTCAGGGCGATTCCGGCCTCGATAGTGTCTTCCACAGTATAATTGAACCGCGCCTTGCGGTTTTCGGAAACGGCACCAAATTTTATCATATTCCGTGGCATATTAAATCTTTATTTTTGGATACAAACGTTTTGTGTTTTCAACAACTATATCACAGAATTTTTCAAATGGTACATTTTTTATTCCGGCAACAACGCGCGCCGTCTCTGTCACAAATGCGGGTTCGCACACGCGCCCGCGATATGGCACCGGGGCGCAGTACGGGGAATCTGTTTCAACAACAATGCGGTCCAATGGGATTTTTGAAAAAGTTTCCCGAATATCGGTGGCATTTTTGAATGTTAAAATGCCACTTGCGGAAAAATAAAAACCGCGCTTTAACATCTTGTCCGCCAATCCCCATCCGGATGTAAAGCAATGCATAACACCACGTACATCCGGAAAATCGGCCAATATGGCGGCTGTATCATCTTCGGCATCGCGCGTATGAATCGCCACCGGCAAACCGACGCGCCGCGCCATTTCTAATTGTTCGGTAAACAGTTTTATTTGCGCGTCACGGTCGGGTACATTGTCGCCGTGATAGTCCAATCCAATTTCCCCAACGCCGACAACGCGCGGATGCATCAAAATTTCATTGGTAATATAATCCGCCGCGCTGCATCCCGCGTGTTCGGGATGAATTCCAATGGTTGCAAATATATTATTGTGCGTTTCTGCTAATTTAATTGCGGCCGGAACGTCGATGGGATCGGCGGTCGGGCATATTATAACGCTCACGCCCGCGGCATTTGCGCGCGCAATAACCGCGTCCACCCCCGCCGCATCTATTTCATAGGTCAAATGACAATGGGAATCTATAAGCACTTTTTAATCTCTTGTATAATTTTGAATATCGCGATTTCTGGTTCCAGGTTTATTCGCCCAATATCTGCGATTGCGCGCGCCGCAACCGGATACAGTTCCGCCAAATTAAAATGTGCGATTGCATCCAACAGTATCCCATACAATTCGGGATAGGGTGCAATTTGGCGCGCCAAACCCATTGCGTCGGTTTCGGTGGAATTTTTGTGCTCTATAACCTTAATTAATTCCGCATAGATTTCATCACCGCCCGATTGTTTAATTCCCGCAATGCGCCCAAAAGACCCATTGGCAAGGCGCAAAGTTTCATCGTCCACGGAATCTTCTGGCATAAACCGCGCGCACAGCCGCCGCAACACATCCATCGACAGTGGGCGCATTTTTTCAACCCGGGCGCGCGAACGCACCGTCGGCAACACGGCAGACAACTGGTGTGTTACCAACAAAAACAAAGTCTTGGCGGATGGTTCTTCCAATAATTTCAAAATTGCGTTTTCGGCGGCAACCGTCAATTCATCGATTGAATCAATCAGCACCACACGCCATTCGCCCGACATAGACGACATCTGCATTTTTTCAATCGCGGCCCGCACAGTATAAACCGAAATAGATTTCCCATCGGTTTTCAATTTACCGTCTTTATCAATGTTGCGGTCCATATCAATAATAAAGAAATCACCAACATTGCCATAAACCATTTTTGCGATTTTATATGCCAATGTGGCCTTGCCAATACCACGTGGCCCGGTCAGCATCCAAACCGGATGAATCGGGTGCGCATCGCGCGCATTCCACGCGGCCAAAAATGCGTTCATTGTCGCGTCGTGCCCAATAACATTGTCATTATCCATCGGGTGCGGAAATTCGTAAAGATTTGTTTTCTTTTTTGCCATTTTATTTACCGAAAATCATAACCATAATATTTTTCCACGCGCGTCCAAAGAATTGAATTTTTGACACTTTGTTTTTCGCAACCAGTTTTCCACGCGCAATCACGCGCCCATTTTGTTCTGCGATAATTTCGCCCAACGTGTCGCCAACGCGTACCGGCGCGGCAACCGGGTCATTGTATCGTGCCAATACACGCACCCCGCGTAAACCGGCATCTTTGCCGGTTGTAACCGCAAATGTCTTGTCAACGGTTGCAACAACGGTGTCCGCCCGCCCGTACCAAACGGGCACATTTGTCACATCGTCGCCCGGGCGATAGAACACGCGTGTTGCGGTGGTTGTGAACCCGTGGGTCAGCAATTTTTTCATCTCGGCCGCCAACCCATCGTGTCCTTTGCCGTTAAATCCGTTTATAACCCCGATTAAGCGACGACCGCCGGATGTGGCACTGGCCACCATACCATAGCCGCCTTTGTCCGTATGCCCGGTCTTTAATCCATCCGCCCCCGGCATAATAAACAGCAATTTATTATAGTTCACTGTATGTGTCCGTCCCCAATCGCGGCACCAATCGGTCTTATAATCATTAAATTCAAACCGTTTCGTTGCGAACATAGGGTATAAATCCGGATAGTCTGCGATTAAATGATACGCCAGTGTTGCCAATTCCCGACTTGTCATCAAATTGTTTGGATTGGGCAATCCCGACGCATTCCCAAATGTAGATTGTGGCATACCGATTGCGCGCGCCTTGGATTGCATCATTTCTGTAAATTTAACCTCGGTCCCCGCCAAAGATTCGGCAACAACAACGGATGCATCACCCCCAGATAAAACGATTAATCCCAAAATCACATCACGCACACTAATTGTTTGCCCGGCGGACAGGCAAATCTTGCTTGCCGGGTACCATTCGGGTTTTTGATAGTCCGCATTTTCGCCAACGGTTAATTTATCGTCCAAGGACAGTTCGCCGGATTTAATTTTATCGAACAACACCGCCAACGTCATCAGTTTCAGCATCGAAGACGGTGGCATCAGTGTATCGGCCGCCTTGGTCACAATTTCGGCACCGGAATCATAGTCAATTAAAAACGCGGATTTTGCGGTTGTCTTGAATTCTGCCGCGCCCGCGGTCGTGGTTGCGGCAACGATAAACGATAAAATCGTGGGATAAATCTTTTTCATACCTTTATCATAACAACAAGATTTTTCATTTCAAACAGATTTTTTATAAAAATGCGCTTGACCCCGATTGTGCATTTTTGATAAAGTGTATTTGAACACGGATGGGAATCCGGTTCGGGGCCCTGAGAAGCCCATACTATCCGGTGCCAAGGACATCGTAATTCCACGATTTCCATTTTTTGGCATCGATATATTCCCCGAATTTGTTGGTTCGGGGTGCGGTGGTTATATAACAGGCATTGCCGAAGCCCACTGGGATTACTGATAGTATGATTTCTCAACGCCCCGACCGTCATTTCCATTGACGGTTCTTTTACACCAAAATGGAAAGGGGGAGTACACAATGCACAAAAAATTACTGTTCGGTTTAATCGGCGCGATTGTTGCAACAAACGCATTTGCGAACCAAATTGTCACAAGTCAAACATACGTTGATAATATGGACGCATTAAAACAAGATAAAATTACCGCCGGTACCACAGGGGCGGTTGTCACATATAATGGCGAGATAGACGGTCAGGCACAATTCAGCGAGCAGGCGATTTATGATGGTACAACAACATATGATGCCACGACAGATGCGAATAAACTTGTTACCGCCGGGGCGGTATCAAATATGGCACCGGCATTACCAACCGGAACGGCAAACGCCGCGGTTACATACGATGCCAACGGTAATATTGGCGGCGAACGGGGGATTTGGTCCTATGATTATCAATTTTATGGAGGCAGTGTCGACTATATGCAATCTTTTAAAGATAATTTAACTACGCTCGATAGTGTTAGAAGCGCGCTAGATTATGTGTCAACGGATATAACCAGTGTTATGCCGAATGGGGATAGTGCAACCAGAATGCTACCGGTGTTTAGGAACGACTATGATTCGCAGTATTCTAATAAAGATAAGTTTTGGAAAGTGATGATTACAAATTCAATCAACGGGGAAAATAAGTGGGATACGTATAATTTAATTCCAAGTCTTATGGCGGTAAATGCGGGGTTGGATACCAAACAATCCAAAAAGGTTTGTGTCCGTTGGTTGCCAGATGTCGTCGAACAAACGGATGAAACCTGCCTGTTGTGGGATTTGCCGGACTAGACGCGCGTTCCAATCAATACCCCACCATCCGTGCCTGTGATTTTTATATCGCAAATTGTGCGGGCGGGAATTGGTGCGCCGGAAATGCGTACCGGAATGTCGTCCGGTGTGCGCGCCATATTGTTTGATTCCACCATAACCGATGTCCGCGTCCCGACCAAGCCCGCCATAAATTCGCGCATATTTTCCGCCGCCGCATCGGTTATGATTTTAACGCGCCGTTTTGATTCACTGCGCGGAACCTGGTTTTCCATTTCCGCCGCAACTGTGCCGGGGCGGGGCGAATACGGAAACGCGTGAACACGAATTGGTTTTAATTCGCGCACCAATGATAAGGTTTCGTTAAATAATTCGTCTGTTTCCCCCGGAAAACCACAGATTATATCCCAACCGAAACTAACCCGGCTGGCCGCCAGTTTTACCAATTCGCGTACCGTGTCCGCCGTGTGCCGCCGCCGCATCGCCCGCAAAATTGTATTTGAACCCGACTGCATAGAAAGATGCAGGTGCGGCATAAAACGTGCATCGGTTTTCATCATTTCAATAATGTCACGAATAATCGGTACCGCCGGGTCAACCGAAGAGAGTCTCAACCGCCGTAACCCCGGCACATCATCTAATAACCGCCGGCACAGGTCATTTAACAAAAATGGCCGGCCATCATAATTCTTAATATATGATGCCGCATCTACACCGGTCAGGACAATTTCCCCAAATCCGTCCTTGGTCGCGCGGCATACGTCCGCCAATATATCATCGTATTCAAATGACACCGCCGGCCCCCGCAACAGGCGCGTCACACAATATGTGCAATCGTGATTGCAACCATTTTGAACCTGGACAAACTTTTTCGATAATTCTGTGGTGCCGTCAAAGTTTCCCGCGAACGAATTGCCGCGTGTGCAGTCAGCCGACGCGCCCAAATATGCACTCGGGTTCATCTTTTGCGCGTTGGGAATAACAACCGTGCCGGGAATTTTTTGAAACATTTCCGGGTTGCGTGTCGCGCCGCACCCGGTCACAAAGATTGTCATGCCGGGATTTTCGCGTGCAATTTTTCGCACCGTTTGGCCACATTGACGTTCGGCTTCCCCGGTGACGGAACAAGTATTCACAACAACGCCGCAAATTCCGTGCGCCGCCAACATATTTTTTATCTTTTCGCATTCCAACGCGTTCAGCCGGCAACCGAAAGACAAAGTTTTTATATCATTTTTATCATTTTCTACTTGCATTTTTACCATCCTTGGGGCATTATAGCGAGACGAAAATATATTTCAACAAAGGATTTATAATGGCACGTACAACAAATTCTGACACATTACCATTTGTGGAAAGCAGATATGAACTGGGGATGCTGGCATCTCAGCGGGTTCGCGATTTGAACGGTGGGGCCACACCGGTTGTGGAACGTGGAAACGACAAACCAACGGTGACGGCGCTGCGCGAAATTGCAAGTGGAAAATTAGATGTCGCAAATTTGCGTCACGAATTTGTGCAATCTTACAAAGAAACACCGGTTGTTGAAAATGCCGAAGAAACGCTTGAAGTCAACAGCGTTGACCCGGCACTGCGCGAAATTGACGCGGAATTGGAAGAATCATTGGTGACCGAAGACCCGGTTGATGCCGCCGATTTGGTTGCCGAAGATGTCGCCGACGATGATTCGGGTGACGACGAATAAATAACTGAATCCGGAGATGTCGCATAGTTGGTCTAGTGCGCCACATTGGAAATGTGGTATACGGGCAACCGTATCAAGGGTTCGAATCCCTTCATCTCCGCCACAAAAATCAAACGCCCATTTGGGCGTTTTGTTTTTGTGTTGTCGATTCCGGGATTCGAACCCGGGGTTAAGGGTTCGAACCGCAGCCGAAAGGCAGACGAGAGTCGGCCGGTGAGCAAAGCGAATGAGGCAAGGTGGCGAAGCAATCCCTTCATCTCCGCCAGAATAAAATCTTAAAAATCCGCGACTGCGGATTTTTTGATTTTATAGGCGGAGATGAAGGGATGTGTGCGAGCGCAGCGCAGCACACAATCCGCGAATAAACAATTAGAAAAATCATAAAAATCGCCGGAACAAGATTTTTATAGATTTTAATTATTGTTTATCAAGACAACCAATTTAATCTTAAAAATCCGCGACTGCGGATTTTTTGATTTTATGTTTTGGAAATTCTTGGTAAAAAATCCACTTGCCCGGTGCGGGGAAAATCTGTATCATAGATTCCCGTAGAGCAGGGGAACAATTTATTATGAAATATCGTGGATTGACCGCCGCCGCGGTCACGCAAAGTCGCGAAAAATATGGCGCAAACACTATGCCGGAACCACATGCGAAAACCGCATGGGAATTTTTATTGGATGTGTTTCGCGATAAAATAAACATTATTTTATTGATAATGACGATTATATTCGCGGTCCTTGCGATATTGGGCTTTGGCGAATTAACCGAGGCATTGGGTATCGGGGCGGTCTTGGTTATTGTATGTGTTGTAAATGTTATTACCCACCTGCGCGCGCAACACAGTACCATCGAACTGCGTCGCCGCGCATCAAAACAGATGTGCAATGTCGTGCGTGCCGGACGCGTGCGCAACATAGACAGCACAGAAATCGTCGTTGGCGATATAGTTTTAATTTCGGCGGGCGAAACAATTCCGGCCGATGGATATATCGTATCGGGACATGTGGAAGTAAATAATTCCGTCCTTAATGGCGAAAGTGATGAAGTTCATAAATCACCGGTTGCAAATTTCAAGTATAACCGCGATGCCACCGTGACGGCGGATGATTATACCGATGCGAATCATGTCTTTGCGGGAACAACGGTTCATGGCGGCGGGGGCGCAATGATTGTGACGCGCGTTGGCATGGACACCGAAAATGCAAAAATCTTGCGCGCGGTCGGCGATGTCCGCGAAGTAAAAACGACATTACAATTACAACTGGACCGGGTTGCGCGTGTAATTGGAAAATTTGGTGCGATATGTGCGATTGTGGTTGCGGCGTGTATGATAATATTTCACCTGGTCGCGTCCAATGCGCACGGCGTTGGGAACATTGTTTATATTGTTGTGTCGGCGATAACACTGGCATTGACGATTTTTGTTGCCGCCGTTCCCGAAGGACTGCCGTTTATCATAGAAATCATTACATCCCAAAATGCACACAAAATGACACGGGCGAATCTGTTGGCAAAAAATCCCCATAAAATCCCAGAGGCCGGAAATATACAATTACTCTGTACCGACAAAACCGGCACGATTACATTTGGCCGTATGCAGCCGGTTGCAAATTACCTTGGCGATGGGACAAATGTCGGGTTTGCGGTCCGGTCGATTGGTGCCACGGCCGAAATTGCGAATAATATCGTCCTGAACGGGCGTGCAATGTTGGATGCAAACGGCAATATAGTCGGCGGAAACACGACGGAAAGGGCGCTGTTCGGGGCAATGAATTTAACTGCGCACCGCATCGCAACCATTCGCCGCGAAAATCATATCGTTGCAAAAATCCCATTCGCCAGTGCACATAAATTTTCGGCCACAACCGTGCGCGGTCCAAACGGCACGCGAACATATGTTATGGCGGCCCCAGAAATCATATTGGCGCACGCGAACCGGTATATTGATACGGATGGTGCGGTTCATTCTATGCGCGGGTCCAAGGTAAAACGTTTAATGGTGTCAAATGCGCGCCGTGCGATGCGTGTAATTGCAACCGCGTATTATGATGGCGCAATATCGGGTAATGCCGTGCCAGACAATTTGGTCTTTATTGCGTTGTCCATTATGCGGGACGAAGTTCGCCCCGGTGTCGCCGATGTGGTTGGCGCGATGCATGAATCGGGTGTTCGTGTTATGATGATAACGGGCGATAATTTGGAAACCGCGCGGGTTATCGCAACGGAATCGGGCATCATATCAAACGACCAAGACATCGCAATATCGGCCACCGAATTTGATGCTTTGCCGGATGCGCGGGCGCGTCGAATGTTGCCCAAGATATCTGTGATTGCGCGTGCAACACCATACACTAAATTGCGCATGGTTGAATTGGCGCGTATGGATGGAATAAGTATAGGTATGTGTGGCGACGGCACGAACGATGCGCCGGCACTGCGCGCCGCCGATGTGGGCTTTGCCATGGGCGACAGTACCGATGTATGCAAAGGCGCAAGCGATATAATCATTGTCGATAATAATTTTATATCTATCGCGAACAGTATTTTGATGGGGCGCACATTTATGCATAATGTGGTTGGATTTTTGCGGTTTCAATTACCGATAAACTTTATCTTGGTCGCGGTCAGCATTCTGTTCCCGCTGTTTTTAGGCTTTGATGCGATAATGGCGGTCCAGATTTTGATTATAAACATTATTATCGACAGTTTGAATTCTTTGGCATTTGGTGGCGAAGCGGCACGACCCGAATATATGCGCGAACCCGTGCATGGTAAAAATTCGCCATTGATTACGCGTGAAACATTGCGCGGTGTTATTTGGACAACGGTGGTCGGCGTGTTCATAGTGTCCATTACCACAACGCCGGCGGCAATGCGTTTGTTTGGCAATGCGGACGTGGCGTTGTCGGCCCGTTTCGCATTGATAATTATTGTTGCGATGTTAAATGGTTTTTGCGTGCGTGCGCCGGGGTATAATATATTTTCGGGATTGCGTGCGAACCCAATGTTTGTGGCGGTGGCGGCGTTTGTGTTTGTGGGAACATACCTGTGCGTGACATTTGGTGGCGCGGCATTACACCTGACCCCAATGGGGTGGGAACAATGGTTTGTTGTTGCGGGATTGGGACTGTGCGTTGTTCCATTAAATATGCTTTATAAAAGAATCTTTCGATAAAAGTCCTTGACCGGGATATGCGTTTTTGATAGAATAGCAAATGAATCGGATGGGAATCCGTTTCGGGGCTGTAGCAGGCCTATGTGTATCCGGTGCAATGCATCGTAATCCGTTGCGATTTCCGTGTTTTTGCACCGCAATATTACCCCAATAGTGGTTGGGGTGCCGGTGGTGTATATATAAATATCATCGGGATCGTTGATACACATGATTTGCTAACACCCCGACCGTCAATTCCCATTGACGGTTGTTTTATACCAAAAAAGAGGGAATTCAATGAGCAAAAAATTACTTTTCGCCATAATCGCGACAATTTGTACCACCACCGCATTCGCAGATTCAAAAACTATAACGACCCAGGATTATGTAGATACAAATTTCCAAACAAAGATTCCCGCTACATCATCAGATCTTGAATGGGTAACAAAAACTTTGGTGGCAACAACGGACACCGCCGGTCAAGTTGAACAAATAGGGGTTTATAGTTCTGATCTAGAAGATTACGGTGGTAGTAGTTATTTGCCACAATACAATTTGGATATTAATAGTTTCAACATGATTAACAATGTTATTCCTACATATGCAAGTACGTATATGGATAAAGAGCAGCTTCGGCTTGATATGTATGGGAATATGCAAATACGAATTCCCAGAAGTGGTGAAATAGTATACGAATATGGGGTTGGCGACAATGGTCCCTATACAAGTTCGTTAACAATGACTACTTGGAATAATCCTTGGTGGTTGCGTAATGATGTCAAAGGGACCGGTTTGGTTACCAAAACAAGTACCGATGGCGGTGTTGGTGAACGTCAAATTATTGAAACGGCGGATGTTGCAAATTATGGGACCGGCACCGCCACCGAACAACAAATTCAAGAAATATCTATTCCCACAATGGGGGCGGTTATGGCGGCAATTTCAAATAATACCCCCTCATTACCAACGGGGACGGCGGGAAATGTCGTCACATATAACGCATCCGGTCAAATCGGTGGTTCGGTTGCAACATATAACGGTTCGACCACATACAACGCATCAACCGATGCATCGAAAATCGCGGTTATGTCCGCGGTGCAACGCAAAATGACCTGTGCGCAGTATGTTCAAAATGCCGCAGAAACACCGGAAAACTGCCTGTTATGGAACGTGCTAGATTAAAAAAATTCCAGATAATTGTCATCCCGCGGCATCGGGCCCCGCAAAATTTGAAAAAAATTTTGTGGGTGGTCTAACGCGGGATCTCGTCAGTATCGTCGTGAATCAAAGAGATCCCGGCCTGAATCACCCACAAAATGCGTTCGCATTTTTCGGGGCCCGATGCCGCCGGGATGACGGCCTGTTTTTGCGGGCACGTGTCCGTTTTTTGTTCGACACCCCGTCACCCCGTTTATCGAATATTGACAAAAATAAATTTATGTATTATAATAATTGTCCAATAAAGGTATTATAATGCGTAAAATGTGTATTTTTTGCGGGCATCGGCCGGTGGACAAGAATAAAGAACACGTTATTCCACAATGGCTTATTCGTGCCACGGGGCGGGCGGGTTCGCCGATTGTTGACGGCCCGGACAAAAAGATTGGGTTTATGTCGTTCACTATGCCGGCATGTACCGCGTGTAATGAACGGTATTCCAAATTAGAACTTGCAACCAAGGGCGTTATGGAAAAGATTTTTGCCGGCGCGTCCGTCAATGCCGCGGAAATCAACACATTACTTGATTGGTTTGACAAGGTTCGCGTGGGATTGTGGCTGGCGAACGCGTATTTGAATCCAAAAATGTATGATTTTCAACCGAAAATCGCCATAGACACACGTGTTGGCAAACTGGACCGCGCATTGATTGTGGAAAAGATAGATATGCCGGCATCCGACAAGGGAATTTTAATTGAAGGCATTTATTCGCCAATATTCATATATTCTCCGTCGGTTTTTCAAATGTTGATAAATAATTATTCTTTTACCAGTGCGTCCAGTATAAATCTGGTGTCGCCGCGGTTGGGGTTCCCGATGCTGGCCAATGTTGCGGTGGTATCCAGTGGTCGAACCAGTGCAAATATACAATCCACGCGTGAAAAAATCTTGCGCCCGGTTATCAAAGAATTTGAACCAAATCGCAATCAAATTGTGTTTTATCAACCGATGTTCACGCAATACCAATCGTTACCACAATTTGATACAAAATATGTGCGCGAACATTCATTGGACTTTGCATCCGGCCGGGGCGGAATATTTTACAGCCGCGGCACCCACACAACGGTCAACTATATGTCGCCGACGGACAGTGTTCGTATAAACCCGCCGATGTATCCAAACAATGACCAAGAATTGAACGGTATTTATCGGCGTATGTATGAAATGCAGGTGTCTGTGAACAATATGCCAATAAAATTCGATACAGGTGACAAAAATGTTGATGCCAAATTGGCAATGTTGCGCCGTGAAAAATCTGATTTTGTGTCGAACTTTGTCAAAGATAAGTTTAATGGCCGGTAATATACGATTTTCCTTGATTTTTCAAAATAAATGGTATAGTATGGCATCCGCTGGATAATATTTCAGGACTGATTAAGGCGCGGTGCGTTTTGGTCCCGCGGTCGATAAGGTTCCTGTCAAACGTCCGGCACAATAAAAAACCAAAAGGATTATAAAAATGGCAAGAGATGGGGCAAAACGTAATACCCGTAAATTGAAAATTGGCCGCCGTTTGGGTGTCAACCTGTGGGGCCAGGCAAAATCACCGTTTAACAAACGCAAATATAAACCGGGCCAGCATGGACCAACTTCGCGTGGCGGCAATATGACCGATTACGCAAAACAGATGCGTGCAAAACAGACCCTGAAAGGTTATTATGGCAATATCGGTGAAAAGAAGTTCCGTGCATATTATCTGGAAGCGGACAATATGAAAGGCGACACACCGGATAACTTGATTGGTTTGTTGGAACGCCGTTTGGACGCGGTTGTATATCGTGCAAAATTTGCACCGACGGTTTTCTCGGCACGTCAGTTGGTAAGCCACGGTCATATCTATGTCAACGATAAACGCGTGAAAATTGCATCTTACCAGGTTAAACCGGGCGATGTTATCACGGTCAGTGACAAGGCAAAACAAATGCCGTTGGTCGTTTTGGCGTTGGAATCGGGCGAACGCAATACACCGGACTATATCAATTTGGATTCTGCGAACTTTGTCGCAACATACACACGCGTTCCGGCATTTGCAGATGTTCCGTATCCGGTTCAAATGTCCCCAGAATTGGTCGTCGAATTTTATTCACGTTAATTTTGGAAACGAAACAAAATTCAAAATCCGCCGTTTGGCGGATTTTTCTTTGATTTTCAATTCAATTCGTTGTATAATAACGCAAACAAAATAAAAGATTACAAAATGTCGGATAACAAGATTTTTTTGTCGGGTATAAAACCCACTGGAACCGTACATTTGGGCAACTATATTGGTATGCTGTCCCAAATGCGCGATATATCGCACGAACACAAAACGGTTATGTTTATTGCGGATTTGCACGCGCTGAATATGATGCGCGATGCGAATGCGGTGCGCGAACACACATACGAAATCGCCGCGATTATTATATCTATGGGTTTTAATATGAACAATGTCTTGATGTTTCGGCAATCGGATGTACCGGCCGTGTGCGAATTGTCAACGATGCTGACCAATGTCACGCCCAAGGGTTTAATGGACCGCGCCCATTCGTATAAGGCCGCGATTGATAAAAACATCGCCGCCGGGAACGATGCGGATTTTGGGGTGAATATGGGGTTGTACACTTACCCAATTTTGATGGCGGCGGATATATTGCTTTATGGTGCGGATGTTGTGCCCGTCGGTGCAGACCAAAAACAACACGTGGAATTTGCACGCGACATTGCGGGTCATTTCAATACAATATACGGCAATGTATTCCGGTTGCCCGAACCCCAGATTATGCCAGATGCCGGAATTATACCGGGATTGGATGGCCGGAAAATGAGTAAATCTTATGATAACATTATTCCGCTTATGGCCCCCAGTGCCGAATTGAAAAAGCGTGTTATGCGCATAATCACCGACAGCAAAACACCCGACGAATCCAAAGACCCGGATGAATCTACGATATATATGCTTTACCGGCATTTTGCAACCGCGGCGGAATCGGCCGATTTTGCGGAAAAATTCCGTGCCGGCGGTATGGGATATGGCACGGCGAAGACAATCCTGTTTGAAAAATTGGATTCTGTGTTATCACCAATGCGGGCCCAATATGAATATTTGATGGCAAATCGCAATGAATTGGACAATGCGTTGTCGAACGGTGCAGAAATTGCGCGCCGTATCGCGGACAAGACCATGTCACGCGTGCGCCATGTAATGTTGGGAACAAAAAAATAATTAAAAAGCAAGGAGAGAGCAAATGAACAACAAAACAATTGGAATAATCGCGTGCGCGTTGTGCGTGTTGGTGTTGGGTTGGGGCGCGGTGAATCGATTGGCCGAACCCCGAACGATAAGTGTAAATGGCGAATGTTTGACATCTGCGCCCAAGGACAGAACCGCAATCACAATTCGGGTCAGTGTCACGGATAAAAGCGCGGCGAAATCTATGAAGGCGGCATCATCCAAGGTCGCAGAAATCAACAAATACCTTAAAACACTGGATGTCCAGGTTCAAACCAGTGAATTTAATTCATACGAAAAAAACGAATGGAATCCAACAACGCACAAGTCTGATTTTGTGGGCATTGAAACAAATATCGCACTGGATGTTTCCGCGGCCAGTATTGATACCATTGAAACGGTCTTGACACAATTCGCGGGCCAACCAGATGTGTTTGTGACAAACCTGCGTATGTTCACATCAAGCGAAACAATGAAACCGATTTTGGAATCGTGCCTTGGGACGGCGGTTGAAAATGCGCGTGCCCGTGCGGACGCATTGGCCGCAGGTGTGGGCCGCCGCGCGGGTAAAATGTTGGCGGCATCCTATGGGACGGGCGGTTCATACGATGTGCGCCCAACGGCAAACTTCCGTATGGCAAAAATGGAAATGGCGGCGGTCGCAGATTCATATGCCGGTGGCGCAATCACCGGTAAAGATACCGAGGTTTCCGTCACCGTTTCCGCAATATTTGAAATAAAATAAAATGCAAGAAATCATTGATGAATTTACGAACTATTTAATCAAGACGCGTAATTATTCGGGCCATACGGCCACGGCCTATGGGATGGATATTGATGATTTCTGCCGATTCTTTGAACGTTTTAATGGTGCGGCGGTCGGTGTGCGTGATTTTGCGCACGCCGACACAATTTGTTTTCGGGCATGGTTGGCGGACCGGCAAAAGCGTGAATTGGCGTTCAAATCTACGGCGCGCGCATTGTCGGCATTGCGTGGGTTTTATAAATATCTGGCAAAGCATTATGATATAAAAAATGATGCGATTGGTTTAATATCTTCACCACGAATTCCAAAAAAATTATCCAAGGCAATAGATGCCGGTGATGTTGCCGATATGGCGGGTGCAATACGTGTTGTTGATGGGGGTGAACCATGGATTGCGGCGCGTGATTGGGCGTTGGTAACATTGCTGTTTGGGTGCGGGTTACGCATATCTGAGGCATTGGCATTAAAAAATCGCGATGTCGCACATGCGCCGGAATCACTGCGCATTTTGGGCAAGGGGTCCAAGGAACGCATAGTTCCCGTGTTACCGGCGGTGAATACGGCGATAAAAAAATATATGGATGTGCGTCCATGCGGAAATGCACCGGATGATGAATTGTTTCGCAGTGTTCGGGGCCTGCCCATGTCGGCACGTATGGCGGAAAAAGTCATTGAAAAATTGCGTGCGTATTTGCAATTACCGGACTATGTGACACCACACGCGTTACGCCATACCTTTGCGACCGTGTTATTGGCAGATGGCGCGGATTTGCGCAGTCTGCAAGAATTACTGGGACATTCATCACTTTCTACAACGCAATTATATACCAAGGTAAATATGGCGGAAATTATGGATATTTATGAACATTGTCATCCACGCGCCGGGGAATAAAAATAAATTGATTTGTATATTCATCTGTGCAAACATATAAATATGCTAATTCGTTTTATCAATTTTTACTGTTGTTGTTAAATTATTTTTTTGCAAACATATTGTTTGCCAATTTTTAATATATCTGTTATTATATCAACGCTAATATATAAGGATTTTGTTATGCAAATAAGACTTTACAACACTATGAGCCGCAAAGTGGAAGAATTCAAACCATTGGTGCCTGGCCAGGTTAGTTTTTATGGTTGTGGACCGACGGTTTATCACTATGCCCACATTGGTAATATGTTGTGCTTTATTCGTAACGATTTGCTGCGTCGTATGTTTACCGAGAACGGGTACAAGGTTCATCATGTTATGAATATTACCGATGTTGGCCATTTGACCAGTGACGATGATGATTCTGGCGAAGACAAAATGGAAAAGGGCGCGGCGCGTGATAATAAGTCTGTTTGGGATATTGCAAGGTTTTATACAGACAAATTTTTGCGTGATTTTGATGATTTGAATAATTTGCGACCAACCGAAATGCCGCATGCAACGGATTTTATTGCCGAACAAATAGAATTGATAAAAAAATTAGAAGATTTGGGTTATACATATGAAATTCCAAACGATGGTATCTATTATGATACATCTAAATTTGCATCATACGGTTTGTTGACCGGCGGTTCCTTGGCGGGTAATCGCGCAGGCGCACGCGTAGAATTTAATAAATTGAAACGCAACATAACCGATTTTGCGCTTTGGAAATTTTCCCCAAAGGATAAAAAGCGTCAAATGGAATGGGACAGTCCGTGGGGTGTTGGTTTCCCGGGCTGGCACGCAGAGTGCAGCGCGATGAGTATGAAAATCCTTGGGAATCATTTTGATATTCATACCGGTGGCGAAGATTTGGCGCGCATCCATCATACAAACGAAATTGCACAATCTGAACCGATAACTGGTGCGCCGTGGGTGCGTTATTGGGTGCATTGGGCGTTTTTAATGGATAAATCTGGTAAAGAAAAAATGAGCAAATCAAATGGCGAATTTTTAAGCCTTGATGCATTGCGCAATCGCGGTTACGACCCAATAGTATATCGGTATTTTATAACGCTGGGACATTTTCAAAGTCAACTGGCTTTCTCGTGGGATGCCCTGGATTCTGCGGCAAATGGTTATAAAAACATTGTGCGCAAAGTGGCCGATATACTTGCCAATAAATCCGGAAATTTAGACCAGGATTTATATAATACATGGCACGATAGACTGCTGGAACCCGCATCAGACAATTTGAAGACGGCCGAAACATTGGTTGTGTTTCAAAAATTGTTGAAAGATGGGACCGTAAATAATACAACAAAAATTGCATTGGTTGAATTCATTGACCGATTGCTTGGGTTAAAATTGATAGAACATGCGGAAAAATTACACGAAACTGAATCTGTTGTGGCACCGGCGGATGTTCAAGAATTGGCGGATGCGCGGGCGGATGCCAAGAAAAATCGTGACTTTGCAACCGCGGACGAATTGCGTGCCAAGATAGATGCGGCGGGTTGGACGGTTATGGACACGCCGGGCGGATTCAAATTGGTTAAAAAGCAATAAAATATTTTACAAAAACCGCTTGAATATGACACATTTTGTGCTATATTAAAGCACGTTGCAACAAGAGGATTTTTTATGAATTACCCATATATGCCTAAATCCACTGCACTGTGGTTGATTGAAAACACGTCTTTAACATTTGAACAAATCGGTGAATTTTGCGGCCTGCATGAACTTGAGGTGAAAAATATTGCGGATGCTGAGGTTCAAAAGATTCAAGGTTTGGACCCGGTTTTGAATGGGCAACTGACCCGTGAAGACATCAAGAATTGCGAAGCCGACCCATCTGCGCGCCTGACACTGCGCGAAAACATTGTTCGTGCACAAAATGCCCAAAACAAAAAGGGTGTGGGTTATACGCCAAAATTACATCGTCAAAACCGTTTGGGCGGAATTTTGTGGATTTTGAAAAATTGCCCAGAATTGACCGATGGACAAATCGCACGTCTTATGCGCAGTACAAATCCAACGGTTGCATCGGTGCGCAACAAAACACATAAAAATTACAGTGAAATTCAAATTCAAAGCCCGATAGTATTGGGGTTGCTATCGGAATCTGCATTACATGACGCGGTTGCCAAGGCGGCGCGCAGTGCAGAAAAATCGGGCAAAAAGAAATAAATTTATCAAACCATAAAACATGGGGTTTTGGATGTCCAAAAAACTTGATAACGCAACCAAATTGTTGGTAGATTCATTACCGGAAAACCTGCAAAAATTGGCGACATCGTCGATTGAAAACGGATACTTGTCCCAAATGGATTTCAATGCCGCGGTTGATGCCGATGAAATCCCAGATGACGAGCAGGCCGAAGTCCAAGAATTCTTTCGCCAAGATTTGGGTTTGGAATTCATTGAAACCGATAATTTTTCCAAAGATTTAGAAAAATACTATGACGAAGATGCCGATGAAAATGCGGAAAAATATCGCAATTTATTAAATGCGGATGCGGAACAGGTTGACGTTAATGACGAAGATTATGAACATTATGCCAAACAACTGGAACGCAGTCAAACCGGTACATTGGTGTTGGGTGTCCAAGATTCTGTCCAATCGTATTTGAAACAAATTGGTATGGTGCAATTATTGACCGCCGCAGGCGAGGTTGCCATTGCCCAACGTATCGAGGCCGCATCCCGTCTTATGATTTACGGTCTGTGCGAAAGTCCTATGACGATTCAGGCGATGTTGGATTGGTATCAACAACTGCTGAACGAAGATATTAGATTGCGCTATATTGTTAATCTTGAAGCAATGTATTCATCGGATGCGGAACAAAAATCTTTGGCGGCGATTTCTGAAACCCTGAAATCCAAGGGCGTAGACCAGGTTGATGATTTGGACGATGATGATTTAGATGACCTGGAAGAAAGTGTCAGCGATGAAGACGATGATGACACCGATGTTTTGGATGATGAAGATGGCGACAAAAAAGAAGATACACCACGCGGAACATCCGGTGTGCCTATTCCGGTAATGGAAGAGGCCTTAATGCCAACTGTTTTGGATTTATTTGCGAAAATTAAACGCACGTTTAATGGAATGCAGAAATTACAGGCCAAGCGTTTGGAAAATCTGCTGACTTCTTCGAAACCGGACGAAGAATTAGAGGCAAAATATAACAAAATGCGCCTGAATTTGTTCGAGAATGTCAGTAAAATTCGTATGAACGACGACCGCATCGCGGAAATTATGGAAAAATTGACCCAGCGCGATCAACTGCTTATGGGGCTTGAGGGTAAATTGTTGCGTCTGGCCATGGCGAACAAGATTAAGCGTGAAGATTTCTTGGCGGAATACACCGGCAACGAATTGAACCGTAATTGGGTTAAAAAATTACTTAAACATAAAAGCACTGTTTGGGTGAATTTTGCGAAAAAGCACGGGGCCGACATAATCAAAATTCAAGAAGAGATTACGGCAATCGCCGCCGAAACGGGTCAACCGACCGCCGAATATAAAAAGGTTGTGGAACTGGTCCGCCGGGGCCAGGCCGAAGCTGCACGCGCCAAACGTGAAATGATTGAGGCGAATTTGCGCCTGGTTATCAAATTTGCGAAAAAAAGCAGCAATCGCGGATTGGGATTGGATTTTTCGGATTTGGTCCAAGACGGCAATATCGGCCTGATGAAGGCGGTTGATAAATTTGACTATCGTTTGGGAAATAAATTTTCAACATATGCGACAAATTGGATACAACAGGCCATCCTGCGCAGTATCGCAGATCAGGCCCGCACAATTCGTATCCCGGTGCATATGATTGACAATATTCATAAAATCCAACGCGCATCGCGCCAGTTTATGCATAAATATGGCCGTCAGCCGACCGCCGAAGAATTGTCCAAGATTATATACTTGCCGGTGGACAAGATTCACAAGGCAATGAAAGTCAACCTGAAACCGATTTCTTTGGAGGCCCCCGTTGGCACCGAAGACGACAGTTCGCGTATGGAAATCATTGCAGATGAAACGGCAAAAAATCCGTTCACATCGGCGGCGCAAAAGAATCTGCGAAAAATTGTTACGCAAATTCTGTCGGAATTGGATCCCAAGGAAGAAACCGTCCTGCGTCAACGTTTCGGGATGAGCACCAACAAAACCAGCACCCTGGAAGAGGTTGGTGAATACATTGGTGTTACGCGTGAACGCATACGTCAAATTGAACAAAAGGCACTGAATAAGTTAAAGCACCCAACGCGGGCGCGCAAATTACGCAGTTTCTTGGAAGATTAACATAAGGGGGGCGTTTTTTACGCCCCTTGTTAAACCCAGGGGGTAAATATGAAAAATACAATTTTGTTTTGCACGGGACTTTCGGGTTCGGGAAAAACGTATTTTATCAAGAACACTTTACCGGATGGATTGTTCTATAACCTGAAATCTGCGACAACACGCGATATGCGTGTGGGCGAGGTTGACGGGCGCGAGTATTATTTTCGTGACGAAGCATATTTTGATAACACACCATTGGTTACACGTTTATGGGTGAATCGTGATTTTTGGAAACCGGGTGACCGGAAATGGTTATATGGTGTTCCCGAGAGCGAGGTTATAAGCCACCTGGGCCAGAATTTTACATATGATGTAATTCAACCGCAATATGTGCGCCAAATGATAGATTGGTTCAATATGCATGGTTTGGATACATCGTACACGTATAAAATCGCGTGGTTTTTGCCACACAAAAATAACTTTGATGTTGCGGCGGCGCGCGCAAATATGCCGAACGATATCGCGGTTCGTCGCCAGAACACGTGTGATGCAGGTGATTTTTTGGATGCGGGTATCTGGCCGGATTATATTTTGCGGCCAATCACGGGCGATATGGATGCGCGTTTGATGCAATATATTGGCGCAGTATATGACGATATGATATGGCACCGTTCCAAAGGAATTTCAAATTCGCGATAAAAACACCGCCCATACGGGCGGCTTTTAATTATCCAACACGCCGGCGTGATACGTGGTGTTGTTGTATGTTAAATTCAAACTGCCGGTGCCGCCGTTGCCGGCCTCAAGTGGTACATAGCACGTAACGCCGTTTTGCCTAATATTGATTGCCACGGTCGTTACCTTGGTTGCGAACAGTGGAAATGATAAACCGGTACTGGTTTTTAATTGTGTGGCAAATGAACACAAATCTGGACATGCACCACTATATGCGTGATCACACGCCACCGCATCCGGTTTACAGGCAACACGCGGCGTTGCCGCGGTACCGCTTGTGCCAGGTTTCCAATAATTTTCATATCCGGTTGTTACTTGTGTTGTCCCGGTTGGACATGTCGTGGCCAACTTGGTATCGTTTTTGAATATATCTGTCATATTGGATGTGCTTATATTGTTAATACCATCAAATAAGTTATATGGTATATATTCATCCAAATTAGTGCATCCATAGAACATCTCGTTAAACATTCGTGTTCGTGCGTTTCCATTGATTCCATTAAATAATGTAGATGGAATTGGGCCACGCAGGTTGGTTGCGCCACGAAACGCCGAATAAAATAATGGTTGATTCTCTGGGAAAGTAACATTACTTAATGTTGGAAACAAAGCGCCCAAACTGCCCGAAATTCCATACAGGTATTCTGGTGTTGCATAACCACCATATACACTGATAACCGCATTTGAAAAACTTGTATCTTTCTTTGGGTATTGGGTAAAATTACCGCTCAATCTAATGGTATAACATTCTTGTGTGTCATAGAATTTACGTGTAATTGCCATACGGTTATTCAGGTTGTTATTTCCTAATGTTTTGGTTTCTGTGTATCCGTCCCCCCAATCAATATACAAAGTTCCAACTGCAGAAACATAAAAAGTAAAATCGTCCCCGTCTGATGGGAAATTACATACCTGCATTTCAAATTGTGATGGGACACATGTTGCACCGTTGTTTATCGAAATTTCATCGGCTGTGCATGCGACCGCGGGCGCGATATGAAACGCGCCGAAAACACCGACAAATACGAGTGTCGATATACGTAAAAAACGCACAATATTCAACATATTAGATTTTTGCTTGTGTTTTCCTTTCCTTATCTCTAATTTAAGGCTAGCAAAAATGCGCCAAACGGCGCAAGTATAAATACATATTTTTTACAATTTTTTTTTAGATTTTTTATAACTGTGCCGCCAGTGCGGAATATATTGTTCCCAAATCTGTTTTGATTAATGCCGCCGACAGTTTATCGGGGTTATCGGTCTGTTTCGCCGCCGCCAATATTTTATCGAAACTGCGCACAAATTGTGTCGCCTGGGAACGGAAAACAGAATCAGATTTTAATATATCGCGAATTTTTTTCTTGTCGGCGGCACGGATAATTTTGGCCATCCATTTTGCAAAGATTGTTTTATCGCCGTCGTGATATTTTTTCCAAACTACATCCGGAATTTCGCCACCCATTGCGCGGGTTAAATCGATTGTTTGTTCATACATCTTGTCAAATTCGCGTGAACCGGCATTGATAAAATCGCGACTGCTGGCGGCCGGTATTGGTGCGGCGGTTGCGGTTTTAATTGCATCCATTGGCGCGGCGGCGCGTGCAACCATCATTTGTTTGTTCAATGTCTGCATCGTGTCAACGGCGTGCGCATAGTCCGCCATTAAATCAATCATTTGCTGACGCGATGTCCCGGCCAGGTTTTCCAACTTTACCGCCGAATCGGCAACCGCAACGGTTGATTTTTCAACTGTGTCGCGTATCGCGGCGATTTTTTCATCTAATTCGGATACAATTTTGCCAAGGCCGATTCCTGCGTCCCCCGATTGACGTGCCAGTTCGGGCAGGGCGCTGTAATATTTATCAATCAATTCGGACAACGGTTTTAATTGCGCCGTCGTTTCAACAGACATATTGATTAACCCCTGGGATTGCCCGGTCAGTTGTGTGTGTGCCGCGTTCATTTCTATCAGTGTTTCGCGCACGCCTGTTGCCATGGATTTTACCGATTCGGAAAATGCGTTTGCGGCGGTCTTGGTGTCCTTTAATGTATCGTTTGCGACACCGGACACAGTCTTTAATTCATCAACAACATCGCCGGCGAAATCTTTGATTTCATTTTCAAAATGATTGGTCAACCCGGCCAGCTCACTGGAAATTCCGCGAACTGCGCTTTCTGTTTCGGTGGCACTGGTCATCAATCCTTCGACCGCATCGGTCAGTTTTTTAATCTGTTTTTCAATGGATGATTCCGATAATAACACCTGGGCACCGACAACGTTTGCAGTATTGGTCAGTGTGTTCATTTGTGCGGTTAATTGCTTCTTGCTCTGTTTGCCAAATGTATCCAGTTTTGTCAGGTATGTGTTTATAATTTTATTATTCTCGCCCAATGTGTTTTCATAATCTGTGGCAGAATTTTTTATTTGATTAAATCCATCAACACTTGATTGGGTCAAACTGGCTATCTGGCCTTGAATAGTACTGGATTCTTCGGTCATTTTTTGAAACTGTTCTGTGTTAGATTCGAATGCAGTTTTTAATTGCGCCCCAAGGTTCGTGCTGGCATCGGTCCATTCGGCAATCTTGGTGTCGATTTGTGCAATTTTATCGGTTGAATCGGTTGTTGTTTCCGTTATTTTTGCCAATGTTTGCGCAACGCTTTCCGCAAACCGGTCGGTTGCATTGGACACCGCGTCCCACGATTCGGATGTAACAACCTGGCTTAATCCAGAAATTGTGTTATCCATACGGCCCGTCATTTGGACAACGCGTTGAATTGCGTCGTTTGCCACGGTTACCAATTCTTGGTTGCGTTTTTCTAATTCTTCGCGCAGTTTCTGGGCATCGGCAATTTGATTGTTCATTGTTGCCTGCATATTTTGAAAGCACGCGGCAATTCTTTTGATTTCATCGGCCATTATTACCTGTAATACACGTGATGCATCTGTAATGCGTGCACGGTCGGGTTGTGTCATAATGGAAACGACCGATTCCATAACACGTTGGGACCTGCGCGATATGAAAAACAGCATAATCATCGCGATAAATGCCAACCCCATAACCGATGCACCAACAATTACAAATATATTATTGAAATCCATTTCCTTTGCCCCCCAAAATAATAACAGATATGTTCTTGCAGTTATTGATACTTTATACTAGAATTTATAGAACAAAGCAAGGACATAAATGATAAAAAAAGACACGCTTTCACCCGAACAAGAAATTGCCGCCGAACCAACACTGAACGTCTGGGTCCAGGCGAACGCCGGCACCGGCAAAACCAGTGTTCTAACTGCGCGATTGTTGCGTATTTTGTTTCGTGGTGATGAACCGTGCACCGGAATTTTATGTTTAACATATACAAACGCGGCGGCGGGGGAAATGCGCAACCGAATTTTGGCGGCACTGCGCGAATGGGCAATGTCCCAAGATGATGATTTGCGTGAATTACTGGACGGGGTTTCAACAAACAACCCGCCAACCGATGCCGATATCGCCCACGCACGCGCGATATTCTTCAAATATATTGATAACCCCGATATGTTAAAGATAAAAACAATCCACGGTTTCTGTGAAGAGGTTTTACACCGTTTCCCGACCGAGGCAGGTATATCACCATCTTGGTCCCTGATATCGGATGCACCGCAACGCGTGTTGTTAAACGATGCCTTAAACGATTTAATAAATTCGCCGAAAAATGATGCCCGCACAGTCAGTGCTTTTAATCATATTGTCGGTGTTATGTCGGAATATAAACTGGACGATTTATTATCAAATATAGAAGGACAATACAAAAACTTTTTTACAGTGAATAATTTTGATAAATACAGGGAATATTTTATTGATACGATTGAAAAAAAATTAAAAATCAATGATACAAAAAATATCGAAAAAGATGTTAAAAAATTAAAAATCATACTTGAAAACGCAAAAAATGAAAAAAAGCCGACCAAGACACTGGAAAAACTTATTTATTTAACTGAAAAATATATTGATAATACAATAGATTTTCAAGAATATAAATCCGCGTATTTAATCAAGGCCGGAACACCGATTCAAAAGGGTCTGGATTATGAATATTTGTCTGCTGAACGTGAACGTGTTTTGGCGGCAAACGCATATCAAACAAATAAAGAAATTTATATGTCTACAATCGCACTGTTTGATTTGTCGGCGGCGTTTGCAAAAAAATATCAAGAATTAAAACAAATTCACAACGTGTTGGATTTTGAAGATTTAATTTTATATACTCATCGTTTGTTTTCAAACGCGGAAAATATGGGATGGGTTTTATCACAAATGGATTATTCTTTGTCGCATATCTTGGTGGACGAAGCCCAAGATACCGGTCCGCTGCAATGGGAATTATTACAAATGTTGGCGGGTGATTTCTTTGCCGAAGGCGACCGGTCCAATTTGCCGCGTTCATTGTTTGTTGTTGGCGACACCAAGCAATCTATTTATGGGTTTCAGGGCGCAGATCCTAAGGCGTTTGCCGCAAGTCGCGAACAAATATCTGCCCAGATTCAAAATAATGCACGCCAAATCCGCGAAGTTCCATTAACGCAAAGTTTTCGTTCGGTTGAACCGATATTAAAAACCGTTGATGTGTTTTTTGATGATGCGGACGTTGCGGCGCGCACGGGTTTTGTAAATAACCCGCATAAATGTTTTCGCATTGGTGACAAGGGTATGGTTGAAATTCATAAATTGATTACACCAAACGAAGAAGATACATCAATTATGCGTAAAAAATATATTCGCGCAATCGGCGACAAAATAGAAGCCTTGTTGCAGGGCGGAAAGTATAAACCGCATGATATTATGATTCTTGTTCAAAATCGCAACCCGTTTGCGGTGCCAATGGCAAATGAATTAAAACGCCGTGGTATTGATGTCGCCGGCAGTGATCGTGTCGTTCTGCCGAACTTTCCGGTTGTGCGCGACCTGATGAATCTGTTGCGTTTTTGTGTAAATCCGGTTGATGATTATTCGCTTTGTTGTGTGTTAAAAAGCCCAATGTTCAGGTTAAACGATTCTGCGGTTTATAAAATATGTGCGTTACGAAATGCGGAAAATTCGCGTCGCAGAAAGGCATCCGCCGAATTTACACCTATAAGTATTTTTGAAATATTGAAAAATACAGATGCAGATATTTATTCTGTATTACAAGATTTTGCGGAATTATCAAAAACGTGCGGACCATACAGTTTCTTTACATACGTATTAAACAATTATGATATACGAAAAAAATTCATAGAATCTTTGGGAACGCAAATAATCGACCCATTGGAAGAATTTATTACTATATGCCTGGCATACGAACGGACGCGCCCCGGTACATTGCGTCATTTTATAAAATGGTTTATCACCGGCAACAGCGAGATAAAGCGCGATATGGATTCCGGTGCCGGTGTTCGTATCGTTACCATTCACGGCAGTAAAGGTTTGCAATCAGGCGTTGTGTTTTTAATAGATACAACATCAATGCCTAAATCACATACGATATATGATTTGCCAGACAAAAATATGCCGGTATGGATTTGGGTGCCACATACTCCAACCGGATTTAGTCCAGAATTCGCAGATATTCGCGACGCTGCGTTTAATCAAGACATTGAAGAAAGCTATCGTTTGTTATATGTTGCGATGACCCGTGCGCGCGATGAATTGTATATTTATGGTTTTACGTCGAACAAATCTGCGCCGGAATTATCGTGGCATAATATGTTGTGGAATACATTGCAGAAAAATATACCAGTCTTAAATGATACAATCAGGATTTCTAGTTATGACGAATAAATTAAACGATTTAATAAACACAAATTCACACCGGGAATATGCAACCACAACCGGGCGCACAATGCACGCACAAATGCAGCACGTGTTTTACACCGGCAACGGATGGGTTGGGGCAGACGATGTTATAAAACACATTTCCACAATCCCAGAATTGCGTGAATATATGGGTCCATTGTCGCGTACCGAGGTTCCTGTTGCGGGGACGATAAATGGAAAATTTATAAGTCGTCGCATAGACAGATTATATGTGAACACGGATACAAAAAAAGTTGTGATTTTGGATTATAAAACCGACATAAATAAAAAAGTGTTTTTTGAAAAATATCGCGCACAATTAAAAGAATATCGTGAATTGTTAAAGCAAATTTATAAAGGGTTTGATGTAACCTGTATGATACTGTGGTTAAATGATTTTACACTGGAAAACATAATATAAATGGGTATAATACGGTTATGTTAACAAGCCTGAACATTTCTAATATCGTATTGATTGATAAACTGAATCTTGAATTCGGGACGGGATTAAACGTTTTAACCGGTGAAACGGGCGCGGGTAAAAGTATATTATTGGACGCGCTTGCACTTGCATTGGGCGCACGTTCAGATGTGGGGCTTGTGCGGCACGGCACAGATTTGGCATCGGTTGTGGCAGAATTTGACACGGCAAATGATAAAATATACGCAATTATGGACGATGCGGGCATTGAACGCGACAGCAATATCATATTGCGACGCACACTTGGGGCGGATGGCAAGAGTCGCGCGTGGGTCAATGATACGCCGGTGTCAATCAAGACACTTAAATCCATTGGTGACGAATTGGTGTCCGTGCACGGTCAATTCGCAAATCATACATTGTTAAACCAGGCGACACATCTTGGGACGCTGGATGATTTTGCCATTAAAAATGATAATAATTTTAATGAATTATTAAATGACATTCATACGATATATCACGAATATCATACATTGACACAACGGTTAAAAGAAACCGAAGATTTTATTGCGCGCAACGCGACGGAACAAGAGTACCTTGAACACAATGTTGCGGAATTGCGCGCATTAAATGTTCGTCCGGGCGAAGAAGAAGAATTGGCAACGCGCCGTGCCGATATGATAAATGCTGAAAAAAACGCGGCAATATTGACCGATGCGGTAAATGCGATTGGTGCGGGTGGAAATACACTTGATGCCCAGATATTTGCGGTTGCGCATATTTTGGAACGTATAAAAACCGAACCAAATCCATTTGCAGAACAGATAGATGCTCTTTATAACGCGGCGGAAATTGTCGCAAATGTCGCGGGCACAATTTCACCGGACGAAATTGACACAGACACGGTCGATTCAATCGAAGAACGTTTATTTGCTATACGTGCGGCGGCGCGCAAACACCACGTTGCGGCGGATGAATTGCCGGAAAAATTGGCCCAAATGGAATCCCAATTAAATACTATAAATAACAGTGATACCGAATTAAAGAAATTGCGCGATGCGGTTAATGTGGCGCGTAAAAAATATGATGTTTGTGCGGCGAAATTGGCCGATGCGCGCCGGGCGGCGGCGGCGAATATGCGCGAACGCATTTTGCATGAATTACCAGATTTGAAATTGGCAAATGCGGACTTTATGGTTGAATTTTCGCAAATTGCGCCATCTGCGTCCGGTACAGACGACGTAACATTTATGATAAAAACAAACCCGGGTATGCCGTTTGCACCATTACACAAATCGGCATCTGGGGGCGAATTGGCACGTTTAATGTTGGCAATGCGCGTGGTGTTGGTATCTGGTAACGCGACACATACATTTGTGTTTGATGAAATTGATACGGGAATAAGTGGTGCCACCGCATCGGCGGTAGGCCAACGATTAAATCGCCTGGCCCGTGGGGCCCAGGCATTGGTTATAACCCATTCGGCCCAGGTTGCAGGATATGCAGACAAACACTTTAAGATTGAAAAGACATCCAGTGGCGAAATTACAACCACAAATGTTTATGAAATAACGGGCGAAGAACGGTTAAATGAAATCGCGCGAATAATCAGCGGTGCGGAAATAACCCCCGAATCATTGGCCACCGCCAAGACATTGATGAAATAAAAATCGCCCATTTGGGCGTGTTAATTTAATTCATAATCGTGTATTTTTGCCCAATAACCCGTATAAATCATTTTATTGCTCGTGTGTCTTTGAATTGTGATTAAATTGTTGTATCAAATGACGTAATTTTATCGCTCGATATATTTCTAGTATATCAGCTGCGACTGGACGCAGGAAAAACATTTATAAATCCTTGATATAAAACACTAAAATTTTAGTGTAAAAAAACATAAAGACAATTTATTATATGCTTTTAATTCCGTCTGCAAATTCAATGCTGGCGATTGGGTGTGGGGCATCGACGCTTGATATAATTGCACCATTCGCCGCGCGTGCAATCGCGTATCCGCGCGCCAAAACATTTTTATAGCCCAATGAATTCAGCATCTGTGCGCTGTGTTCAATTCCACGTTTTATATTTGCCATTTTGTTATTCAATATATCCGGCATCCGTGCAACAATGTCCATTTTACGACGTGCGTCTGTCATTTTTGCGTTTATAATTATCCCCAATGTGCGCGTAATATCATCCAATCGTTGCGCGCGTTCCATAACCATTTGTCGCGGGCTTTTAATGTTTATGTTTTCAACGCGCGTACGGGCATTTGTAATACGTGTTGTAAAGTTTGATGATAAACGATGCCACAGATTATCAATTTCTTGGACAAGTGATATTTTTGTTGGAACGACTGCCTCGGCTGCGCCGGTTGGGGTTGGTGCCCGGTGGTCCGCCGCAAAATCAACCAACATCCAATCCGGTTCATGTCCAACACCGGTTATAACGGGGATTTCACTGTTTGCGACGGCGCGCACGACAATTTCTTCGGAAAACGGCAACAGGTCTTCCAGCGAACCACCCCCACGCGCAACAATTATAACATCAACATTTTTTGCGCGGTTAAAGTATTCCACACCGGCGGCAACTTCGGTCGCCGCGGTTTGTCCCTGAACAGTGGCAGGGTACAAAATTACACGTACCGGAAATCGTTCGCGTAAACGGTTTTGAATATCTTGGAATGCCGCACCGGTTGGACTTGTCACTACGCCGATTGTTGTTGGCAGTTTTGGTAATGGCTTCTTGCGCGATGCATCAAACAAACCTTCCGCCGCCAATTTTTGCTTGCGTTCTTCCAGCATTTTAAGAATCGCGCCAACACCCGCCATTTCAATACTTGCGGCAACAATTTGATAATTACTGCGCGCCGGATATGTGGTAAGCCGACCGGTAATAACAACCTCCATCCCATCACTTAACGCGAAATTTATCGGTGTTCCGCGCCATATAATCACAGACATTGCCGCACCAGAATCTTTGATTGTCATATACATATGTCCCGATGTTGCGCGGGTAATTTGGGACAATTCACCGCGAATCTTGATAACCGGGAATGCGGTTTCAACAACATTTTTAAGCAATGCCGACGCGTCGGTCACAGAAAAAATCATATCAGGTTTTACAAATGGTTCTGGTTTCTGCATAACACATACCTTATAATTCGGTCAGCGGCCAACGTGGACGTGGTGCAACCGGTTCACGCACGACATTACCAATTTTGTAATTTTCCAATCCCGCCCAGGCAATCATCGCACCGTTGTCGGTGCAAAGACTCATTGGTGGGGCGGCAAAAATCATATTGTGTTCGTGTGCCAAATTTTCCATCGCCGCGCGTATCGCGCTGTTTTTCGCAACACCACCCGCAACCACCAAAGTTTTAGGTTTCGTGTTTAATACGACATCTGTCTTCATTGCGTGCCCAAGACGGTTTATAATACAATCCACAACCGCCGCCTGGAACGATGCACAGAAATCATTTATAAATTCATCATTATACGGCGCATCTGTGCGCGATAAAAATGTTCGTGCGGCGGTTTTAATACCACTGAATGAAAAATCACACCCCGGTTTGTCACATAATGGACGCGGAAAATCAAACGCACGCGGATTCCCCAATGCGGCACGCCGGTCAACAATCGGTCCGCCCGGATACCCCAGTCCCAGCATTTTTGAAACTTTATCGAATGCTTCACCGGCACTGTCGTCCAACGTCTGTCCAATCAGGTCATATTTACTAACGCCACGCACCAACAAAATCTGGCAATGGCCACCCGATGCCAGCATCAGCAAATATGGAAATTCGACCGTAACCGGGGCCGCCGAATTGTCCGCCGTTGCCGCGGCAAGGCGCGGAACCAATGCGTGACCTTCCAAATGATTAACGGCAACCAGTGGTTTGCCGGTTGATTGCGCGATACCCGTTGCCGCCATCCAACCAACCAAAACACCGCCAATAAGGCCCGGGCCCGCCGTTGCCGCAATAACATCAATATCATCAATCGTCATATTTGCACGATTCAGTGTTTCGCGAATAACCGTATCAATCGCCAATATATGTGCGCGCGCCGCCAATTCGGGAACAACGCCACCATATTGTTGATGTTCTGGAATTTGCGAATAAATAATATGTGCCAATATGTTTTTATTTGAATCGACTATTGCGGCACTGGTTTCATCGCACGAAGATTCAATTCCCAAACAAACGGTGCCGCGTGCCGCCGCACCCGATGCACCCATATCCATATGAATAATTTTTTCGTCTGTCATTTTTTTATTTCCAACAACATTATACCCAAATTATTTTTATTTTCTATCATTTGGTGTGCATATTCAAGAAAATTCACATCAATCACACGACCACGTCGGCGTGATGCGTGCCGCAAACGTCCATCTGGCATAAGTAAACCCATATGTCGCACCGCTAAATCTGTGCCAATTTTATTTTTAATGCCGCCATCACCGCGCACAAACAGGACCACCATTGGACGACGGTCAATCACAATATCCTGCACACGGGAATAGGGTATATATTCCAAAATCACAGTTTGTGTTGCAAAGTCTGTGTCAATATTATGGTTTTTCTTGAACCAACTTTTTTTGTCTATTGTAACGGTGCGAGTGTTGGTGGGGGCATATTTTGCCGAAACATTTTTAACCACCCCGGAATTGTTTTTTATCCAGTCTGTTTCAATAAAATGATTTCTATTTATAAAATCAATTTGGCCATTTTTATATCGTATTTGATTCAGTTTTTCTTTGTTTCCATCCGCCAATACGGTTTCCACAAACGTCACACAATCGAACGCATCAAAACGTATCAATGGGTCCGCGTCAATTCCAAATTCTTCGCCCAACGGGTCATTTACATATCGGGTGCCCAAATATTCATCGCCAATAAAATATTGATTGTTTTGATACGCACATCCCGCCAGTAAAAGCCCCAGCAACACACGCCACATTAGATATTTTCTTTCAGTTGCATACCCATAAAACAGAGTTCTGTTGCGTCACGCACACTCATATCACCAGAATCCGGCAGTGTCGCCATTTTATCAACACACCGCACCAATATATCAACGTTATCATCGTTTGCGCGCAGTATCTTGACCGCGGACATCCTGCGTTCAACGGATGCCGCACGCCAATCCTTTAATGTTCCCGATTCCAACGCGGTTGTTTTTTGCGCCCGTATAAAAATAGAAACGGCGAACAATAATGCAAAAATACCTATGATAAATACCGATATCTTCTTTAATGTTTTCATATTTACACCCCCCTAATATTTATTCGCATCGCACCAACCATGCGTCATAGTCCGGATTTTGAACCGGATTTTTCCCGGGGTTGTTACGATTCATCCAATTTCCATAAATTTTGGTATCGCCTGATTCTGTGATTTCCACAAACGCATAGAAATTTTCCGCCTTAAATGGGTCACTTTGTTTACATGCCCGCGCAGTTATATTCAGTTTTTCGAATTGCACACTTTGACCAACGGGAATACTTACGGTCTGGGTTTTGCCGGCGGCCTTGTTCATAACCTGGATAACCGCAGTGTTGCGATTAGTGTACGCGTTCGCGCCTGTCGCAAAAACCGCACAACAAAGTGAAATTAAAAAAAATCTTGAAATTTTTATCATACGCAAATACTACCGCCATATTAAATCTATGTCAAATTGAAATTTTTACCAACAACAATATACAAAAAATCCCCGCGTTTGCGGGGATTTTGAAATAGGCAAAAATTATTTTGCTTCTTTTGCGACCTTTTCGTTCGCGGTTGCGGACAAATCTTCCACAATACGTGCCTTTTTACCGGACAGTTTGCGCAAATTGTTCAACGGAAAAATTCGGAAATTTGCTTGATTATCACTGTCTAAAAGCGGATTTACAAAAAGCCGAACAGGATCTGACCACCGCAAAGCAAAAATTGCGCAGCAGATTTCCGTTTGCAAAACAGAAGTGAATGTTCAATGTGCTTTTTACAAAAAGGCTAAACTGTAAATAATGTATCTTTTTGGAAAAAACATTGTATAATTGGTGATGATAATTAAAAAGGACAAAATATGCCAGAAATAGGAAGTATTTACAAACATTATAAAAACCATCAACTTTATCAAGTAATTGCCATCGGCAAGCATACAGAAACACTAGAAGATCTTGTGGTTTACAAGGCACTATATAAATCAGATGATTTTCCGTATGGTCAGATATGGTGCAGACCTTTGAAAATGTGGCAGGAAAATATAAATGGCAAACCAAGATTTGAAAAAATTGAAGACAAAAACCAATAAAAAGGTACATTATTTACACTTGAGCCAAAATATAAAACAGGAATTATATTTTTTGTGCCTACAACTTGACAATATATAATTTTTGTATTATTTTTGGTAGTAAATAAGACAAAAGGAGCAAAATATGCTTGTAAATTTGTATGTGCGTTCGCTTGTAACACGCTGGAAATATGAACGAGCGGGGGAAGTAGCGTCAAATCTTATGGACGAACTACTTAAAGACAAAGCCCCAAAAGAAAAAAAATTTAGGTTTGTCCGAATGTCTGATGGTCAATCATTTTTTATAGAGGCTCCGGCGCCTGCTAGATGTATTAGCGGAAATTATATATGTCCACTTTTTAAACCTGGTTCATCGTGCGGACAACGGGATTGCGACGACTATGAAGTCCAGCACCACTATGCTCGTGCATACAACGTATTCGAAGAAAGACTTAACAAATACATACAGGCAAAAGAAGCGTTGGACGAACGTTTAAAACGTTTGTATCGCGTATTTGGCAAATAATCATACAAATAAAAACGTCGGTTAAAAAAATTTTACCTATAAAACCGATTTTATGATATAATTCCCCTGTTGTCACAGGGGGATTTTTATGAAAGAAATAATTGCTTATGCATTTTTATCTGTTTATACCATTTTGGAATTTGTTGCCTATATTCCCCAGATTATCAAGATATTAAAGACCCGGCATGCCGATGATTTAAGTTTAACATCTTGGTTCGTGTGGATCACAACCGATTTGTCTTATTTGGGGTATGTTCTGTTGGAAACGCCCGAGGTTGGTGTGATATTTATCGCCACACTAGATTTGGTATTTATTGTGACCGTATTCTTGCTAACCGCATATTATCAAAAACACAACAAACGTAAAAAAAGATGCTAGCACTAAAAAAATCCCCGCATTTGCGGGGATTTTGAAATAGGCAAAAATTATTTTGCTTCTTTTGCGGTCTTTTCGTTCGCGGTTGCAGACAAATCTTCCACAATACGCGCCTTTTTACCGGACAATTTGCGCAAAAAGAACAATTTCGCACGACGCACACGGCCGATACGAACCTTTTCAATTTTTTCGATTGCCGGGCTGTACAACGGGAATTTGCGTTCCACACCCACGCCGTATGATTCGCGACGAACGGTGAAAGACGCGGTATTACCCATACCACCATCACGTGCAATAACAACGCCTTCGAATAACTGAATACGGAATTTGTCGCCATCTTTGATTTTTACATGCACGCGCAGTGTATCACCGGCCTTGAAATTCGGGATTGTTTTACCCGCACGCATTTTTTCAACATTTTGTTGTTCTATTTTTTTTACAATGTTCATTTTTTGTTTTCCTTTATTAAGTCCGGTCGACGTTCTTTTGTTATGTCAACCGATTGTTGTTTCCGCCACCGTTCTATATTGCCGTGGTGACCGGACAGCAGGACTTCTGGGACACTTTGTCCACGCCATACTGACGGGCGGGTGTATAACGGCCATTCCAGCCCCCCGATTTCGAAACTTTCATTTGCGGTGGCCTCAATCCCACCACCGACGACATTATCAACCAATCGAACGCAACTGTCAATAAAAACCTGCGCGGCAACTTCACCCCCCGACAGGATATAATCGCCGATTGATAATTCGGTTATATTATACATATCAATGACGCGTTGGTCAATTCCTTCGTACCGACCACAGAGCAGGGTGTACACCGCATCATCCGGATTCTTTGCGAATTCGCGCACCATTTTTTGACAAAGCCTTGGCCCGCGTGGCGAAAAGTATATAATTTGCCCCGGGTTTTTAATAGAATCAATCGCATTGCCCAACACGTCGGGGCGCATAACCATACCCGCGCCACCGCCGAATTGCGCGTCATCAACACTGCCGTAATCATTTACGGCAAAATCGCGAATATTTATCACATCATAAGACCAAATTCCATTTTCCAACGCGCGCCCAACCACCCCGGCACCAAGTGTGCCCGGAAACATTTCTGGGAAAACAGTCAGTATATTAAAGTGCATTTTATCGTTGTTTCCCGTGCAGTTTTTCCCAACATTTTTCGCATATTTTGCATACTTCTGTGGCGGGTTTGTCTTCCATTTCTGCCGCCACCGCCGGACACTGGTCTAACGGCAAACATTTTTTATTACAACTGGTAAGTATTGAATAAATAAAGTCTTTGAAAACGCCCATTTTTTACTCCGTATAAATTATGTTTTTATCAAAGTCAACGGTTGCGCCACGGAAAGAAACCATATCCCCGTTGTCCAGTTCCATAATATCCCCGGCACCAAAGTTTTGAAAGCATACAACGCGTCCCAATATTTCCCTGTCACGCACAACCGTCATCCCGACCAGGTCTGCCTGGTAATATTCGCCATCTTTTGATGCCGGCAAAGAATCGCGCATTATGAATAATTCGGTTCCGCGCAGTGTTTCGGCACTGTTTCGGTCATTAATCCCGTCAATTCGTGCGACAATAACATTTGTGTTTGGAACCCTGCGTACAAAGTGAAAGGCATTGGTTGCGATATTATTGCCGAACACGGGCAAATTTTTGAAATCGTCCGGTGCGGCGGTAAAGGCCTGAACGCGCACTTCACCCCGTATTCCCTGGGGGGCGACGATTTTTCCAACCAAGATTTGTTTATTATTTTCCACGGTGTTTTTTCTTTAACCAGGTTTTATATCGGGCACAATCAAACCCTTCTTTGTTTATGTTCGGGCATTCGGCAAAGAAGTCTTCGCCGGGCGACACAAACATATTTTCCCGAAAACGTATGCCCAAACTTTCGGCAATTTTTTTGCGCGCATCCAATTCGTATTGGAATTCCCAGCAATGCGCCCGATCATACGGGCAAATATGGTCGCGAATTTGTTCGGGGGTTGGGTCCGCCATATCAAAATCCTTATCGTTCATGCACGCCGGGTATTTTTAACAATGTTTCCCGGATGTCCAGCAAGTAATCTAATTCATCAATACGGTTTTTGTGTGCATATTGCATCATTGGGCAAAGGTTCATGAAATAACTGTCGCGCATAATACGACCAAAATCAACATCATCGAATTTGACAGAATCAAATACGAATCCCAACGCCTTTTGACGCAGGCGCGATGGATATTCATGATATGGTTGTTTATGCGCGATGTTATTCATATTTCAAACCCAATTATTCTGCGGTTGCGCCTTCGGCCGGGGCCTCCGCTGGGGCCTCTGCTGCGGCCTTGGCGGCTTCTTCTGCCTTGGCTTTTTCTTCGGCTAACTTGGCCAATTTATCGGCTTTGTCTTTGATTTTCTGCAGTGTCTTTTCGCTTTGCAGGTTTTTCTTGGTCTGGTTCGGCACAACGCGTTTTGCGACCAAACCGGCGTTTGCCAAGAAACGATACACACGGTCAGACGGCTTTGCGCCCTTGGCCATCCAAGCCTTGATTTCATCAATTTTCAAAATAACGCGTTTTTCATTATCGCGTGCCAACATTGGGTCATATTTACCAACGACTTCCAGAACATTACCGGAATTACGTGCGCTGCGTGAATCGACCACAACAATGTGGTAATACGGGCGTTTTTTTGCACCATGACGTGCCAAACGAATAACAGTTGCCATATATTTACTCCTTTTGGGTTTGTTATTTTATCCCACAAAGCCTTGGCGAAGTGGGAAAACTGTTTTTTATCCACAAAGAAAACCGCCATCAAGGGTGAAACTCACCGGATGATGCTCCTTGTGCATACCGCACACAGGTTTTATTCAAATGGCAATCTTTGGGATTTGCGCGTCCATTATGTATCAAAAATATTGGAAAGTCAAGGCGTTTTCAAAAATAATGCGGGGCGAATGCCCCGCACACTAACCCATTGTCGCGACGGAGCACACAAAGTGTGCGTAGACGGAACTAACACTAACCACTAATTTTCTCTTGACCCCGAATCGTGTTTTTTGTTAGAATGTATTTGAACCAATGGGAAGCCATTCTCGGTTCGGGCTGTCGTAGGCCCACATCTTGGACGGCACACAATTTTTTTGGGTGTGCCAAATACCCCGCCTGTCGGGGTGCCGATGGTTATAATGCGCTGTCAAAAGGCCTATCGGGATCAACTTCCAAGATGTGATTTACGAACACCCCGACCGTCTGTTTTCCACGACGGTTTATTTATACACAAAACAATCCCTGTGAGGGGGAAAGGAGAAAAACAAGCGATGAAAAATTCCAAAATTCTATTATTTGGCGCGGTGGTGTCGGTATTGACATCGGGCGCATTTGCCGCAACAACAACCCAAACCGTCACGACCCGGGGTTATGTTGATACCGCGGTTGCGACCAAACAGAATAAATTATCCGGCACGTCCGGTTATGCCGTCACATACGGCGCAAGCGCGGGTACAACGGATGAACGGCAAATCGTAACATCACTTGGGTCGGACACGACGGCGACGACATTGCCGACAACGGGCGCGGTGGTTGCGGGCCTGAACGCTAAACAAAATACATTAAACGGCGCGGCAAACAGTGTTATTACATATACCGGCACGGCGGGCGGCACCGGTTCCAAGGGTGTGTACCAGGCATCAGGTTCGTATTCATCCCAAACAAACAATTTGGCCGAGGCCGGACATGTAAACACGGCGGTTGCGAACGCGTTTAATGCACATTTAACATGCAATACATACGCAACGCCGGGTGATAGCAGCAGTGATTGTTTGCTCTGGAATGTGAACAATTTGTCGGGCACATATATGCCAGAGAATCAATAACCGTCATACCGATGTAAATCGGTATCTTGTCGGTTCAAGATGCAGATAGGGTATCAGGCGGTTGCAAAGAGATCCCGTGTCAAGCACGGGATGACGAAAAAAGGACAGAGAATATGAAACTATCAAAATACGGTTTTAATGTTGCATTGGCTTTATTATTGGTGCCAGGAATTATAGGTTCTGCATTTGCTGACACGGGCACAATAACCAGTCGTGAATATGTTGATGATTTGTTGGATACCAAACAGGCGCAAATTCCTGCATTAAACACGAACACAATTGTTACATATGGCACAAGCGATGGAGTGATTGGTCAACAAACGATAGTAACCGCGCTGGGGACGGACGCAACGGCGACAACATCCCCAACCGCTGGCGCAGTGAATACCGGATTAAGTGCAAAACAAAATATAGCGAACGGTACGGCGAACTATGTTATGACCGGCACCGGCACCGCCGGCACACTCGGCGAAAAACCGGTCTACAGCGCGACAACAAACTACACAAATGCCTTGGTGACGGCACAAACAATCAACACCGCCGCCATGGACGCCGCCAACAGTGAACTGACCTGTATCGATAACGATTGCCTGCTGTGGCAGATTCGCACCACAACCCCATCCGGCCTATCCATACGAATAGATTTTAATCCAGACACAAGTATTAGCGGGACATCTGTTTGTTGGCGTAATTTATCTAATGAAGGAAACTATGCAAATTACGATGGTACATGCAGCGCATCAACATTATCATATATTGGGGCCAGTGGAAGCAAAAGTGGCAAATGGGGGACAGTATTTTCGTATGGAGACGTTAGCGGGATAAGTGTGTGTAGTTCAACAACAAAAAATTCGGTGGGGACAATAGTTGCCACGGATGCACAGGCAGCGGTATTAGACAGTGAGTATCTTGCACAAACGGGTATCGGACTCGGTGATACGGAATTAAATACAAATTACCATTGTTGGTGTAAAATGGAAAATCCCGGAACTTCAAAATGGATTTATGTACGGACTTTGAACTATGGTGGTACCAGATGTTCCGATATATGTGTAAATGATTGCGCGCGCGATGTACGGGACAATAGTAGTGGCAATTTTAGGACAACCATGTATGGCACGATAAATTAACGGATAATTGTTCAAAATAATATGTTTTAATACTATATAATTTGGTACCCCGGCATTGTCCGGGGTGTTTTTATGCAACAATTGCCGTGAATACTGCGCCGTGGTTACATTAAAAAGGTTGCCAAACGCAACCTTTTTAAATACTAACACTAACCACTAACTAACACCACCCGCGCAGTTTCATTGCCGTTGCAACGCGTTTAATGGAATACATATATGCGGCCTCGCGCATAGATACATTATATTCACATTTTATTTTATAAATCGCATCAAATGCGGTAATCATCGCATGGCGTTCTTTGTCTTCAACCTCGCTTTCCGGCCAATAATAACCATAACGATTTTGCACCCATTCAAAGTACGAAACCGTCACGCCACCGGCGTTCGCTAAAATATCTGGCACAATCATAACGCCGCGTGCGGCCAATATTTCTTCGCCGTCCAGTGTGGTTGGACCGTTTGCGCCTTCGACAATTAAATTGGTTTTAATCAACGGCGCGGTGTCTTTGTTGATGGTGTTTTCCATCGCGCACGGCGACAACACATCCACATCCAGACCCCAAAATTCATCGGCGGAAATAACCCGTGCACCCGGGAAATCCTTGATTGACCCCGCGTTTTTGTTTTTATATTCCATCAATGCATCAATGTCCAAGCCCGCATCATTAAACAGGATTGTATTCCATTCCGCAATCGCAACAATTTTTGCGCCCATATCCGCCGCGCATTTGGCGGTAAAAGACCCAACGTTGCCAAAACCCTGAATCGCAATGCGCGCGCCATTTATATCTTTGTTCAATGTCTTTAATGCGGATGCGATTGTAATCGCAATGCCCAAACCCGTCGCACGCGTGCGTCCCAACGAACCATTTAATTCAACCGGTTTTCCGGTAAATGTGCCAAACGAATTGTCGCCCGTCAGTTTTATATATTCGTCAATCATCCAAGACATAATTTGCCCGTTTGTGTTGACATCCGGTGCCGGCACATCACACTTTTCGCCCAAAATCGGGTAAATCGCATCAACATATCCACGCGACAGCCGTTCCAATTCGCCCGCCGACAGTGTTTTCGGGTCAACGATAATGCCACCCTTGCCACCACCATAGGGCAGGCCCGTCACGGCGCATTTGAACGTCATCCAAATAGAAAGTGCCGATACTTCGTCACGTGACACCATTGGGTGGAAACGAATTCCGCCTTTGCTTGGACCCAATGCGGTATTATGTTGCGCACGGAATCCTGTAAAGGTTTTTATCGAACCATCGTCCATTTTGACCGGAATTTGCACCTCTACGATGCGTGCCGGATTTTTAAGAATTTCATATACGTTCGGTTCCATTCCCAATTTATCACACGCCGATTTAACGCGCGCCTGGGCGGCAACCAAAGGGTTCAAATTTTCAACTGACATTTTTATTTCTCCTGGTTAAAAACATAATTACGGTATACGACCAAATACACAAAAAATCAAATATAAAAATTTCTGGACAATTCCACAGACAAAGTATAGAATACGAACACTGTTTGCGGGCGTGGTATAATGGCAGCACGAAAGCTTCCCAAGCTTTAGACGAGGGTTCGATTCCCTTCGCCCGCACCAAGATTCAATATTTTATCTGTTACGACCTTTGTTATAAATAGAAATATCCACGCCTGAACCACCATTTATGCGAACGTGTTTGCGGCGTTTGTCCCCAGAATTATCATATTTATTCTTGCGTGATTTTCCGCCCGAACGTGAACCGTTCTTTTTATGATTTTTCATCATTTGTTCTAACAATTCTGGGTCAATATGACAAAAATATGTTTCATCGGTTTCGTCGCCCTTGGCAACATTGCACCATGTATGCATCGGTTGCAGATTGCCGATTTGTGTTGGACCGCCCCTGGATTCTGCGATAACGTGATCCCACGAAAAATCGTCCATATTAAATATCGGTTTACCACATGCCGCGCACTTTGGTAATTCTCCACGTACTATCAAGATTTTTAACAAACTTTTAACCTCGGCCGGGGTCAAAGACTTCCAATACTTTAATATGCCACCCAATATGGCCTGAACTTCATTTTCTGTCATATCGTTATACCGTTTTTTCATTATTTTTTTGTTGGAATTTGCAGTAATTGATCCGTTAGAATTAAATCCGGATTTTCAATATTATTGCGTTCGGCAATTATACTGAACAATACGCCGCGACGCAGAAAATTCCGCGCAATAATCCACAAACAATCGCCACGGCGCACCGTATAAAACGTGTCATTATCACCCGTCATTTCTGGCATAATAAAGTTATGGTTTACTGTCGCAATCGTTTGGCCATCACCATCGTGCAGACGAACCGTAAGATTGTATTCTTGACCCGGCTTTAATTCACCAACATCGGCCCCAAGTCCAAAATGTTTGTAATCTGACACGCGCGCGAAACCCATATATTTATCATTCAATGACAAAGATACGCGCAACCGCGGCAACGCATCACCTGTTACAATTATGCGCCCAGTATCCAGATAATCTATTTTTGACACAACCAAATCGCCATCTTTCAAAATTGACGGGGACTGTAAAACACGACTGCCGTCACGGGTCATAAGCAACGATACAGAATTGCGATAGTCTGCATCTGACACGTACAGAAAAACCTTGTCCGCAGATTTCATCTTGGGTTCCACCCCCATCAAAGACAATGTGTAATTTCCCGGCGTTAACCCATTTGCCGGCGCATAGACAAATTCACCGTTTTCGTTTGTGCGCTCGGTTGCGACAATCTTGTTATTAATCAATATTGAAATATTTTTATTTGGTTGCCAACGGCCGGCAACAACGATGCCGTTTTCTTTGATACGAACGATATCAAACGTTGGAATATCCGCCGGTTCAATAACGTTTTTAACCGTGTCACGGGACACGGTTTCAACAGGCACAGGATTCGCATTTAACACAACAATTCGTTGTGGTGTTCCAATTCGAATAAATATAACCCAAATTGCAACGAATAATACTATTAACGCACACAATATCGGGAACCAATATTCACGCAATACAGATTTTTTTTCATCATTGTTATCACGTGGCGCACGTTCACGTTTCACAACTACAGTTTTTTCGGGTTCTTGGTCGCGTGAAAATACATTAACAGATTTTAAGAAACGGCGCGTAAAATTACGCCGGCGCGACAACCAACTGTTTTGCTGGGCGATAGCCTCGTCAATCATATTGTCGGTTGAACGTTTTGTCTTGCCCATAACGGCCGTGTTATTGTTTGCCATAATCATTATCTCCTAAGGATAGTTTTTCTAATGGACAAAATAGCATAAAAATGTTTTCTTTGTCAACTTATTTATGATATAATCTTGGAATAAATGGGGGCAATATGAAACGTATAGGAATTATGACCACGGGTGGCGATTGCAGCGGCCTGAACACAGTGATAAATCGTATTGTTTTGGGTGCATCCAATCGTGGATGGCGCACATTTGGTATTATTGATGGCACGGACGGCCTGTGTCATATGCCGGCAAATGCGATTGAATTAACAACTGAATCCATACCTGTTGAAAACGCGCGCCTGGCCGGCAGTTTTCTGCACAATGGAAATTCCGGCATTATGAATTTCGAAACCGCGGTCAAGATGGGACGACTTGCAACCTTTAACAAGAATTTGAAACGTTCGCTTGCCGGATTAAAATTGGACGCATTGATTTTAATTGGTGGCAACGGCAGTTTTTCACTTGCATATAAAAACAATGATATTTATAACAATCTGTCATTGGTATGTATTCCAAAAACTATCGATTTTGATATACCACTGACCGACCGGACAATCGGTTTTGATACGGCGGTAAACGAATTGGTTAAATACTGTGACCAGGTTTTATTAACCGCACGCAGTCATCATCGTTGGTTTGTTGTTCAAACAATGGGACGTGAATGTGGACGATTGGCATTGAACGCAGGTGTCGCGGTTGGCGCAGATGCGATTATTGTGCCAGAAATAAAATTTAATATTCCCGATTTGGTTCAGCATATTAAATGCGTTGGGCGCGATTATGGAATTATTATGGTGGCCGAAGGCATTACAATTCGTGGGCATTCGGGCCGCCCGGCCGATATGATATCGCGCGCGTTAACGAACGCAGGTATTGTGAATCGCGCCGCTTTTCCGGACTATATTCAACGCGCCGGCGACACGACTGCGGCGGACAGAATTACCGCAACAAAAATGGTGACCTGTGCATTGGATGCGATTGAAAATGGCGAAACAAATGTTATGACGGCATTGCGTGGTGGTGAATGTGTAACGGTTCCATTGGCGGAATTTTATGCGTCGGGCGATATTGCACGTGACCCAAATATTCCAGATTTGTGCACATCAAACGCATACATTGAACCGGACGATCCGTTGTTGGATGCCGCGGCGGCAATGAACATTTACATCGGTGAAATGAAATAAAAAAAATACGGGGCGTTTGCCCCGTATTATAAGTATTAAATACCGATTATTTCTTTTCAGAAAAATCTGCGTCACGCGCGTCATTGGGTTTATTGTCATCCGCACCGTTTGCGCCACCGGCATTTTGTGCCGCCTGTTGCGCCTTGTAGACGGCTTCGCCCAATTTCATGGCTTTTTCGCTTAACGCATCGGTTTTTGCTTTCAGGCTTTCTGCCGTCGCGTCAGTTTTTGCCAATTCGTCCGCCAAATCTTTCTTGGCGTTTTCAATCGCAGATTTTTCATCGGCCGAAATTTTATCGCCGTGTTCTTTTAACGATTTTTCAATCGCAAAGATTGCGGTTTCGGCGGCATTTTTTGCCTCGGCCAATTCGCGTTTCTTTTTATCTGCATCGGCATTTGCGGCGGCTTCGTCAACCATACGCTTGATTTCTTCTTCGCTTAATCCACCATCGGATTTGATTGAAATCGCCTGTTCTTTGCCTGTGCCTTTATCTTTGGCCGACACGTGAACGATGCCGTTTGCGTCGATATCAAAAGACACTTCGATTTGCGGCATACCACGCGGGGCCGGTGCGATGCCTTCCAAATTGAATTGGCCAAGCAATTTATTGTCTGCGGCCATATCGCGTTCGCCTTGGAATACACGAATTGTCACGGCCGATTGGTTGTCTTCGGCGGTTGAAAAGACCTGGGACTTTTTGGTTGGAATTGTTGTGTTCCGGTCAATAAGGCGCGTGAACACACCACCCAATGTTTCAATACCCAACGACAGCGGTGTCACATCCAACAACAAAACGTCTTTTACATCGCCTTTTAACACACCACCCTGAATTGCGGCACCCATTGCGACAACTTCGTCCGGGTTCACGCCCTTGTGCGGTTCGCGGCCAAAGAATTCTTTGACGGTTTCCACAACTTTTGGCATACGGGTTTGACCACCGACCAAGATAACTTCGTTGATTTGTGATTTTTCGATACCCGCATCCGCCAATGCCTTGCGACACGGTTCGATTGTTTTTTGAATCAAATCATCAACCAAAGATTCCAATTTCGCGCGCGTCAAAGTTGTATTGAAATGTTTTGGACCCGACGCGTCTGCGGTCAAAAAGGGCAGGTTGATTTCCGTCGAAGTCTTGGACGACAGTTCGATTTTTGCCTTTTCTGCGGCTTCTTTCAAACGTTGCAGTGCCAATTTATCGCCCGACAAATCAATACCTGTTTGTGATTTGAATTCTTCGATTAAATATTTCAAAACGCGCGCATCGAAATCCGAACCACCCAGGGCCGTATCACCATTGGTCGATTTCACTTCGAATACGCCGTCAACGATTTCCAACACCGACACATCGAATGTTCCACCACCAAGGTCATAGACAACAATCGTTCCGTCTTTGTTTTTGTCCAAACCATAGGCCAACGCGGCCGCCGTCGGTTCGTTCACAATACGCAACACGTTCAAGCCTGCAATACGCCCCGCGTCTTTGGTTGCCTGGCGTTGAGAATCGTTAAAATATGCCGGAACGGTAATAACCGCATCGGTCACCGTTTCACCCAAATAACTTTCTGCGTCTTTTTTCAGTTTTGCCAAAACCATAGCCGAAATCTGGGATGGCGCATATTTTTTGCCGTCAATTTCAACCCATGCGTCGCCATTATCGCCGGCAACAATTTTATACGGCACGCGCGCCATAATTTCACGAACGGCGGGACTGTCGAAACGTAATCCCATCAAACGTTTAATTTCATAGATAGTGTTTTCTGGATTGGTTACCGCCTGGTTCTTGGCGGTAACACCAACCAGTTGTTCGCCATTCGATGTAATTGCGACAACGGACGGTGTGGTGCGTCCACCTTCGGCGTTTTCAATAATTTTCGGGTCATTTCCGTCCATAAATGCCATGGCGGAATTTGTTGTTCCCAAATCGATACCTAATACTTTTGCCATTTTTATTTACTCCTTGGTATAAATCTTTTCGTATGCCAAAGATATAGTTACCCCAAAACCGATTTCAAGACCATAGGAATAAAATTTAGTGGTTAGTGGATAGTGTTAGCGGTTGGTGATTAGTCCGTCACGACCGCTGCGCGGCGGGCCGCGACGGGTGTTAATGTGTGATGATTAGTAAAAATATGAAACGGCGCATTTGCGCCGTTCACTAATCACTAACACTAACCACTTGCCACTATTTTTTGGCGGGTGCCGCCGCGGCCGCAGGTGCCGCCGCCGGTTTTTTCGCATCGGCTTCTTCTGGCATTTTACCACCAATGGTGGCGAACGCCAATTCCGCCTGGTGCAGACCCAAAGACACACCGTCCGGCAATTTCAAATCAGAACCGTGAACCGTATCACCAATGGTCAAATCGGCCAAATCCAAAACGATTTTTTCCGGCAATTTATCAACCAACGCGACAACCGAAACCTTGCGCACCGCAAAGTTCAAAACGCCGCCCAATTTCAAACCGCGAGAATTTTCTGCATTGATGATTTCAACCGGAACAGACACACAAACCGGCTTTTTAACATCGATGCGTTTGAAGTCAACATGGATAATACGGTCGGTCACCGGATGATATTGAATATCCATCAACATCGCGTCTTCTTTACCGTTCTTGGTTGTAATATTGAAAAGTTTTGTCCGCAACGCCGGAATCACAGATATTGGTGCAAAATCACGACCGGAAATTTCAATCGCGATTGGTTCTTTCTTTTCACCATAGATAACGGCGGGGATGTTTTTATTGTTACGAATTGCACGTGCGGCCCCCTTGCCGGCAACATTGCGAATTTCTGCATTTAATTGAATTGCCATTTTTAGTTCCTTTTTTGCTTGTCCCCCAAAGCCTTGGCGACGGGGGATTGTTACGTTTCACGCAACCTCCAAGGGTGTTGCGCGGACGGTATTATGTAATAAAACAAACGAAAAATCAAGTTATTTTATATAATATGCTGATTCATTTCCCACTTTAACTTTTCCAAAGTGATATTGCGCAAGATATTGTATTCGCGCGTCTTGGATGGTTCTAATAACAAATTATGTCCAACCTGGGGCGCAGGCGCAATCTGGACCACATCTGGTGCCGACATAATATTAAGACATTTTTCACCTATGTGTTGATTGTATATCCTTATAATATCGCGATTTGGCGAAACATCCAATACTACAACAATTTCATAGGGATGTTCAGAGTATGCTTTATCCCCAACCCATGTTAGTTTATTAGCGTCGCCACGCAAATGTCCAATGGCGCCGAATGCGTTCAATTTTCCACGAACCGTCACCCAGGTTTCCGTATAGGCCACAGGGCTTTGCGGGTCAGTTGAAATGGTCTTTATCACTTTATACACCCCTCTTGCATCAATTGCATCGGTCAACAAAATACGTTCATCTTGAAATAAATTTGTCTTAGACATAATATCACCTCTCTGGTTGTTCTCAGGCAATAATATAGACAAAAAACACAAAAAGTCAAGTTATATTTTACGCAAAATCAAGAATCGCGCCCGACCATATTTTTTATCCCGCAAAACATCCCATTTTGTTTCATCGGGGGAATATGGCACATTTGATTCAATTTCTTGGACGACAACGGTGCCGGCACGCGCACGTTCCGCCAATTTTGCAACGAAATCAATACCCAATTCCGGATTCGCATACGGCGGGTCAACAAAGACCAAATTTATATCATTGGCATAATTTTTAATTACCTTGGCCGCATCAGTATTTACAATACGGATACGATTTGCCGCAATACCATTGGTGTTTTTTCTTATGGTTTTGATTGATTCGACCGAAACATCGGTAAAAACGGCCGTGGGATCCGGGTAACGGGACAATATTTCCAATCCCAATGCCCCAGACCCGGCAAACGCATCCCACACAACAATTTTATCATCAAACGACAAAAATTCGGCCAACATATTAAATATCGCCACGCGCGCCAGGTTTTGTGTCGGCCGCGCGCCAGGGGGCAAAAATAACTTTCGCCCACGATACACCCCAGAAATAATTTGCAATTTTGAATCCATATGATAAATTTTACAACCATGAACATAATGAAGCAAGTTTTTAATTTGGCACGGCGCGCCGGCAACGCGGGCGATGTGCCGATTGGCGCGGTGATTGTCCGTGACGGGAAAATTATTGCCCGGGGGGAAAACCTGGTCCAAAGAAAACAAAACCCAACACTGCACGCAGAAATCGTTGCGATAAACCGCGCGTGTAAAAAATTGGGGACAAAATTCTTGGACGACTGTGATATTTATGTGTCATTGGAACCGTGCGCAATGTGTGCGACCGCGATATCTTTTGCGCGCATACGCAACATATACTTTGCGGCAACGGACGAAAAGGGTGGTGGAATTACCGCGAACGCGCGCGTGTTTGAAAACGACAGACACCTGTGGCACCCAAACATAGTCCAAATGCCGGAATACGCGGACGCATCCGCCAAATTACTGCGCGAATTTTTTGCCGAACGCCGCAAACAATAACCATAATAACAAAAGGAAAAATATGTCAAAGAACTTAACACCTGTGGAAAAATTTACCGCAATGGAAGAAAAACGAATGTTTAACGAATATATTGTTGCAGATTATAACTGTCGCAAGCGTGGCACCGTTACTGTAACACTGGTCCCAACCTATGCGACCGATGCACCAAAACAAATTACACTGGATGACCATTTGAACGCCCGCAAGAAAATGTTAGATACGGACAGTTGTATATGGAACATTGGTTCCTTGGTCACTTTAACCAAAGATGGAAAAATCAAACCGGTTAAATACGATATGCGTAAATGCGACACTATGTTGGTCACCGGCACCCAATACACGGGTGATATAACCAAAGAATTGTATTTGGTTGGTAAAAAGTTTGGCAACGCAGTATTGTTTATTCGTGATGAACCAATGTATTTATGGCATCAAAAATTCTATGGAACCGAACGTGGCGATATCGTATTGGTTCGCCCCACCAACCAAGAATATGAACCGGTGAACACTCACGAAATCCTGCGGAATTTCACAATGGAAGAACAGATGCGCGCTTTTTTTCAATCGCAACACCAACGGTAAAAAAAAATAAAATAAACGCGGGGTTTCGCCCCGCATAATTTTTAATTTGCAACATTCCATAACAAGCAGTTTACGTCGGTATGGTCGGCACCATCCACCCATTGTGCACAGGTCATTTTATTTTGTTTGGAACTTATTGCTGTATAAACAGCGCCATCGGTTGGAATATCGGTCCCGCCATTTGCAACGGTGGTTACGATTTTCTTAACCCCCGGTTCACCCACACCAATGCCATATGTCACCAATGAACCGTTCGGATAAGCTGTTTCGTTATTTTTCCTAAGAGAATCTTGTTTATTTCTCCACAAATCCTCTATCGCATCCGCCACCAGTGTAACAGTTGGCACAACGGTATCGTAATCCCGACCTTCAGTTTCTTTATCTAAAAATCTTAATTTGGATTCATTGAATTCCTCTACTGTATAACTGTCCAAAATACCAATTTTGTTTCCTGTTAATTCCCCGTCATAATAAGAAACCAACGCAGGCAATGAATCATAACTTGTTTCAACATAGCCCGTTGTGATTTTATCTTGTTTTGTTTCCAGCGCGTTATCAACATATTGTCGTGATGTCACGGTTGATGTTGTATCTGCAAAAACTGAATTTATCGCGATTATTGATGCGATTGCACCAAGTAATAATTTTTTGCTCATATATTCCCCTTTATTCCTATGGTTAAAAGTGTAACAAAAACGAACGTTTTTTGTAACCAGTCTAAAATGAATTTTTGTCAATTAAAAATGGCGGATTTCTGCCATTTTCTATAATTTGAAAAACATCAAAAAAACACTGGACAAAAACGTTCGTTTTTTGTGACCGGTTTTTTACATAAAAACCGCGGAAATCCGCGGTTAATTATTTTTTATATCAACGATTTTCCGGTCATATCAAGGGGCTTTGGCACGCCCAACAATTTTAATATCGTTGGCGCAACATCGGCCAATCCACCGTTTTTAATCTTTTTGTATTTTGGTTCGCCAACCATAATCGCGCGAACCTTGTTGTTGGTATGGGCCGTCCATGGTGCATTTGCTTTATCATCCCACATTTTTTCTGCGTTTCCGTGGTCCGCGATAATCAGCATTTTTCCACCAAGTTTCAATACCGCCGGCACTATTTCCGCCAACTGGGCATCCAGACATTCCATCGCGCGAATTGTCGCCACCTCGTTCCCGGTGTGGCCGACCATATCGCCATTTGCGAAATTCATCAACACTACATCAAATTTCCCAAGGCGCGGCAACAACGCACGCGTGATTTCAGGCGCAGACATTTCTGGTTTCAAATCAAATGTTGCAACCGCCGGCGAATCAATCAAGACTTTTTCTTCGCCGGGAAAGTCTATCGTGCGTTCTGCATCCATAAAATATGTAACGTGATTATATTTTTCGGTTTCGGCGATACGCAACTGACGCAATCCCGCCGCCGCAATCACATCGCCCAAAGTGTTTTCCACCGGAATATCAGGAAGCAGCGCAGGGCATTTTTCATTTAATCCTTCGCCATATTGTGAAAAACAGAGCATATGCGCCCCTGTATCCAACATCCGCCGCACAATCTGGCGCGCGCGGTCACTGCGGTAATTTCCAAATATAAATCCATCACGTGCGGTAATTGGCGTAGCATTTATAATTGTCGGTTTGAAAAATTCATCCGTTACGCCATCTGCATATGATTGTTTAATCGCATCTTCTATCGTGTCTGCGTGAACATCGGCCGTCGCATTCGCAATCGCATTAAACGCCAATTCGGTCCGGTCCATATTCTTGTTGCGGTCCATCGTCCAATAGCGTCCGGACACGGTCCCAAAGAACGCACGTCCATCCGCAAAATATGGTGCCAACATACGTTTAATTGTGCGCACAAATTTTAATGCAGATTTCGGCGGTGTATCACGTCCGTCGGCAATAAAATGGATACAAACACGCAAACCTGATTCCAAAATATATTTTGCGATTTTCATTTCATCGCGCACATCTGCGTGCACACGCCCGGTGGACATTAAACCTGCAAAATGTACAATTCCGCCGTCACGTTTAACATCGGCGATAAATTTATTTAACGGTTTATTTTCTGCCCAATTTTCACGCGCAAAACGCAACAGATATTGCATCACAACGCGTCCTGCGCCGATACAAATATGTCCAACCTCGGAATTACCCATTAAATTACCCGGCAAACCAACGGCGGTGCCACTGGCGCGCAACAAAGAATTTGGATACGTTTTAATCAAGCCACGAAAAAACGGCATTTTTGCCAATTCCACCGCATTGTGTTCGCGCATCGCACTGAACCCGACACCGTCCAGAATACATAAAACAATCGGTCCTTTCATACTTTCCCCCATAATTAGAATTTATTGCCCACGCATCATAACACAACGCTTTTTTGATTGCAAAATAAAAAGAAAAATTGTATAACGAATTCATAGGACACCCGTCCTTAATTAAGAGGAAAACATTATGGCAGGTAAAACATATACACCAACGGTTGTAGATCAACACATAGGCAAACGTATGCAACTGCGCCGGACTATGCTGGGGTTATCATTAAAAGATTTGGCGAACATATGCGGTGTTACATTTCAACAGATACAAAAATATGAAACGGCGGACAATCGCATATCTGCGTCACGCCTGTTTGAAATTGGGACGGCGATGCAAACACCGGTTTCATTTTTCTTTAATGGCCTGCCGGGAAATATGCCGGACGAAACACGTGCGACACGTTCCATGCGCCTGCATCAACCGGATACAGACGACCCAATGTTACGCACGGAAAGTTTGGAATTGGTCCGTATGTATTGGAAATTGGCAACCGATGAACAACGCGCGGCATTGATGAATATGTTAAAGGCAATGCTTGGCACGGCGGAATAGGGCGCACAGGGTAAAAATTCAACACCGCCAAACAGCGGTGTTTTTTTTGTTTATTGCAAAAAAATCGGCCGGATTCCCGACCGATTTTACTATACGTATATTACACACTCCATCCGGCCGCGCGTGCCGCGGTTTCCAAGGCACGAATACGCGATTCAAGGCTTTGTGTGCATCCGGCTCTGCCACCAGTATCTTCACACGTTCCATTAACCGTGCTTTCCAATGTGCTGGTCTTGTTGGTCAATGTACTGATACTGGTTGTATGCCCAGATACCGTCGAATTTAACGAAGTGATACTCGATGAATTATTTGCAACGGTCCCACGCAGCCCACTGGTTGCCGTCTTACCAACAATGCTTAGCAACCCAGATGTCGTTTCTGTTCCATCTGCGCGGCCATACACCGCGGTATTCAATGTACCAATCTTTGTTGAATTAGTGGTTGCAGCCGACTGAGCACTCTGCGCGGCCGTTTTTGCTTCGCCGGCTGTTGTAACCGCTGCACTCGCATCACTTGCCGCCTGGTCAGCTTTTCCTTCAACGGTTCTTAAATCCGCCTGTTTGGCAAGCGTTGTCTGTGTGGACGCCCACGAATCCGCCTTTGTTCCAAAATCCGCGGTATTCAACTTGTTCGCAATGGATGTCGCATACCCATCATAAGTCGTAATCTTATTTGATGTGATACCACTGTTAACCGCCGCCAACTGGGCAGTAGTTAAAGCGTCCTGCTTGTTCGCAACCGTGTTATTAACATAAGTTTCACTCGCCAGACCACTTGTCGCAGTACTTATCGCGGTATCAACCTGGGTTTTATTATAAACATCGTCCTTGTTTGCATAGGTCGATGCAACCGTTGTTTGATACGAAGTAAATGTTGTCGTATCAACTTTGTTGTTTGCAGTATTCTGTGCAGTTTCCGCCGCAGATTGTGCTGCATCAATTGCCGTGGAAATTGCACTGGCATTCTGTGTAGTTATCGCCTTGCAGATATTATACGCCGCACCGGTATCCTGGCGTGTGCATTCCATATATGTTCCGCCATTGCCGCTGCAAATATCTTTATTGGTTGAATGAATCGGTGTGCAAGTATCCTGATAATTTGTGGTATTGGTATTATCGTTGCACATAGTCTGTTCCAATGTCACGTAACCAGGCGTT
>JAZQCF010000009.1:0-7776 GCA_045546075.1 Candidatus Enterousia sp.
GTACCATCTTTTTGTCCACGCCGTAAACCTCAACCACGTTGAAATTGTCCAATTCGATTACGCGGACGGTCGCAATTGAAAATCTGTATGTCGTCATATCGCTTTGTATTTATCCCGGAACCCGCCGGGTCGGTTGGAACAATCAACGTTCCGGATGCAAATATAACCATTGTTTTTTAATTACCAAAATTTTTACCATAAATTTTTATAGTTGCACCCGGACAACCAACGGCGCAAACTTAATTTTCCCGAATTTTCGATTTAACGGCGTTTCCCGGCAAAAACGATAAGTTATACCGCCCGGAACGGAAAGGCCCGGAAAACGGCCTAAAAACGGCCATTCCGGGCGGGATACGAAAAACCCCGGGATTCCCGGGGCCATCGTTAATTGTTGTTAATTAGGTTTTCGACCTGTTCAATTGTAAGGTACAACCAATTTCCGTTCTTTGCCAACGCGTGTGTCATTACGCCGAACGCGGGTGTTTTCCATACAAAGTTTTCCGCGCCGTCAATGTTGTGGTTGATGGGGCCGTTGGCCATAAAAAGATAACCGGAAATAAGGTTTTTGCGCGGGGCCGTGTATTCGATACGCAATGCGCGGGAACCCTTGGTTAACGTGTAATTGGTATAACAACCGTGGCGGTCAATTTCACATTCGAACCCGGCGTTTTTGGCTATTTCAACAATCGTTTTCATATCGCTTTGGAATTTGTGGCCCGGGTTGCCCCGGGCCTTGGTTAATTATTCGGCAACAGGTAAAAAAACAACCTCAATAAGACCCATAATATATGTTTCGGTCACGTTAAGAAATTCGCAAAGGTTGCGCACAATCTTTGTGGCAAATTCCGTGTCGGGAATTTCAACGAAATTGTAATGATTGATTAAACCGGCACATTCTTTCGAATAACGAAGCGTAACAAGATTTGAAATCATTGCGACAATGCAACCGGCAATGTCCGCATCATTGTTGCGGCGGGTGTAAACGTTGGAATCAACGCGAATGGCAAGAACATTTTGTTTCATAACTCTAATTTTTTACCGGGAACCGGCCCGGGCCGTTGGATTCATACCCGAATCCGGATACAAAGATACATTCTTTTTCCGAAAAACCAAAACTTTTACTTTAATTTTTTCACTTTTTTTGAAAAAAGTTGCATTTTGCCGGAAAGAATACCGCCGGAACACGGTATATTTGTATGCGTAACCATTAAATCAAACAGTTATGCCCGTTCAAAAAGTCCCCGGCGGTTATCGTTTTGGTACAACCGGCAAAGTTTATCCCACAAAAGCCCAAGCGGAACAACAGGCCCGCGCCATTTATGCGTCCGGGTATCGTGAAAAGCCCCAACAAAGCAAAAAGAAATACGGAATTTCGAAAATCGGCGAATTTTCCCTATCTTTGTGGCGTCTTTTTACCATCGTATCGCCCACAACGGTATTTTGACCGCCCCGCCGGGATTCGTCCGGGCGGGGTTTTTGTTTCCATCAACGATTGTGCGGATTCCGCGCCCGCCAATGGGCGGCCAATTCCGGCCGATTCTTGCACAAATAATCGTATTGGTACAATTCCCCGTAAAAGCCGGTTTCCAATTGGTAACGGGCCATCGTTTCCGGGTCCAATTCGATGCAAGACGCGTACATTTCTTTCCGAACGTCCCGGTGCAACGCCCGTTCAAACGTCGGGTCAATGTATTTATCCCCAATCTTGACAAACGCGTGTTCAATCGGCAACAGGCCGTAACAATACGCGTAACCCTCAACGTATTTTGTCGGTAAATCAAAATCCAATATGAAATACCATTGTTCGATTATCTGTATTAAATCGGCGGCGTTCTTGTAACACATTTTTTGTTGTGTCTTGTAACCGGGGTTTTTGGACAGGAATTGCAATTGTTCCGGCGTGAACACGTCCCGCATCGGCACACATTCGACCGGCCGGGCGTCGGCCGCCCTCTGTTCGTAAAACGCTTTTTGTTCCGGGTTCCAATCCAACCCGGCAACGGCCTTTAATTCATCAATGATTCGGTTTGTTTCCATTTGTCTTTTTACGTTTTATCGGTTTCAGTAATCGCCCGGGCAACGCTTCGCACGGGGTCGCGGCCCAACAATACACGGTTTCGGAAATCGGCCGCCCGCTTTTCCGGTCCGCATAACAACGCCCATCCCGCCCGTATGAATGACGTTTGCAATGTTCGCATTGTTCCCGGGTCATATCAAATTTGGTGTTGTCTTTTTGCCGCATACCTGTTCGGCCAATTCTTGAACCCGGGCGGCCGTGGGTTCATCGTTCGGAATGATTATTTGCGCCGTCTTTTCCCAACAATCAAACAAATGGTATTCCGGGCGCGGGTCCGCGTTCATCAAATGCAAATGGAACGTTTCGGGACCCAATGGCCGTTCGAACGTGAACGCCAACACGCGGCAATCCTCAAACCGGATTCCGGCCCGGTCTAATATTTCCCGGTACGTCTGTTTACGGGTTGATTTCGCGGTTTTCTTTGCCATATTACCAAAGCAATGCAACGGCAATCCCAAACAATGCGCCCAACACGGCCAACGGCAAACGTTCTTTCAAATCTTGCAAAATCTGTTTCATATTACATTTCAATTTTCCAAAGGCCAAACAAAAATCGCCAACGCAACCATTCAATTTCAATACCGACAAACATACGGTCGTTCGATAACAAAATGGCCGGTAAAAGATTTATGCGGAAAGAATGTAAATTATCCGCCCACATTTCGGTTGCGCGGCTAAAATTCGCCGCAAATTCATAATTACGTTTTTGTTTCATATTACTTTTCTATTTCAATAATCCATACAAATTCCCAAAATAGGATTCCCAAACCGAATACCAACGAAAACGAATCTTCGTATGGCACAAATGAAATTCGCAAACAGGGAATAACGAAAAACAATCGGTTTCCGTTCCAATTAAATCCGCCGAATGTGTATCGGTCCGTGTAAATAATTTTCATCGTATCGCATTTTGTGGGCCGGTTGCCCGGCCCGGGTTTACTTTTCGAAAAATTTTGAACAAAGATTGTTTCCGTGGATTGCGCCAACGTAATGCGGGGCGCACCTGTTAACAAAATCTTCCAACGTCGCATCGTCAACCATATACGGGCGCATATACACCCAAACGACGACGTTTCCGGTTTTCTTTCCCATAAAGGTTTCCGGCATTTCGTAATAATAAACGAAATGGTTGTTACGGGACGCATCCGGGCCAAGATTCTTGGCGCATTGGCGGGCGTTTTCGTGGGCCTGTTCGCGCAATTCAAACAGACGGTCGCGGTTGGTGGTTTCTTCATTCTTTACCCAACCAATCGGGCAATCATTGATGGTCACTTTGTATTTCATAATCGCGGGGGAATTAAGCAACGTAAAAGGAAATTTTGATACCACGGCGCAATTTGCAAACGCAAACGTCGGTCATATCGTTAAACGCACGGTCCAAAAGACGGTTGGTTAATTCGATGTCGCCCACCAAGCGGATAAGGCCGGACACGCCAACCAATGTGTTGATTTTGGAACCCTCATAAAGCCCGGAAACCTTGATTTTGTAATTGCGGTTGATTTCGCGGGTTGTGTATTTTAACGTTGCCATAACTGTTGTTGTTTTGTTCCGGGAACCGGCCCGGGCCGTCGGGTTGTTTCATCAACCACGGTACAAAGGTACAACAAAAAATTTAATTTCCAAAAGTTTTACCATAATTTTTACACAAAAAGTTATTTTTGCCGAAAATTCGATTTAAGACACTTTTACGGCCCGGTCGATACTTGTACCACCCGGACAGGGAAACGCGCCAAAAACGGCCTAAAAATGCGAAATCCGGGACGGTACGGAAAAACCGGGCCACATTTCGCAACGGGACCCGGTTGGTGTAATGGTAAATTTGTTGATACGCGAATATACGATTATTTTTTGTATTGCCAATTATATCCGCCCGCGTGTTGGGCTTTTCCTGTTATGGCGTTTAATATGTTGCCGTGCGAAATACCGGTTTTTCTTTCGGCGTCCCGTGTGCTTTCATATTCGGCAACCACACAACCATTATGGATTTGCAAAACGGGCTTTCGCTTTCGGGCATTGACCAAATAAATATTGGTTGTTTTCTTATAATTGGAAATTGACAAAGGATTATTCGTGTTTTCTTTTCGCGTTACCCAACGCAAGTTTTCAACCCGGTTGTCCATTCTGTTTGTATTGATATGGTCAATTTCCGGTTTGTTGTCGGGATTCGGGATGAACGCCAACGCGACGATTTTATGAACGTGAACGGTCGTGCCTGTTGCGTCGCGCCACAATCGAACCTTTGGATAACCAAAACCGTCATTGCATTGTTTCAAGATTCTTTCCCCGGACCGAAACGATTTCACGCGGCCCGCGTTGCTAACTTGGTATCCCGGGAATCCCGGAACATCCAACCAAATTTCATTTTGCATATTTGCCGATTTTTAATGACGCCGATTGATTATAAATGCGCGGCCGGGCAATCGGCGTACCTTTTCGACCGGTTAATTACGCCGGTCTATCCGCGCATTGCAAAGATAGTGTTTATTTCTCAATCACGATATATTCCAAACCCTTTATGGAATTATGTGGCGATTTTGAAACGCAATCCAATTGGCGGTTCTTTACTTTGTTTGTCCGCCACAAAAACCCAAGAAAACGTTTATATTGGACCGTTTCGACCAAATACAGGGAATCCCGGTGTTCCAACTTTCCCGTAAATTCGTCCCGTGTCAATACGCCCGTAAAATCAAACCACGCATCCCCGCAATGGACCGCAACGGCCGGGATGGGTATGGAATCCCGGATAATAAATGTATCCCGGGGCGCGGCCTGTAATTCAATGATGGTTTGGGATTGCGTCTTATTGACGGCGGCCAAATCCCGGTTGCGGGCTTTCAACTGTTTTATCAACGCCGCATCGGCCGCCCGGAACCGTTCAAATTCCTTTACGGACAATTCAAGCGATTGCACCCGGGCCGCGTTCAATGAATCCCGGACCCGGTACGTTTCCACATCGGACAACAACGTTTCCGTGTTGTTCCGGTATTTGTCCCGTTCGGCGGTCAACCTGTTAATGGTTCGGTCCGCCCATACAACCGAAATGGCCGCCGCAATAACAACGACGGCCAAGACGGCAATTTTAACCCACGTTTTCATTATTCGGCGGGCGGGATTGAACCTTTGTCGGTCGAATTGTACGCCCATCCGCTTTCCGTATGGTCATACGAAACGGTTTCGACCGTGGTTGCGTCGGTGTACGTCAAGCACAAACCGCCGTTTTCGGCGTCTTTGTACGAAACGACGTACAGGTGTTTGGCGGTCCCGGTTTTCTTGGCAACCTTTGCGCCGATTTCCAACGCGTCAAGTTGTTCGCCGGTCAACGCCGTAATGTCGTCAACCTCAATCGGGGCGGCCGCGCTTGCAAGGGCGGAAAGGATGGCGGGCAATGCGCCGCCAATGTCAACGGCGGACCCTTGGCCCGCAATCTTGGCGTTAATCAACGCCACAATTTCATTTTGTGTCATAAGGCAATAGACGTTAATGGTTTATGAAAATTATTGTGCATCGTAATAATGCCACATTACATTTGGCGTCTTGGCCGGGTCGTCATCAACGTGGATGTACGTTTTTCCGATACCAATTCGCGTAAACCCAACAGACAAACACGCCTGTACTATTTTCAACCGATTTGCGCTTGTATTGCATCGAATGTCAACGCCGCACCCGTGCGGATGTGCGCCCGTTCCCGTCCGGCCGCGTTTCCTTTCCCAAGCCGGGGAACGATATGCGGAATTGAGTACAAAAGGAATCCCGGCCAATTCGCGGGCCGCATCCAATTTGTCCATCGTGTGTTGTTTCATATCCTGTAAGGAACAGGACGGCGAACACGCCTTAAATTCCGATTCCTTAAAATATTTTGCCGTAATCATTGTTCATCATTTTTTGTTTCGGACGGGGAACCATCCAAATCGTGGATTTCAACCGTTGTGTCGCCGTGGGTCAACTTTACGCCCAAGCCCTCCCGGATTGCTTCGCGCACCTCAAACAAGGTTGCAAATGCAAACAATACCCCGGCACCCTTGAAAATGGACGGGTGGATTTCCCCGTATGGCGGCAAGCAAATAGAAACCACAAACATTGCGATTGTCATTGATAAGCACACCCACAACGCAATCGCTGTGGATATGCTTACACGTTTTGTCATTGTCCGAAATTCACGGACGGTTTGTTGTACCTTTTCCATATCTTATTCGGTTAATATTCCGGCAAATATCTTTGCCAATTCAATCCAAAAGTTCGTTTCCATATTACGCCAAGTTCATTACACGGTCGTTTCCTGTTCCAACGCGAACCGATTTTAATTGATTGGTGGTATAATTTGCAACCAACAAATCAAATGTCGGTGTGCTTCCATCCATCATATTTGTTGTTAACCAAACAGGGACATTTGACGACGTGTCGATTTCGTCGAAATGGCTATGACCCGCAATTATGCAATGAATTTTCCCCGTCGCCCCACTGAAATCGTATGTTATACCATTCAATGTTATGGATTGACGCGAATTGAACGCGCCGCAAAGGGATTGAATGTTTTGCGACATTGGCGCAACAGTCGTACCGGATGAATAATATATATGTTGCAATATCATTATATGCGCATCCGTATTGGACAATAGTTTTTGGGCGCACCAATCAATTTGTTCCCATTTATACGCGTCTATTGCGCTTTCCCAATCTGTTTGCGTATCAAAGACAAAGAAACGCGTATTGTTTCCACGCCATTCGTAATATGTGTTTCCGTTTTGCCGGAACATCAAATTGACCAATGTTTGGTGCGTTAAATCGCCACGCGACGGGTCGGAAGCACTTACAACACCTTGGTAATTGGTATCGTGGTTTCCCAATATTGGATAATAGTTTTTGAACAACTTTCGCATCGTTGCATCCATATATCCCAATTTCCAACACGCGATTTCTTGGTAGTCGGAATTATTCAACCAATCCCCGCCGCAAATCATCCAATCAATCGGCAACATATTGTAATATTTCAACATAAGGCCAATATAATTTTTGAATTGCGCTTCATCAAACACATTTAAAGAACCTAACAAATGCGGGTCCGTCATAAATAAGAACGTTTCGCCGGGTCCCGAATTATTCAGTAATGCCGAATATTGTTTGCATTTGGCCGTTATATCCGTTGTATTGTATGGACTGTTAAAACCGTATGCAACAATATTTTGTTCATCAATTGATTCGCCAAGATATGGTCCGAACAAACCAACGGGCGGTATATATTCATAATATGTTGCAAATAATAATATGTCGTCATTCGCGTAATTTGGCGTTCCAACGGAAGCGTAATAAAAGTTGGCGGAAGATAATGCAATACTCCCCTCATTTTGCGTTGATTCAACAATGGAACGTTTCAAATACCACGCGCCGTTTGGTTGGTTGTCCGTCGAAAACGACATTTCAAAATCCGCATCCCCGGAAATTTGATACCGTGCATTTCTACATACTAAACGGAACCCCTCTTTTTTTATTCTAACAACTTTATTTGTTTTATCTATAATAATGTTTCGGGTTGTTCCATTCAATGCGGCAACCGCAACTTGTTCACTTAATTTGGAATTTCTAACAAAATCATTGAATCCCAACATTTGGCCAAACACGCCCGAATAAATTAAAGTGCCAAAATACACGGGGAACAATATTATATTGTTCTTAATTGCGTTGGACCCTGTTGCAGCATAAT
>JAZQCF010000010.1:0-85907 GCA_045546075.1 Candidatus Enterousia sp.
TACGCTGCACCCCTGGGTGTCTTAGCAAGACAATTCTTTTGTACAACTCCTTGGCTCACAGAACGACATGGCTACGATCCGACTTGGGTTCAGTGGGGGCTCTGAAACCCGCAGTTTTCCGTTAGTGAGGGAGACGAGTGAGGTATGAGTGGGGTATCTAGGGGGGAGCTGGGGGGGAGCTCTAAAAATTTTATTTTCCATGCCTTTATCCTTTTATCTCTGATTTGTATATGGTTTTAGTCTAAACAAAAACAAATGCATTGTCGGTGGGGAGCTTGAACGGAGGTTGGCACGCATTTTTGCCCAGAAATTGCCATAGAGGGTGGCAATGGGGTGGCAGTTGGGGGGCGAAGGGGGGGCGCATGGTGCCTTGATGGTGCCTCATCGACTGCTACGCACATATCGCACCGGCTATATGATTGACGGCTTGGAATGTGTTTTGGTTGGCAATATGCGTGTACATTTCCGTTGTCGTCAATTTGGTATGTCCGGCGGCATCCTTCATTGCGTTCATATTTTCGCCCAAATTCGCCCCCATAGTGATGAATGAGTGCCGCAGGTCGTGTATCCGCATGTGTGGCAATCCCGCCTGACGCAGTGCCCAATGAAACGGTTTTGTGACGTTAGATATCGGTTTATTACTGTCATGTACGCCTGGAAACACATAAATACTGTCAACATCTGCAGATTCCGCCAATGCCAATCGCAATTCTGCCACTGCAATATCTGACAACTTTACATCCCTTGCACCGGTCTTGCTGTCTTTTAAGTGAATCATTTTTTCGTCCAGCGCAACCTCGGTTCTTTCCAAATCAGTTATTTCTGAACAGCGACACCCGGTCAGTGCCAATATCTTTAATGCCCTGAACATTCGTGGCGTCATATCAGGTCGGTCTAATCCCATATCCAGTGCAGCAAACAGTTTCTTATACCCGTCTAAATCCAAAACGACTGCTTTGAATTTTTCATTTGAACCTTTCTTTACATACTTGCATGGATTACTTCCCCGTGGCACATATTTATATGTTTCGCACCAATCCCACATACTAGAAAACAGCGACAATGTTTTATTAGCAGTTGAAAATGACGTTGCTTTTGCCCAGGCAGTATATGCGTCCACTATATCTTTTTCTTCAATGTCTTTAATATACATGTTGCCAAACCTAGGTTGGATGTACGATTTGAATTCCTTGCCGTCTGAATACTGGGTACTTGGTTTTTTGTAAACACGTGAATACTTTTCCATGTATTCCGCAAAGATCTGTTCCACCGTCACGCGAGTTTCTTGTTCATGTTGTTGCTCTTTGCGTTTTTGTTCGCGCACTTCAATTGGGTCTTGCCCAGATGCTATGGTTTTACGGATTTCCAGCGCACGCTCTTTGATTTCAGATAATTTGAAATCCCCATACCGCCCCACCAACATTTGCCGCTGTTTACGGGTCACCCCGTTTCTATACGACAGGTAAAAACTGATATTTCCTGTTTTCGTATAATACCGCAGATACAGCCCCGGTATAGTGCTGTCGCTGATTTGCATATTGCATGGACTGGTCAAGGTTTTTATCCAGTTATCACGGAATACCCTGGTCGCGCATTGCCATTTTATTCGCATAATTTACCCCCTTTGGTTATACATTTGTTACACAACACATACCGTATAAACGGCACAAGTCCAGTCAAAAGAATCACTTCGGCTGTTTGGGTTTTCGGGATTCTACCCATGCATCCACGTCTGATTGTTTATACCGAACCAAATGCCCCAATTTGGCGTATATTGGTCCCTTGTTATTCATACGGTATTCAATAATAGTTGAAACAGCGATACCCAGATATTCGCTAAGTTCTTTGGTGCTTAATAGTTTTTCTTGCATTGTTTGCCCCTTTGGTTATACGTTTTTATGTTTACAAACAATGTGCGAAAGTCACGTCAGAAATATCATGAAATATCGTGGTTTATCAATAATTGTAAACAATTCTTTACAGAACAACGGAAAAAATCGTATGTATTTTTTTACCAGATTTTTATTTTGTTATACAGACGTTATATATAATGAAAACCGCCCCAAAAGGCAGAATCCTGGGACAGTTTGTTTTTTATGCAAAAATGTTTAGAAAGTCCTTGACTTGTGCGGATTTTAGATATATTATATGCCCTGTTATTCGGGCATAGTTCAGTCGGTAGAACAACGGACTGTTAATCCGTATGTCACTGGTTCGAGTCCAGTTGCCCGAGCCAAGATTTCCGCAGATTTCTGCGGTTTTTCTTTACTTTTGCTGCGGCAACTCGTTCCGGTATAAAGACCACAAAATTGTCATATTTTAATATAAAAACATACATTTGACATACGTGCACCCCGTTTCAAAAAGCATCAAAAATCACACCAACACCAAGCCCACCAAGACTTTCAGCCGATTTTTCATATTTTTACGCGACACACGGACTGGGTATGTATGTTAAAAATGAGTATTTTACGTATATTTCTCCAAACCCAAGCACAGCAAGGGTTTCAGCGATTTTCATCATAGCGACACACGGACTAAAATTCCGTAGTACTGGAAACAAAAAACCGCAGAAAACCGCCATTTTTTACTTGTGTCCGGCACTTTCCGTATGTCTGTGTATGTTTTTATAATCACTAAAAACGATATATAAACAACACTCAGTATACTTTTATCAACATTTGCCTGATAATATGCGCTATTTTTTGGAATAAAAGACAGGATTGCTGAATTGCCAATAACACTTATTTATTGACTTTTTAAGCAAATTATGGTATAATATCTCGCACAAGCAACGAGATATTTTTGTTGCTTTTTTAATTTTTTAGTTCTATTTTTTCCGAAAACCCAATTTTATGCTTTTATAATTTTATTATCTTGTGTTATAATTGCAATGAACCAAAAGAGAAATCTTATGTGTCAAAAAACAAAACAATTGTTGTGTTATATCTTGCAAGACAGTCCTCGCGACGTGACAAGCATGATCAAGTTGTCTTATCTGATTGATTTAGCGGCTGTGAGACGATTCGGTCAGCAGATATCCGAATTTGAATATATTAGGTACAACTATGGTCCTTTTGATCAAAAGGTATATTCTAATTTAAACGACCTTCAAAAAGATGGTAAGGTTGTTTCCTTCTCTCATTATAACACTTATGGTGAAAGTGTATTGTTCAAATTAAACACTCTACCAGAAGATGTCGATTTTAATTTATTGTCTGAAGAAGAGAAATCTCTGATTAAAGAAATGCTTGATTCTTTAACTGGTTATGGGGCCAGAATGTTGACTGAAATTGCTTATTCAACAGCTCCGATGAAAGCGCTTGGAGCTACACTTGGGGGGAACGAACATCTTGGAGAGCCGCTAGACTTAAGAAGCGTTTAGAGACCATGGATGATCCTCGTTTTTTTGTATTTACCTCTTATACTCTAACACCTTTTCATTCCTTTATTGATGAAAGGTCTAGGTTTTTTAACGAACATACACAGACTTGGTCCGTAGAAAAGCCCAAGTATAAACTATTGGTGGGACAATGTTTACCTTATATTGGCGAGACAGTATTCTTTATTGAGCAAACGTCCAAAGAAGAGCGCTGTAAAGAAAATTTATATATTCAAGTAGCTGCGGACGAATGGGAAAATAAAGCCCAAACACCCCAGCATCGTCCAACACCTTATTTAAACAAAACGTCCTATATAGACATACGCTATCTTGTGCCGGAAAATGTGAAAGAATTATTTGAAAAGTACAATAAAAAACCAGCAGAATTCGCTATGGTTGCAAAACTTCCGGACAACAAGAAAAAAGAATTATCAAATTGTTTCACAAATTTACCTAAATACAACCTTACACCAGCTGATCAAAAGAAAATTAAAGCTTTAGCGAACGTTCTACCCAATGGTTTTATAGACTCACAAGTCAAAAAATTTATAGATCATTTTTATAATGACTGATTTGAAAAAATTCAGCTCGTCAAACAATTAAATTACCATAGCCTATCTTCATAATTCATTGCTGCTACATATGTTATAAAAGCCCGCCCTTTGTTTGTTATTTTATATTCGTCTTCCGAATAAGACAACAAGCCTTGCGAAACCAAGAAACGAACCCATGGTTCAAATTCAATATCACTATCTGGTATTTTTCTTTTTTCTTGTTTAAAAAACTTCATTGTTTCTTTTTTACTCAATTCTTTACAAGTATCCAAATTCCTTAATAAACGCATCTGACTACCGTATATAATTCTATAAATACGTTCAAATTCAGTTGCAATTCTATAATTGGTCGAATCTCTGACAATTATATCCATCTTTTTATACGGTGATTCTTCCAGTTTTTTCTTCAAATCGTTTTCTATTTCTAACGTGTATTCTTTCAATCCATTATCTGGTAGCTCCGGTAAATCGTACCCTCTTTCTCTCCGCTTTTTATTTTTTGATGATGCCATCGCTGGAATGTTAGACAAAGTATTCTCTGATGAACTTCCTACATCGGGCTGGTTAGTTTCACCCATAGAAAATTTGTTGTCCTTTATGCGTAAATCGTCTTTAATTTTCTTTAAAATGGCCACAAAGTATTTTCTAAGAGCAAGAAACATAAATAACACGATAAATGGCCAACTGGTTAATAAACCGATTATATGTTTTACAATATAATCACCACCAATTCCTAAATATTCTAAAATACTACAAGTGCCCATCTCATGCCTCTTATTTCCTGACTATATTTGTGACAGTTTCATATTATGAACCCTTTTTATTCTTTTTTGGCGTTTATATACGAATAGAATTCGTTTTCCTGACACATTTGCTTGATTTCACCGGCATGATCTATTCCAATATTTTTTACAGGAACATTGAAATATAGGGCAAACACCAAATCATCAATATAATCCTTTAATTTTTGTTGATATTCAAAATCTATTACTGGTAATGTTTTCAATTCGGATAATCTGATTTCCATTAACAAAGGATTGCCATTTTTATCAAAATATTTGTTTTTCAAAGCAAATTTAACAGCTTCTACATAATTATCCGGTATTTCCAATGTCATAGAATCCAATACCAAATTATTACCAACAACAGAAATTTTGTTAAATTGTTGCATTTGGACACCATTGAAATTAACGATATCCCGTAAAGTTATTTTTTCTAAATCCAACATCTGTTCTGTTGTTTTTATAATTTCGTCTTTTATAAACTGGTTTTCAGATGTGATTTTCGGTATGCGAACATACTGTTTAATTCGTTTTACCACTATAAATATACCCAATTTTTCATTATCTAAAGAAAATAGTTGGTTGTACACATACTTATTTATTTTTGAATTCAATAAACTGAATAAAAACATCGTTTCTGTAAAATTATTACTAGATATAAATTGATGTTGTCCCATACTTAACAATATGTTCTTATCACAAAAATAAAATTTTCCGGTTCCATATGCTTTCGACCAAAGTATTTTATACTTATTATCTGTCAACCCACTCAACCCTTGAGAAGCTTTTGGTAGTTCTATGCCTTTATTTGGATAGAAACCCAAAAAATCTTTAATAACGAAACCATCCGTATTTACGTTAGGAATAATAAAATCATCTGCTAAATCATTTATTGTTTTTAAATTTTTATCATCAAATATAAATCCAACATCAAAAACAAAAGGAGTGCCATATTTATACTTTGACTTATCGTGCTCATAATATTCTGACAAATCATCTGTGTTGTTATTATAAGCAAACAATAATTCAATAAACGCATTCTGTTTTTTTATAAAATTCCAATTTCCTATATTTGCTTGCAAATCCGATTGTAATATATCAAAAGTATTTTTATTGTGACTATTAAAATACCTTTCAAAATCACCTGATTGGTTTTCTTTATATGGATTATAATTTACAATTTTTACCTTATGATTTTCTTTTGGTTTTTCTTTTTTCACTACAAAAATTAACGATGAGGTCGCTACAGGTTTATTCTGTTTTAATCCTCGCCCAATAAATAAATTACCACCAAATGTTATAATCTCTTCAATCGTTGTATGGTTTGATAAGTGATACCGCAACACGTCGTAATCTGTTTCAGTTAAAAGTGTCTGTGGTATAATATAGCACAGTTTGCCGCCGTCTTTTAACAAAGCTAATCCCAACGCTATAAAAAAAGAATATAAGTTCGGCTTAGGTGGATATTTTTTGGGGCTATTTGGCACACTGTGTAAATTTAATCCGTATACATTCCCCATTGTTATAGTTGAATCCTTCTTATCTTTAAGCTTTTCAGTCCACAACTGCTTTTGTTTACAACATTCATTGTATCCTATATACGGTGGATTACCGACAACAAAGTCAAATCGACCACGGTGCCCATTTTTCTTTTGTAGAGATTCCATCATTGCCTGCAAATCTTTTTCATCACGCATAAATGATGGATAATCCAAAGCATATTCTTTCAAATGCGAAAAAAGATCTATTTTTTCTTCTGCCGTTGCATTTATCCCGACATCTAAGAATTCTGATATACTATCTTTGGTTTTAAAGATTTTAAATTTATTATCTATCGGATTTATCCATTTATCCGTCACAAGTAATGGCAATAAACGCATCAAGATACTCATTTCCGCCAAATACAATGGAAATTCTTCGATATCCAATCCAAATATATTATTGTTAATCAACTCTTCAATATGTTTGGACATTGCTTCGGTATCATCATTAAAAGCACTGATAATCTTATCTACAGCACTATAAAGAAATGTTCCGGCCCCACACGAAGGGTCAATTATGGACATTTCGTTTGTATGTTTACGATGTTTTAATTCTGCTTCTGTGTAACCAATTTCTTTCAACATAAAATTCACAACTGCAGGATCAGTAAAATACTGACCCTTGTTTTTATCCTGGTACAAATCTTTTAAATAATTTTCATAAATAAAACCGAATATTTCGTTTTTCAAATTCGAAAAATCGTATTTGTTAATATAACTGATAATATCCAACCATGGTGCAATATCATCAATTGTTAACTGGTCTTTATTCAAATTTTTCGCAAGTTTTGCAGTAATTGATTCTTGTTCTTTTTTAAACGGTATATAAACATTTTTTGAAATAAAATCAGCGATCTGGGACACGTCAGTTGTTATAACTTCATAAAAATATTTGTCCTGAACGGATTTAGATATACGATGCAACATAGCACTGTACTGTTCCGATAATGTGCCATATTTATTATCCACCAAAACTTTATACAATATAAATTGTATCAAATACGAATAAGATGTTTCAACCGCCAATTTTTCATTAGATACACCGAATAAATCAAACGCTCCTATGTTTTTCATTTTTGTTTTAAACTTTGATATCAATTTGGTTGTATCGACAAAGAAACTTTTTCTGTTTTCTGGATCATTTAAAGACAGCTTCGTTTCGAACATTTCCAGCTGTCCAGAAGGATTAAATAATTCAATATAATAATTTTCTGGTTTTAAATAATCACTCCAAAAAGCCATTAGATCGTTTGGATTTGAGAAAATAGAATCCAACGTAAACTTTGTATACTTACCACCGCGATAAAAACGCCATTCAAAACCATCTGTTAAAACACCGTATTCCTTTGTGTCTAAGGCTGTTTGATAACGAACCAATTGGTCTTCACCTTCGGTAATATGTCCCCAAGGCTTTGCCTCTACTGGAATAATAATATCAGAATTTATATAAAGGATAAAATCAGGACGACCGTTTTTGTTTGCTTCTGTATCGTGAACAAATGAATTTTTCTTATTTTGGTTCATTGCCAACAACTGCAAGTTGAATAAATCATGGCTTTGAAATATGTCAGATATAAAATCGTGGACCCCACCACCTATTTCTTTGGTTTTATACCCTTCTTTGTTCAATTCCCATTTATTTTGTAAATCAGATATAGATATTGTCGCCATAGTAAAACCTTTCCTAAAATCAAGATAAAAATAGCCTAAAACAAGGGATAAAGTCAAGTAGAACAAATAACAAAAGATAAGTCTTGTATTTTTAAGATTTGATTCTATATCAGTTGTATACTAAAGGAGAAAAATCATGACAAATACTATTTGGCACTCAAATACCGAAAGGCCTAGAAAAGGTATGGAAATCTTATGCATCGGACATACTGAAGATGGTGAATTTGTTATTAGTGGCACAGCCAGTCATTCTGGAGATACTTTTTGTATTACTTATGGTATTGAAGCCGACTATGCCGAAGACATCGATAAATGGTGTTATGTAAAGGATTTATTAAATCTGCTGCAAAAAGTAGACAATTATAAATAATATGATGACACAACATAAGTTATTTTCTTTTAAAGGCGGTGGCATAAAAACCGTGCTCGTTTGTAACAAAAACGAAACAAAGAAAGCCAACGAGTCGCTTTTGCTGGATTGTTTTTTAGGCACAAAACTTGGGCAAAGGTGGTATACAAAAAATAAATTCACCAACAAGAAAGATTCCGAAGAACCTGACTTTCTGTTTGAATCAGACAAGGGGGTACAAGGTTTGGAACTCGTCCAGTTTGTTCGCCCAGGTGGTGATTGGCAACAAATCAACAGAACTATACAACATATAACCGAACAAGTTCATGCCTATTTTCTAAAACAGGGTCATAATATAGGTATTGTTATAGATGCCGTAAACAAAGAATTTTTGCGGACCATTAGCATGACATACAGATACCACGGCATTACAAAACTAGAAGAAACTCCAACCGCCATAAAAAACAAAATTATAAAAGCCATTGAAGCAAACCTCAGTTCAAATAAAACGTTTTTTAGAACCAATGTGGATTTGGGTACTCACTGGTTAAGGGTAAGCGTAAGCATAAATTCTGGCATAGAAACCACGCCAACATTTAATTGCGAACGGGTGTATTTTGACCTTGAACCAAGTGATATACACAAACTTATCGATAAAAAGTCAGAACTTGTTCCGAATTATTTGAAAAATTGTAATAAGGTGTCGTTGTTAGTTGTGGTCGATAACGAGGATGTTTGCTTTGGTCCTGTAACCGTTACCACGAAAGTTCGTTTACACAAATATAAATCAAAATTTAAAAATGTATTTTTGTTGTGTGTAGAATCCGGCTCTTGCCACAGTTATAAATTGTAAATCTCTAACATCAAAATTATACATTACTTATATCGGTGGATTTTGAGAGAATTTATATATGGCATATATAGTTTTTGTTATACCGTTGTTATACGTGTTTTATTAGAATCTAATTATAAAAATAATTTTGCCTTTTCAAATACGAAAATATATAAGTTTTGATATTGCTTACAGTACTGTGCCATAAACCATATTCATGTTTTCATTTTTATAATTCAAACATTATTTTAAACCCGATATGAAATTTTGTAATTTTGAAATTTCCCCATCTTTGTCTTCAAACCAGTTTGTAGACCAGATTCTGTAAAACACAAACCCAAATTGTTCTATTTGTTTTTGTCTGTTCATGTCCGCGGCATAGGCCTGGGGCGTGGAATGATACGATTTACCATCGCATTCTAATGCTATTTTATGACCATTGATGTCAATCATAAAGTCCAATCTGTATCCCCCGATTTTATACTGTGGGGTTATCAATTTGCTGTCTATAATCTTGCACAATTCATCATAAACCTGATGTTCAAAAACCGAATCTGTATGCCCCACAGAATCATTTTGTCCCGACCGCGGTTTATCCGGACTGAACCGGCATAAATCTTGTAATACGGCATCCGCCGCACGCATATTGTTTTCAGAAACGGCCCGCGCATAAGACAAATACGCATACAGTATCGCCTTTCTATTATTTTCCTGTTTGGCTTCTATTTCTTCTTTATAGCGGGAATAATAAGATTGCGGAATAGATGTGACAACATAAACCTGTTTTTTGGCACGTGTTATCAATACATTTATCAATTTATAACCATGTGATTGACCAACACTTGCAAAGCGTTCATAAAATTTACCGTTTTCATCCAGCCCAAATGTTGTAGATATTATGATAATATCCCTTTCATCGCCCTGGATATTTTCAAGATTCTTGACGAACAATCCGTTTTTCTTTAATTTGTTATATTTTTCGGCAAATCCAGCATCATTTTGGGCGCGTTCATACAATAAATCTATGATACAATTACGTTGGTGTATGTTAAATGTCGCAACCCCCACAGACGGCATTGTTCCGTCCAAATTTTCCGGCATTTCGGCCAGTATTTGAACCACTGTGGCGGCTTCCTGTTTATTTATATTATGACCCTTGCCGCTTTCATAAACACCGTTGACTTCTTTTAAGATAATTGGTGTATAATCTTGGCCGTTGACCGGCAACGGGCACAAATTCCGGCCATAAAATGCCGTATTAGAAAATTCTATCAATGCCGGATGTTTAGACCGATAGTGGAAATCAAGATATGACATATTTTTCTTTTCCAAATATTCGGAAAATTCCAACAAAGATTCAGCATCCAGCATACTGTTTGGTCTTATATTTAAATCGCCGACATCTTCTTCATCCGTGGAATCCGCGGCACCATCGATTCCGGCGGCAAAATAGTTAGATGGCGGCATTTGATGCCTGTCGCCGGCAATTATTTTATATTTACCACGCAACATCGCGGTATATATGTCTTCGACACGTAATTGACTGGCCTCGTCAAAAATTACCAAATCGAACAGGCCTTGTTTTAAGGGCAACAAATCGTTGGCAACAATCGGATTGACCATAACCACAGGGAACAACGATGTGAACGATTGAAAATCTTTCTGGATAATTTGTCGCAATGACAAACGTTTACCAAATTTTTGATTTCTTTTTAATGCAAACAATGATTTGAAACCATATTTGCTTTCTATACTGTCAATCGCATTTTTGCGTTCTGTGGCCCAATAATCATATATCTTTTTAACCGTTTGTTCCTGTAAATCGTTATATAATTTACGCAATAATTTCAATTTAGCATCTGTTCTTGGTAATCCGCTTTTAGATTTTGATTCAAAATCCAACAAGAAATTATAATAATACGAACCAATAAAGACTTCTTCCCAATCAGAAATTGGTAATTTTGATAAAATATCAAACAAAATTTTGTCCGCATCGCGATGTTTCATCCACGAATTTACAATGTTTAATGATTGCAAATTATTGTACAATGTATCTAAATCTTTGGCCAAGCCCCCCAAAACGCCACGGTATTCATCAATTCCGGCATACCCCGTTTTCAAACAATTTATATTTGGGAATATGTTTAACAGCGCGATATTCGTGTCGGATATAAAATCACGGCATTTTATAATATCCAAACACGCGTTTTTATATTTTTCCAGTGACGAACGTTGCGCGGAAATCTGGGTGGCAACACCGTTTATATATTGCGCCAATTTTTCTTTGGCACGCGATACATCATCTAATATCGCCCTTATATCATCCATCATTTCTGGAATCGTTACATACCGGTCCCAATCGTTCAGTTTGATATTTATACCCATGTAATCATTGGCACCCTTGGCGGAACCCCTGATTTTTTCAAACAAAGACCGCATTTCTGATAAAACCGATGTGGCCTCGACCGCGGCCGATGAGAACAGGCGGCTAAATGCACCAATTTTTTTATTATTAAATTTATCCCCGGCCAATCGTGCACCAGTAATGGCCAACGCATTTAACCCGTCACAGTATGAAATAATGTTTTCTGTGATTGTAAATTTTCGCAAAAAATCGTCGTCCACAGAAACAGTATGAATAACATCAGGTAATTTTTGAACACCCCTGTTAAATCCAGATAATTTATCCAAGAAATCCATCACACATTGACGCGTCAGCGTTTGAACCTGAAAATTATCGGCATAATCACACAGGGCGATATATGCGGCAATATGTTCCATGGTTGTATTTAATTTATCCAGACTGGATGCAATCGATAATGTATTTACAGCAAAATTGCCATTTTCGACATACTTTAATGCATCTTGGATAATCGTCCGTGCATTATCTATTTTGCTTTTGATTTCATTTTTGTCTTTTAATGTTACGGTTTCGCCCAATTTGGAAAAATTCAATATTGAAAAAACGTCTTGGTTTATATCGGCCATTTGGGCATATAAAATTCCGCCGGCACGAATTTTTTCTATATATTCACTAAACTCTTCTGGGGTGAATACAAAGTTCAATTTTGCGAATTTGTCTTTCACCGCATCGAAATTATTAGATTTAGAATATTTTAGATATTTACCAACAATTTCTTTCCAATTATTACCCGCAAAAATTGGGCGGCTGGATTCATTATACGCACCATTTACATCATCACGCAACTTTATAAAACTATCATAAGACTTTTTAAAGGCGGCTTTATCAAAACCGCGAACACCGGAAATACCACCGTCGTATAAATCGCGTGCCTTTTGCACAATAAGCCTGCGGTCTTTGGCACTGTCATCGACAACTATACAAAATGTATCAAGATTCTTTTTTTGTAAATTATTTGCCAACACATCCAACGCGGTCTTTTTTTCACATACGACCAAAGTTTTGGCACCGTTTGCCAATGCGTTTGATATAATCGCAGAAATCGCCTGGGATTTACCGGTTCCCGGGGGGCCTTGGATTATTTTGAATTCATCATTGTTTAGTGTGTTGACTATCTCTGATTGGCTTGGGTCCATATCAAACGAAGATGTTGTAGATGTTTGAAAGGGTTCTATGACCAAATCTTCGGCATTAAACGCATCGATATTATCCAACAATTCACGCGTAGATGCGATAATAGATTCTTTTTGTGAACGATAAAGTCCAAACACCCCACTCCATTGAATCCATACCTTGTCCTTGGTGGCGGATTCTATTTCATCTTTGTTTGGGCATTTATCCAAAGACAAATTTGTTGGGGCATCTTTGATATCCAATACTTTGAACAAATTTGCGATATAATCCAATATTTCTTGTTGCGACAAAACATTGTCATCCAATTCCCCAGATGTAAGTTCTGGTATTTTTATATTCTCGTCATTTTCTATGTGGGATGCCAACAGTTCATTAACCTTTATTGGGCTGTCTTCGGTTTTAGATATAATCCATTCGTTTTTAACATTTGGTTTTTCTATATCCAACGACCATATAAAAATTGGCGCGATTATTATTTTTTTAGAATCTTTGATATCTGGTTTAATCAACAATGGGAACCCAAAACCAAAATTTTTTATACCTGTTTCCAAAAACATATCTTCGTTATCAACAACTATTGCATCCAATCGCCGCGATACCGTACGTAATTTTTGTTTTGTATCTTCGGACATATCGTGTTGATTTTTCTTGTTCAACGATATTTTGAACGAAAATTTATCTTTGGTTAATAATTCGTTCAGGAAATCGTTTGCCACAGAATCATCCGGATTTTCGGCGATTGATAAATCCGTGACATCAAGGCGCGTTTTTAGCCGCCCCGGAACAGCATTCAAATGAATGGACCGCCCATTACCAACGGTTAATTTGCCAAGCAGTTTTTCCAAAAAATCCTTGTTAAATTTCAACTGAGAAACCAACGTTGTTGGTTTATTATCTGAAATTTTTTCCTCATGCCTTGCTATCATGCCAAAACCTTATTTTTGAAGCCCAGGAATTGTTGCATAATTGTAAAAATTATGCAAGCCGTATATCTACCAAAAATGTCGGGGACCATTTGACACCAATTTACTTTATGGGTCAACACCGTATCCCATTTCTCCGGTGCCGGCGGGGTAATATAATTCCTTGGTCACAAAATCCCACATTGCATTGGTTGGCGGGATTACACCACATATATTTGTTCCCGCCGCAACCGGCTGATAATCGTGTATCAAATTATTATCTGCGTCCCATAACCTTATACGGTATAATTTAATACCGCCGTTTGCGCTGTTGTCCACAGAAATAAAATTATTTTTCAATATCAAGAAATCATAGGTAGAAGTGCATCGCGATGCAGTTGAACTAGAAATCACTTTGGTGTCATTGACATAAATATTTTTATAATTTTTGGTTTTGTTTGATGTTTCGGTTTTGATGACATTTTTCGCAACACGAACTGCTTCATCCAACTCTAATTTTTTGGTCACTGCGCCCGAACCCATACGTATTGCAAAAACACCATCGTTTCTTATCGTCATATCGTATGTACAGGAACTGCCCATTGAACCAAAAATTTTTGCGCTTTGACCATTTATGACTTGCAACGTCACTTCCACATTATTTTCCGGGTTAAGCGCAGCACCTGTATCAAAATATTGGTTTCCATCCGACAACAAATATGCGTTCGGGTTCGTCTGGGTCCATTCGCATGTTTCGGGCAAAACAATCGGTTCTGGTGGTGTTTCGGGCATAACATATTCGCCGCCACCCCCACCACCACACGTTCCATTACACACAGTATATACCGTGTCATTCAATTTTACGCGCAATGATTTTTCGGCCACAGTATCGGCCGTCATGGGCGCACATAAAACCTGGTCGCCGATTTTCACATTTAATTTATGTTCGGTAGAGCACGAATTCTGTAATGCGACCGTCACATCGCCAATATGCAAATCATACCCACCCGCCATACGCGCGTATGTCGCCAAAATTACGGTAAAAACCAGCCATTTAAGCCTCACACTTACGGCCTTTTTTCTGGGTACTGCAACAGTTATGGCACAATACCACTTATTGTAAGTGTAGAAAAAATCACGCCGGCACAACAAGCGTTTACCATGTAAAAATTTGCAAAATATTGAATTTTTCTTGTTGCGCGATATTCGCAATATTTTGTATAATCTTGGCTAAATGGGGGTGTATTACAATGAAATACGTAAAATCCGGGACATTTACAACGCAACACTTCAGCATTGATGAAACACTAAGGGAAATTGGCGATGTTGTTACCATTGCAATGGATTGTATCAAAAAAAATGATTTGAAATTGGCCGAAACAAACCTGGCCGCGATTGAGGATTACATTAAACATATTCGGCACAAGGTTGAAATTGCGTTAAAATACGTGCCGGCGGACGTGCAAGAAAAAGAATTTTTATAGACCGCAAATTTATCTTGATTTTTTGCTTTTGTGTTTGTTATAATCACGACACGACTTGCGGAGCGTTGGCAGAGTGGTAATGCAGCGGATTGCTAATCCGTGACCGTGTTATAGCGGTCCATAGGTTCGAGTCCTATACGCTCCGCCATTTTTTATGCCCCAAGCGGGGCATTAAAAATGGTGGGAATATAATGTCACGAGAACCGTATAGGTTCGACACGGAGCAGATTTGACAAGCCCGCGCAGTCAAATCGTTGCGAGTGGAGAGGGGTATCCCCGCCGCGCCAGCGGAAGGGGAGTCCAATCCTATACGCTCCGCCATCCGTCTTTGCATTCGCAAAGCCGCGATTGTGCCCCGCGTTGGGCGTTTTTATTTGCGGGGATTGAATCCGGGCGGGGGCGCACTATATTTATGGTGTGGGGGTGCACGGATGCCAAAATACTATAAAATTATCACAGATAATTCGCACTTTGCCGGGGAATATAATATCGCCGATGTTACGGCGGTGCCGATGGGCGCGCGTTTTACCGCACATAAACCATTTGATATGGACGTATGCATCAAATCCGATGTGCCGGTGATTCATTTTTCCCAAACCGCGTTTGAAACACTTATTTGGTACGAGATTTTAACAAAACCCACCGATAAAATCGCCATTTATGAAATAATGCCGCTTGGGCGCGTTGTTAAACAGGAATGCCCGGATTTCAAGAACCTGACCCAATGCGGCGCGCAATCAATTCAAATTGGCAAGCAGGTTTCAATGCAAGAATTGGTGCATCATATCAAAGAAGAATTTAAGCGACACAAATTAAAGAAAAAGAATCCGTTTCCGGAATTTCGCACCGCAAACATTATATACCAATGGATTCAAGATTCGCGACAAAAATAATCACCACCCTTTTCGGGTGGCGTTTTATTATTTTGTATTTTTATTCGCCTTTTTGACCGGCACATTATCAATTTTGCGGGTCATTTTCAGGAACTTTTCCGCGCGCAATTCTGGGAATTTTTCCGCAGGCGTTTTCTGTAACAATTTAATCTGTTCGCCAACCGCGGTCGCCAAATTCTGCATAGTCGTTTGCCAATCGGTATGTGCGCCCCCCGCCGGTTCAGGAATAATTTTATCAATCACACCCATATCCATCATATCCGCCGCGGTCAATTTCATCGCCGCCGCCGCGGTCGCCTTGTATTTATTATCTTTCCACAAAATACTGGCACAGGATTCGGGGGCAATTACGGAATAAATCGCGTTTTCCAACATTAAAACACGGTCACCGGTGCCGATTGCGATTGCGCCACCGGACCCGCCTTCGCCCACATTAACGGCGATATATGGCGTTTTAATTGAAAGACCCGTTTGAATAGATGATGCGACGGCCTGGGATTGGCCACGTTCTTCGGCCGCGCCGCCCGCGAACGCACCCGCCGTATCAAACAGCGACACGACCGGCAAATTAAACCGCTCCGCAAGGCGCATAAGCCTTTGGGCCTTGCGATAGCCTTCGGGATTTGGCATACCAAAACGGTGTGCCTGGCGCGTTTCGATTGTGCGGCCCTTTTCTTGGCCCAATATCACCGCCGGAAACCCGTTCCAGAACCCAATACCGCCACACATTGCCGCGTCTTCACCGAACAATCGGTCGCCGGCAAGGTATGTCCAATCGTCAACAATGCCATTGATATAATCCAAGAAATGCGGACGGTTTTCGTTGCGCGCAAGTAAAACCTTGTCATATGCATCGTTTTCACCCATACCGCGTGCCTTTTTAGATGTGTCGCCCGCCGGGGTTGCCGCAATAATTTCGTGTGGCGCGTGTGGCTGTTTCATCAAAACCGCCAATATTTTTTCAAGGCGTGATTTTAATTCTGCACGTGGAACAACCATATCAACCATTCCGTGTTCGTACAAGTAATCCGCCGTTTGGAAATTTGACGGTAATTTTTCACGAATATTCTGTTCAATAACACGGCGACCGGCAAAGCCGATGCGTGCGCCGGATTCGGCGATATTTATATCCCCCAACATCGCAAAAGATGCCGTAACGCCGCCATATGTTGGATCGGTCAACAATACAATATATGGGATTCCTGCATCGTGCAATTTATTCACCGCAACGGTTGTACGTGCCATCTGCATCAACGAAAGTATGTTTTCCTGCATACGGGCACCACCACTGCACGCGACCATAATCATTGGATGATGCGTTTTTATTGCGTGTTCGGCACTGGCCACTATGGCCTCGCCCGCGACACGGCCCATAGACCCCATCATAAATTCGCCGTTCAAAATACAAATTGTTGTTGGAATGCCACCGATTGTCCCATCCGCCGTTGTTACCGCATCATTATATCCGGTTTCACCCCGCGCATCGGCCAAGCGTTCCGCATACGGCATACGGTCAACAAATTTCAATGGGTCGTCCGGCATAGTTGGCAAAGGAATCTTTTCCCACGTGCGGTCATCAAACAACAAATCAAAACGTTGTTTTGGATTCATAATGAACGCGCGCCCACACCGCGGACAAATATAATGATTATCTTTATAGTCTTTGTAATAGACCAATTTGTCGCACGCTTCGCATTTAATCCACATTAATTTGCGCACGCGGTCGTATCTTTCGCGGTCTTTGTTTTTAATTCCGGTTTTTTTCCCGAACAACATAATTTATCCATTCATTTTCTTGGTTAATTCACGACTTGGTTTGAACAAAATTGTCGTATTTGCCGGCAAATTCATCGGTTTGCCGGTTACCGGATTATAACCAACCTTGGTTGCGCGTGGACGCGGCTGAAAAGTACCAAAACCACGAATTTCAATGCGATTTCCGCCGGCCACAGAATCAATAATATAATCCGTTACGGTGTCCAAAACCGCGGCGGCATCTGCGGTCCGCATACGCTTAAACTGAACCCGAATTGTACGAACAATATCTGAACGTTTCATAATCATAACCCCCTGGTGTAAATTTGTTCATATCCAGGATGAATTCTAGCACCCCCGCAAATAAAAAGCAAGTATGAGTATTGTCAAAAGAAAAACACCCGCATTTGCGGGCGCACTTAATTTGCGATACTCCATAACAAACAGTTTTCATCCGTGTGGTCTGGATTTTCCGGCGTATCCAACCACCGCGTACAGGTCATTTTATTTTGCTTGTTGTCAACGGCACCGGCGGTAATAAGTTTATTCGCATCGGTCGTTGAATCATACGTTGTCGAACCGTCATATATCGCACGTTCGCTGAACAATGCACCCCCATTGCGATTTGTGTCTGTACCATTATATGTAACAACACTGCCCGTCGTGCCCGGGGTAATTTTGTATTGTTTTGCGCCAAGCCCCCTGTTTATATATTTTGCCGGTAACAATGCATCATCATATTGTTCATCGGTTGCACCCAGCTGTTGCTTAAATAGTCTAATTATTACGTGATCATCAAAAAGCTTTCCATTAAGCAAAAAATTTCCTAAGCTGTCATCATTTATTGTCGTCGTAGGATGTAATATCAATCTTTCCTGTGTATCCCCGGCATTTGCCCCGTATGTAACAACACTATTGTTTTCACCGAATGAACCCGCCGGGATTTTGGTTTGAAAATTTGTATCAACATAATCCTTGGTTGTAATGGTTGTGTCTGCGAAAACTGAATTGATTGCGATAATTGATGCGATTGCGCCAATGGTAAGTACAGAAATCCTCATATGCCCCTTCCTTTTTCTTGTTTGATTTTATATTTATAATGGTAACAAAAAACGAACGTTTTTGTCCCCCCTTTTTGCGGACTTTCCGGTTATTGATTTTACTGAATAATTTTTTTCAAAAAAATACTGGACAAAAACGTTCGTTTTTTTTGACCACCACAAAGAAAAAATTTGCAATCGGCGTATATTCTTTTATACTGGGGTTCCAACCAAAACAAAAAAGGTGCCACATGCGACCATCTTTGCGAAAATCTAACCAAATGCGTCCGGTATCAATGGAAACCGGGGTGAACAAATGGGCCGAAGGTTCGTGCCTGATTAAAATGGGCGGAACAATCGTTCTGTGCACGGCAACCGTTGATTTGAACCAACCGGTGTGGAAACGTATGCAAAACAAAACCGGTGGATGGGTTACGGCGGAATATTCTATGTTGCCGCGCGCGAACGGAATGCGAAAAACACGCGATGCGATTATGCGCGACCATCGCAGTGCCGAAATATCACGCCTGATTGGGCGCGCGTTGCGCAGTGTGGTTGATATGGAAATATTGGGACGACACACAATTACAATAGATTGTGATGTGATTCAGGCCGATGGCGGAACGCGTTGCGCATCAATTACCGGTGGCTTTGTCGCATTAAGTTTGGCCGTACGTTGGATTATGGACGCAGGCCGCATACACGAAAACCCAATCCGCGAACACGTTGCCGCGGTTTCGGCCGGCCTGTGGAATAATGAATTGGTATTAGATTTGGATTATGACGAAGACAGTGCCGCCGAAATGGATGCGAATTTTGTTGTTGCCGAATCCGGTCGTTTCATCGAAGTTCAATCAACCGGCGAACAACATCCGTTTGAAAAAACACAACTTGGCGAATTGATGGATATGGCGGCGGCGGGTGCACAAAAACTGATTGAATTACAAAAACAGGTTTTGAATTAAACCGCCCTATTTCGTGGTTTTTAATATATCATCGGCCTTGATATACTCCGGTGTGCCAGGTTTAAGGCGATTTTTCGCACGGCGCGCGTATTCGCGCGATTTCTTGTCGTTATTTTGCATATTATAGAATTCGGCCATCGCCCAATCGGCGCGTCCATCATCTGCATCATACGTACGCGCCAACACCCAATATGTCATCGGTGCGGCATCCATTAATATAACCCGTCGGCACAGTTCCGCCGCACGCGCCGCATCACCCGCACCGCCACGTTCCACCAAAACCAATGCCAATGCCGTTTCTATTTGTGGTGAATTTGGGCGCAATTCTAATGCGCGTTCATATGCGTTGACCGCATCGTCATAATGACCATACCGATATTCTAAATCCCCCAACAATTCATAAAAATATGGATTTTTTGGATTGCGCGCAATCAGTGTTCGCGTCCCAACCGCCGCCCCCGCCAGGTTTCCCCATCGCATATTCGCAATGGCGCGTGCATATATTGCTGCGTCGGTTTTGTTCGTGTTTGGATAAATTGTCTTGATACGTGACGCATCATCCAGATATCCAATTAACTTGGCGCGCACCATATCATATTTTTTTACAGTCGCATCCGTATCCGTTTTGAATTTCTTGGATTTAATATCCGGCGCATCCAATTTATCGCGCACGTTTTTCAATCGTTCCGTGGTAAGTGGGTGATTTATTGCATTTGGGTTTATCCGTGATTCCAAATGTGCGGTCATATCACGCATTTGTTCAAATACATCAATAAATCCATTTGGGTTGTATCCGGCGCGCACCATTAAATCAACGCCCATATCGTCCGCAACACGTTCTTCGTCCCGCGAAAAAGCCAACATAGATTGACGTGCAATGCCCGATGCGCCCGCCATCACGCCCGCCCCCAAAGACGGATTTCCCCCCGCCAGCATTAAACCCAAACCCAACGCCTGAATCATCATTGTCCGCTGAATTTCTGCCGACATTCGCGCAGACATTTGTGCCATATGACCGCCAATCGTATGTCCCAATTCGTGCGCAATAACCGCACGCAGCGCGTTTGGCGTACGAACACGTGTCAATAATCCCGTATGTATATAAATATCGGTCCCCCCCATTACAAAGGCATTAAAACTATCATCATCGACAATACGTATCGTTGCGTTTGAAACACCCGCCGCCGTTGTTATCGGTTTAATAATTTCACCAATCACAGATTCTATTTCAGTGTCTTGAATTACCGATGCGGCATTTGCCGTCACACAAAAAATCATACATAAAAATGCAACAATTATTCGCCGCATCATGCCCCCAATGTCGCCGTTCGGTCAAATATAAACATTAAATCGCGCACCCATTGTTCGACCAATACCATATCGGTTGCCGCACGCGTTGCCAATTTGAATAAATCCCTGTGCGCGCGATAATCAACAAAATGATAATTTATCCAACCCGATTGTCGCGTTCCCAATAATTCGCCAACACCGCGCATCATTAAATCCTGTTCGGCGATAACAAACCCATCATCGGTGTCAACCAACACATCCAATCGTTTAAGGCCATCCGGTGACACGGCGCGCCCATACAACAATATACAGAACGATTGCGCGTTCCCGCGTCCCACGCGTCCGCGCAGTTGGTGCAACGCCGCCAACCCGAACCGGTCTGCATTTTCAATAACCATTATTGTCGCGTCGGGAACATCGATTCCAACCTCTATGACCGTGGTTGCAACCAATATTTTAATATCGCCATTTGGGTCCGCGAATTTTGCCATAATTTTATCACGTTCGTCCCGCGACATTTGCCCGTGAACCAATCCCACACACGTAAAGTTTTTGGTCAGTTCTTTATAACGCTCTTCGGCGGCGGTCGCATCGGTTCCATCAGATTCCGCAACCAATGGGCATACCCAAAAAACCTTGGCCCCCGATACAATTTGTGGGCGCAGACGATCAATCAAGGCATCCATACGTGTGATTGGCAATTTTGTTGTCTTAATCGGGATACGGCCGGCGGGCTTTTCATTTATAATGGAAATATCCATATCGCCGTAAATCGTCATTGACAGGGTTCGCGGAATCGGTGTCGCCGACAACGCCAAAACATCGGGATTATTACCTTTCGTTCGCAGGGCTTCGCGTTGGGCAACACCGAAACGATGCTGTTCATCAATTATTACCAGGCCCAAATCTTTATATTCTACATCCGCGGAAAACAATGCGTGTGTTCCCACCACCAGGCGCGTTCGGCCCGACCGCAGTGATATTAGTTTTTCACGGCGTGACGCACCCTTGTCCCGCCCCGTTAGGCAATCGCACACCAGGCCCAATTTATCACATATCGGCTTTAATTTCGCATAATGTTGCCCCGCCAACGTATCGGTTGGTGCCAGTAATGCCGTCTGTCCCCCGGATTCCGCCATCATAATCATTGCCGCCGCCGCGACCATCGTTTTGCCACAACCGACATCACCCTGGACCAGGCGCATCATCGGGAATTCGCGCGACATATCGGCGGCAATATCACGAACCGCAGATTTCTGGGCACCCGTTAATTCAAAAGGCAACGACGCATAGAATTTATCCAACAAATCATATTTTTTTGCGCGCAGTGTGCGGCGGTGGCGTGCGTCGTGACGTGTGCGACGATTTATTGCTATCGCGGTTTGATGCGCCAATAATTCAAAATATGCCAATTTTACAATATCATCTGCGTTTGGTAATAAATCTTCGTTTGTTTCGGCAAAATGCGCACGGCGCAACGCATCAAAGAATTCCACAATATGTTCGTCCGCACCCACCAATTTATCGGGCAATGTGGCAAAAACCTGGTCCCGGATATTTGTAAATGTTTTCTGGGTAATACCCTCGCCAGAACGGTAAATCGCCTGGACCCGGGGAATTTTATCGGCGTGCGCAGGTTCTTCGATAAAGTCCGGATGATTTATTGTTGGCGTGCGGCCCGATTCCAATTTACCACTAACAATCCGCCATTCACCAACCGGTAATTTCTTTAACCAATAATCCAGGTAATTGACATTAAAGAATTGAATAATAATATTCTTGCCCATTTTATCGGCGCATAGTATTTGTGTTGGGCTGCGCCGACGACCAAATGAACGCCCCGCTTTTTGGGATTTAATTTGAACCATAACTGTAACAACCTCACCCGGGGCGGCGTTCGCAATAGAATCAATCAGGCCGCGATCTTTGACATAGACGGGTGTGTGCAACATAAAATCCAAAATCCGCCGCCCACCCAACAAATCATTAAACCGCGCCGCCAAAACCGGTCCCACCCCGCGAATGAATTGCAGGTCTGTATTCAAAAAATCGAACAGTTCCGTTTTCATTACACGTTAAAAATACTAAATTTCACACATATATGGCAAGGGAAAAAGAAAAACCTTGAAAACCGAATATTTTAATGATAGACTGCGTTTCGCATGGCGGATGTAGCTCAGCTGGTTAGAGCGTCGGTTTGTGGTACCGAATGTCGCCGGTTCGAATCCGGTCATCCGCCCCATTATAAAAAAGCGTCCCATTTGGGGCGATTTTTTATAATCGTGAATGTTCGAGTTCGAACCGGCGAGGTTAGCCGGTTCGAAATGTTGAAACAAGGCAGACGGAGTATGCCGGTCCACCGTAGCGTTTTGCAAAGGTGGATGTTTCAACATTGGCGAAGCAATCCGGTCATCACACTTCACCAAAGTTTCGTGTGACGGGTCCGCCCCATGAATTTGAAAAACATCCCATTTGGGATGTTTTTTGAATTCACAGTGTGTTGTATCTGGATTTGAACCGGCGAAGCCGCCGGTTCGAACCGTGGCAAAAAGGCGGAATAACGCCGGTTCGCCCAAAGGGCAAATTTTGCAAGGTGGCGAAGCAATCCGGTCATCCGTCTTCGCTTCGCTATGTCGCGACGGGTCCGCCCCATCCGTCTTTGCCGCAGGCAAAGACGCAATTAAACGCCGATGGGCCAGGTCCACACACAAAACGAAAGGTTGCCGCCACCAAAATCCTTAATGATTTTTGTTGATATAGTTTCAAAATTTTATTATTTTATACGTATTAATTATTTAGAGGCAAACGGTATGCAAAATTTTTTCACTCGCCTTGGTTACAAAAGGCTTTTTTGCCCAATTTGTGGGGAATTCACACTTTTTGAAAATATGATAAATGACAAAGAGATTAGAAAACACGCGCGGTGTTCAAAATGTGGCGCACTTGAAAGACACAGATTTTTATATTTCATATATAAAATGCTGTTTTTGGACACAACCCGGGAAATCCGTGTATTACATATCGCACCAGAAATGGTCTTTTATAATTTGATTACAAAAAATAAAAATATTGATTATTGCTTGATGGATTTATACCCCGAGTTGTATGGATATGCACAAAATATTGTAAAAGGCGATATCACAAATATGCCATTTGAAGATAATTCTTTTGACTTTGTAATACACAACCAGGTGTTAGAACATATTCAAGAAGAAGAAAAATGTATAAAAGAATGTTTAAGGGTTTTGAAGCAAGGGGGCATTTGTATAATAAATATTCCTTATTCGAAAAACATAGAAAAAAACTATCAAGATAACAACATAACATCCCCAGAAGCACGAAAAGAAGCATATTATCAATCAGATCATGTAAGGTTATATGGTCAAGAATGCCTGGATAAGTACGCAACAAAATTTAATTTATATCGCATTTCGCCCGATGTTTTTGGTCCACGGATTGTCAAACAATATAAAACACAAAGAAAATCTGCGTTTTTGCAAGACGCATATTATCTGTTACGAAAATAATTATAAAAAACAAAAACCGCCGCGGATTGCGGCGGTTTTATATTGGTGTAAATTTTTATTTTTTGATTTTCACAATCTTTTTCAATTTCTTGATGCCTTTGTTCAAATCGCTTTCTTCGGCCGGTTTGACTGTCCCGGGGGTCAGTGTTGAACAGCAATGCGGACATTTTGTTGCGGTGATGTCAACAGTCTGTTTGCAATACGGACAAGTTGTTGTCGTAACCGCCTTTTTGGATTTCATCTTGTTCACCATACGAACAATCAAGAACGCCGCAAACATTGTGATAATGAAACTGATTAACGTGTTCAAGAACAGACCCAAATTAATTGTGGTTGCGCCCGCCGCTTGGGCTTCGGCAATCGTATTAAAGTGCTGTTCTGCACCACCCGCGATAACAAAAAACCACTGGGAAAAATCAACACCACCAATCAATAATCCAATCGGGGGCATAATAATATCAGTCACCAATGAATTGACGACACTTGTCATCACAGACCCGACGATGATACCAATCGCCATATCGATTGCGTTACCGCGTTCCGCAAAATTGCGAAATTCTTTGAAGAAGTTACTTATTGCCATTTTTTTGTTCCTTTGTTAAATGTTGTTCCAATGCCTCAACAACCTTGGCCAACGTTTTACGCAGATTTTCGTCAAACGTTTCAACGGTTATATCCGCCAATGCATATGTGTTATACCGCTCTGCAATTAATTGAGCAAGGATTTTTTTACTGTCCGTGTGCAATAATTGCGGGCGTGTATCGCGAAAACGGGTTCGTTTCACCAACAAATCCAAATCCGCCTTTAACCATATGCTTATCGCCCCGGCCAAGACCTTGTCCCGAACCGCGGGCGTTATGAACGCACCTTCGCCGGTGGATAAAACCTTGGGCGTTGGTGGCGTATCCAACAGACGCGAAACAACCTGTTGTTCGACGCGCCTGAATTCCCGTTCGCCATAAAGCGAGAATATATCAACAACACTGCAACCGGCGGCACGTTCGATTTCTTTGTCCGAATCGACAAACGGCACCCCAAGGTGATGCGCCAACGCGCGACCCACACTGGTCTTGCCCGCCCCCATAAGCCCAACCATAACAATCGGGCGGTCCAATTTAATTGCAGAATTTTTTTTCATGCCGAACATTCTAGATAAAAAATTAAATTTTAACAATAAAAACTTTTCAAAATATATTTTTATGTGTTATGATTACTTTGTCATAAAGAATAACAAGGGGGAAACACCTATGAAACCGGCTTTTTTTACATTTGGTTTAATCGCAACATTATGTGGTGGGAACGCAATGGCGGACGATTTCACATACGCTGCAAACGGGGTCGCCGCATATAACATTATGGCGATGCAACACAATATTGTGAACCGGGCGATTATTTTGCCGACGCGACGTGATGCCAAAAAAACGGAAAATAATGCGGTTGACGCAGAACAGTATGGTGAAATGTTATACTATGGCGAATATGGTGATGACACGGGGGTTTTACCTTTGACGGGCCGCAACGGCGGTGATGTATCAAATGCGTATATCGGCGCAGATTGGCAACACATAGACGAAAATGTAAAATTCAAATCACATCCACATATGGATGCCACCATGGATTTGGCAATGATTGAATTTGGTAATAATTTTGAAACGATGTATGGTCGCCCATTGGATTTGAAATTCTTTGGTGGTTATGTTGGCGGGGACATTAAAAACCAAGAACTGCGCATAAGTCAAGGTGGCGGGTTTATTGGCATTTTCGCACACAGAACGGTTGACAATTTTGACATCAACGCGGTTGGAAACTTTGGTTTAATGATAAACAACGTCCGTAAATTACCAACCACAGATGATTTTAACAACATTTGGGTATCGTTTAATATGGATGTGGCGTATAATTTCGCGATTGATGAATATATTGTCCTGAAACCAAATGTGCGCGGGGGATATACCTGGATTTATTCACCAAATTATGAATTGAAAAACGGTCAAAATATTAACAACAAAAATTTCAGTGTTTTTGAATTAACGCCGGCGATTGATGCCAACATAAATGTCGGTGATGGTTGGACCGTTGGCGCACGCGGTGCATACGTTATGAATTTTGTCGATGGTGGCGAAACATACGTTGAGTATTCAAAAATATCATCTATTGAATCCAAAGACTATTTTGAATACGGTATCAAAATTGAAAAGTCTGTGGATGATTTGAATTTTGGAATAAATGTTGGTCGTCACGATGGTGGTCGCACCGGTTGGTTTGGTGGCGCAACAATTAAATATTTGTTTTAATGGTTATAAAAAACGCCCGTGTGGGCGTTTTTTTAATCCGGAAAATCCCATAACAAGCAATTTTCACTGGTTTCAGTCGCACCATCAAGATAACGAACACAACGCTTTTTACTTTGTTTATTATTGGTAATAATTTGCCTTCTTTTGAACGCCTCGTCAAGAACCCCTATTGAAACAACACCGGTTTTTATACCTGTTTCATTTATGCCTTGAGCGTTGTTATCATTACCTAAGAAATTTGCCAAATTGCCAACTGCTAATTGGTTGCCCAACCAATCATTATCGCCAAAAAACAGATCGCTGCGACCACCGTTATTGTCTCCTTCAATAATAAATCTTTTTGCGACAACACCGTCTGTATCTGTATCGGTTATAACAGAATCAGGCATCGGCATATTGTATTGGCCGCCGGTCCCACTTGCAGTGATTTTGTTTTGTTTCGTTGCAACCGCCGTGTCAACATAGTCACGTGTAGTTATCGTTTGGGTATCTGCGAACGCCGCGCCCAACAAACCAACACTAATTGTACTGAATAATAATACCTTGCTCATATTTTCCCCTTTATTTCCTTTATAAAAACCGCCAATGGAAATTGACGGTCAGGGTGTTGAGAAAATCACAAAAAGCAATGACCCCAATGGTCTTTATACATACACCATCGGCACCCCGACCACATCGGGGATTTCGTCATAACGGCACAAAATATGGAAATTATAATAAATTTACGACATATCTGTGCCGGCTTTTTGTAGGCTTCTCAGGGCCCTGAACCAATTTCACATACGGTTCAAATCAATGATAATAAATTAACAATTTTTATACAAGTGCTTTTTTGAATTTTATAAAAATGAAACATATTTTATGATTTTTTGGTGGCGATTATGCGCTTTAATTCTGCGATTTCACACATATGTCATTTTCTGTCGCGTTTTTACTTAAACGCAAGAAAAACACCGCCCGACCCGGGCGGTGTAAACATAAATCAAACCATAGTTTAATTCAAAGCATCTTTCAAAGCCTTGCCAGGTTTAAATTTCGGCTGAGTAGATGCCGGAATTTTGATGGCGGCACCCGTTTGCGGGTTGCGGCCAGTTGTGGCTTTGCGCTTTGCGGTTGTGAATGTACCAAAACCGACCAAACGAACGTCGCCTTTCTTTTTCAATACTTTGGTGACGGTGTTGATAAATGCGTCCAGGCATGCCGCAGCGGTTGCCTTGGTTACATCTACTTCGTTTGCGATTGCTTCAATCAATTGTTGTTTGTTCATATGTTTCTCCTTTCATAAATTTATTAAGGTGTCCCAGCATCACATGGCAATGCCCCCAGAAACCACTTGTTTGATTCGATTCATATTGCCAACCGAACCATTTCCGCGGGCATTGCCTGTGTTGCCTAACCGAATCGTAGAGAATTCCGCCATTTAAGTCAAGATGTATTTATAAAATCCCAAATTTTTTTATTTTTCTATTTTCTGTGAACCAAATCACTGCGCACAACCTTGGCACCCGCCGAAGTATTTTCACACAATACATAATCGCCGGTTTTCCCCGTAATACCAACGGTTCTGTAACGATTCGGCGTGTTAAAGACAATCAATAAAACGACCGCCACCCAAAATAATAACTTGGTAAATCCCCACGGTTTAGAAAATGCATCTTTGTTAAACGAATCTTTTAACAGGTTTTGATACAATGCCCATCCCCACATAAATGCCAATACAATCGCCGCAAAAAAGAAACCCATTAAAACATATTCACGGAAAAATGAAAATCCCGATGCGATTGAATCCCAAAAAGAACTTGCCGCCGGACATACAAACAAGGCCTGGCCGGCCGTATTTGGCGACAAACTTATGGGTGGTGAACCATCCAAAGAAAAATCAAACGATGCCATCAATATTATGATGGTCAACATTATTATCGCAGACATCATTTGCTTTTTCATATTAAACCTTTCCGTTTATACACTTATTATATCACAAAAAACTAACTAATTGCAATTTTTGTCCGTTTTATTTACAATTTAATTATGTTTAACCGTAAACCACGTATTTTGGTCGCCATTACAACGTTCGATTTGGACGCACTGCGCGTGTCGTTACCACCACTGCGCCGATTTGCGCACAAATTAACTTTGGTTATTCATAATGATAATCCAGAAATCGAACTGCGTCGCCGAAGTGTACGAAAAATGTATCCACGCGGGAAATTACACATAATAAATGCAAATCAAAACTTTGGCGAATTGGAATCGCGCATTCGGTTGGTTGAATATATTCGGGATAAAAAAATTCCGGCAGATTGGATTATTTTTGCCGATGACGATGACGTTTTGATTGATGTTTGCGCGCCCGATGTCGATAAAAACATATTCGCAATCGTTCAAAATGCCACGACACTTTCGGCATCTTTGACCGATGTGTTCAAGATTTCACCCAAATGGACGCGTGGCGCACCAATCGGCAAAACCGGACCGCATTTTGATATTACTGGGACACTGATTCGGGCAAATATTATGTTTGAATTTGCCGAATTTGTGCGTATATCAATGCCATCGGTTAATAAAATACTGTCAAACACACGCTATCGTGTGCCGGTGTCTGCGCTTTTATGGGCGGGCCTGAATGCGTTTGTGCGTATGCGACACCCGGAAATGTCGCCCATATATATGAATCAAACAAACTATGTCGCAATCAAAATTGGGCACGCCACAACAAAATATGGTCACACGGTTCCAAATAATGCCGCGGCACATCGGGCGGTTGCCGGCATAATCAAACAATTCACTGAACTGGTTGAATTGACCGCCGCGCAAAATATGGTTGCAGAAAATCAATAAAGTTTTATAATCCACGCAAATTACCAAGGGGCACATACAATGACATATGACGATATAAGAAAAGTATTCTTGAATTATTTTGAATCACACGGACATAAAATTGTTCCATCGGCATCACTGATTCCAAACGACCCAACGTTATTGTTCACGGTTGCCGGTATGGTCCCGTGGAAGGGAATTTTTTTGGGGAACGAAAACCCGCCTGCCCCACGCGTGGCCGATGTCCAGAAATGTATTCGCGCGGGCGGAAAACACAATGATTTGGAAGACGTTGGTTTTGACGGTCGTCATCATACATTTTTTGAAATGTTGGGGAATTGGTCCTTTGGTGACTATTTCAAAGAGGGCGCGATTGAAATGTCGTGGGATTTATTAACCCGCGTTATTGGAATTGACCCGGCGCGATTGGTTGTAACCGCGCACGAAAGCGATGACGAAGCCGCGGCAATTTGGCGCAAGGTTGCGGGTAAAGAGGCAATTCGTTTAGGCAAAGATAATTGGTGGTCGGCCGGGGATACCGGTCCGTGCGGCCCGTGCAGTGAAATCTTCTATGATTTTGGCGAAGATGTTCCGGGTGGATTACCGGGCACGCCCGACGAAGACGGTGGACGATTTGTCGAAATATGGAACGATGTTTTTATGCAATACAATCGTGATGCAAATGGAAAACTGACATCATTGCCGAAACAAAATGTTGATACCGGTGCGGGTCTGGAACGGTGGGCCGCAATGCTTCAGGGTAAAATTGATAACTATGACACCGATTTATTTGTGAATTTGAAACGTGCGGTAACCGATATTACCGGCGTTGCCGAAACGCCCGAAAACAAAACCAGTTTCAAGGTCATTACCGACCACCTGCGATCGGTTGGGTTTGCGATTGCGGACGGCGTTATTCCATCTAACAGCGACCGCGGTTATGTGATTCGTCGCATTTTGCGTCGTGCGATGCGCCACGGACAAATGTTGGGGCATAATGGGGCGTTGTTGTCAAAATTATATCCGGCATTGGCGGAACAAATGGGCGCGGCATATCCGGAACTGCGCACAAACGCCGCGCACGTTATGGAAATTATTACCAACGAAGAAAATTCTTTTGCCGATATGTTAAACAATGGTATGAAATTGTTGGATAACGAATTACCAAAAATTCACGGCAATGTGTTACCGGGTGCGATTGCGTTCAAACTGTTTGATACATATGGATTTCCGTTGGATTTAACGCAAATGATTCTGCGCGAAAAAAATATAGATGTTGATGTCGCGGGATTTGAAAGCGAAATGGCTGCACAAAAAGAACGCAGTCGCGCAAACACGCGTGGCACCAAAATATTCTGGGAATCGCGGACCGATTTGCCGGAAACGGTGGACGCGACAAAATATGCGCCCGACGAAAACCTGGAATCAACGGTTTTGGCGATTCTGCGTGACGGGGAATTTATTGATTCCGCTGCCCCCGGCGACGAAGTCGAAGTCGCATTAGATAAAACAAATTTCTATGGCACCCAGGGTGGCCAGGTTGGCGATATGGGCGCAATAAAAATTGGCGACGATGTTGCCGTCACCGTGACCGAGGCTGCACGTGCCGGTGGCATAGTTTTACATCGCGGAACGGTTGCGAAAAAACTATCGGTTGGTGACACAGTGCGCACGATTGTCGATATGCAAAATCGCGCGGCGACGGCACGTGCGCACACCGCGACACATTTATTGCAATCCGCTTTGCGTCGGGTGTTAAACACCGATGTAGAACAACGCGGTTCGCGCGTTGCGCCGGATTCTGTGCGGTTTGATTTTTCGTTCGGGCGCGCGATGACGGACGACGAAAAGGCGGCGGTTGAAAACCTGGTTAATCAATGGATAAACGCAAAAATGGATGTTGCCCACGAAGAAATGCCAATAGAGGCGGCAAAACAACGTGGCGCGATGGCGTTATTCGGTGAAAAGTATGGCGATATGGTTCGCGTGATAACCGCGGGCGATGTGTCGTGCGAACTGTGCGGTGGAACGCATGTGTATAACACCGGCGAAATTATTCACGCGAAAATCAACAAAGAAAAATCTATCAGCAGTGGCATCCGCCGGATCACAATGTCGGTGGGTGCATTGGCTTAATTAGTGTTAGTGGATAGTGGTTAGTGAGTGGGGCATCCGTCTTCGCTATCGCTTCGTCGCGATTGGATGTCCCACTTTTTTATTGACAGCGTGCCGCAGATTTTTTTATAATTTTATCGTTATGAAAGGGGGAATTTTGCGCATTTTTCGGCTTATGATTTTATTGCCCGCCCTGCTTTGCACCACCGGCGCGATTGCCGCCCCGGCGGATGGAAATACCACAATAAAAGGCACGGTTGTTGATGATACAGGCGATGGTTTACCGTTTGCGACCATCGTTGTAGTGGATTCAAACATTCATACGATTACGGATATTAATGGTAATTTTACGATTCAACCGACCAGTCTGAATGATAAACTGGAATTTAGATTTGTTGGATTTGAGCCGGTAACAATATCTGTGGCCGATGCACAAAACAATCCAAAGATTGTATTAACGGGTACAAATAAACTGGCTGAAGTTACGACAGCCGGATGTAAAAACCTGGATGAAGAAATAGATCCAAAAACCGGCAAATGTGTAAAAATAAAAACGGCGGAACCCGCAAAGGAACCGGTGGTTGAACCGGCGGTTGCCACAGACCCCCCGGTACCGACACCAAAGCCAACACCCGAAGAATTAGAAAAAAGATTAACAGAATCCCAGGATGCACTTGATGCGGCGCGGGACAAGGAAAACAGCCTTGCAAATAAATTACTGACCGGTGCATCAACCGCGGCAACCGGAATCGGTGCGATGCAGGCCGCATCTGCAATCGCAGAACAACGGGCCGACCGCAGTGCCGAACGTGATATGCGGCAATATATTACAACAATGCAATGTGAATACGGGGACGGCAAAATTATCAACCTTGGAAATACAGATGTAACCTTGCCCGGCGGAAATGAATTATTGGAATATTACAGTGAATATAAATCATTGGCGGACAATTTGAAAACGACTAAATCGGCATTGGGATTGCGCAGTGGGATAGAGAGCGAGGTTTTATACGACCGCGCACAATCAGGATTGTATCAGTATGCGACGGCGGAACGTGGTGCCGGTGGCGAGATATCGTTATATCGTGCATTGACGGATAAAGAAAGCGAAGATGCGTCGGCGTGGGCCGAACAAAAAGAAAAATCCGCGAAACAATTAACGACCGGTGGCCTTGTGGCCGCCGCGGGCGTCGCCACAGGCGTTATCGGAAATTACCTGGTCAATGAACGTGGAAACAAGAATGACACAAACGAAACGGATATTGATGAAATCGCGGCGCGCGCCGGAAGCGCCCTTGGGCGAAATCGCAACAATAACAAACAATCAAATGAATCCGCCCCAACGGCCAAGGCAGCAGCTAAAACAACCCCAGTTGCACAGGCACAGAATCACAGCGGTACTGAACAATCAGATGAAACCAATCCAACGGGCAAACCATCCGATAAAAATGTGCAGGGCCCACTCGAACAAAAAAAATCGTGTGATGAAATAATCAAAGCCATGCAAGACGCTGCGTGCAACACGAAAGGATTAGAAGCGTATGACTATTCTGGACATGTAAAACCAGAGTGTTTGGATAAGATATATATCGCATGTGATGGGTTGAAAAATTTGAGTTGTAGTAATTCCAGCCTCTCACCAATTGCGACAACAAACTATGGTTATAGCATAGGTCAGTCCGATGCGCGGGAAGACAATAACGGTTTTTGGTGCACTTTCAAACGTGATAGAAGCAATACAACCCCAGAAAAATCAAATTCATATGATCAATCAAAGCTAACCGACTATCAAAAGCATGTTCGCGCCCAATATGATAAATATAGTATTGCATGTGGTCCAAACAGAACCCAACAGATTGAACTGTTGGCACAGGATGATTATAAAAGCAATATTTACAAGAAACTTGAAAAAGAGTGTAGCGATGCTGGCGGAGATTTTTTAACCATGGTGGAAGACAAAAAATCAACAGGAACTGTTATTTACAATTGTCATGCATTAGAGTGCAACTAAAATTTTATTAAAACCATGTAAAAATTTTATTTATTGCCATTTGGGGTTTTTGGTGCTATGATTTTTCCACATAACCAAAAGGAAAGTATTATGTTATTAAAGGGTAAAAAGATTTTAATTACTGGTGTTGCAAACGATTGGTCTATGGCGTGGGCCATCGCAAAACGCGCACATGAAAACGGGGCGGAAATCGCGATGCCGTATGCTATGCCGGCGTTGGAAAAACGCGTGCGGCCGCTTGCGGAATCAATCGGCGCAAAGTTCGTTCAAGAATGCAATGTGCAAAATGATGAACAAATGGATTCTTTGTTTGCAAATATCGAACGCGAATGGGGACATTTGGACGGTATGCTGCATGCGATTGCATTTTCCGACAAAAATGAATTGATGGGACGCTATGCCGACACAACACGCGAAAATTTCAAGAACACAATGGATATTTCCGTTTATTCTTTGGTGGATTTGACACGTCGCGCATCGAAACTGATGACTGATGGAGGGTCTATCGTCACACTGACCTATTTTGGTGGGGAAAAGTCTGTGCCGAATTATAATGTTATGGGCGTGGCAAAGTCCGCATTGGATTCGTCGGTTCGTTATTTGGCGGCCGATTTGGGGCGCGATAAAATCCGCATCAACGCGATTAGTGCCGGGCCGATTTTGACCCTGGCATCCAGTGGTGTTGGCGGAATCAAGACGATGTTGCGCCTGAACGCGGAACAGACCCCATTGCGCCGTAATATGACATTGGACGATGTATCGGGCGCGGCGGTTTATTTGTTAAGTGACCTGTCGTCCGCCGTAACGGGCGAAGTTCATCATGTTGATTGCGGTTATTCCACAACCGGTATGATGCCAAACGAATTAAAAGACATTTTGTTAAAGGCGATGGACGAAAAATAAAAAGAAACCCGCAAATGCGGGTTTTTTTATTGTCTATTTTTTATTTACAAAAATCTTCTCGGGTTTATTTATATTGCACAGGGCTATAATAAAATCGACCAACGCCCAGATACACACCGCAAAACCCGGCACAATCAGCAACCAACCAATTGTTCCCATTAACAACATAACAATACCCTGGTTCGTTTTGCCGGCATAAAATTTATGTGCGCCAAATATCCCAAGCAACCAAACCAACACCAAATAGATTGCTACGGATTTTTCCGCATCAAATTCCACATACCCGCATTTCGGGCAAGCCTTTGCCCGGTCAGAATGGCGCGCGCCACATTCACGACAATAAATCATCGCCATATCGAATCCTTTTGGTTTTTATGAATTTATACTTATTCTATCATTTTTTCAATTGTATTACCACAGGCAATTTTTTATAATGTGGGTATGAGTAAAGTACCAGACCTTTTTATCCGTGCGGAACACGCAGATTTAATCAAAAAATTAAACGCGTGGGATATTGCATATCACCAAAATGACGCGCCCCTTGTTGACGATGCGACATACGATGCCGCAAAACGCCGCGCATTGGAAATCGAAACAGAATACCCGGAATTGGCGGTCCGTGGCGCATCAACCCACGTGGGGGCGGCACCGTCTGCAAAGTTCAAGACATATCCACATACGGTACCAATGTTGTCTATATCCGATGTGTTTAACGAAACCGAAGTCGCCGATTGGTTCAACAAATTACCAAACCAAGAATTATTTATTGAATTAAAGGTTGACGGTGTGTCCTATGCCGCGCGGTATGAAAATGGTCGCCTGGTGCGCGCCCTGACGCGTGGCAGTGGCGTTGCCGGCGAAGACATTACCGAAAATATAAAAACCATTGCGGATATACCACAAATACTTTCGGGCGAATATCCGGAACAAATCGAAATTCGGGGCGAGGTTTATATGATGCGCAATGATTTTATCGCACTGAATGCCGCCGCCGAAAAAACGGGTGACAAAGTTTTCGCAAATCCGCGTAACGCGGCGGCGGGGTCATTGCGGCAACTGAATCCCCAGATTACCGCATCACGGCGGCTGTCTGCATTTGGATATACATATGGCGCGGTATCAAATCGCACCTGGCAAACCCAGGAAGAATTTTTTGACCGTTTGGAATCGTGGGGATTCAAGACGACACGCGCGTGGGCGCGACACGCGTCATCTATGGATGAAATTCAATCGATGTATAACGATATAATTTTGTCGCGCGCCGATATTCCGTTCGATATTGACGGCCTGGTTATCAAGGTGAACGATGTCGCAACCCAGGAACGGATGGGCGCACGCGCCAACAGTCCCCGGTGGGAGGTTGCATATAAATTCCCCGCGGCACGTGCGGTAACCACCCTGCGCGGGATAACAATTCAGGTTGGACGCACGGGTGTTTTGACACCGGTTGCAGAATTAGAACCAATCAATATTGGTGGCGTGGTGGTGTCGCGCGCAACATTGCACAATGCGGATGAAATCGCGCGATTGGGCGTACGTGTCGGGGACCGTGTCACGGTGCAACGTGCCGGTGATGTTATTCCGCAAATTGTCGGTGTCGCGGAAAGTGCGCCGGATGCCGCGGCCTTTGAATTTCCAACCAAATGCCCGGTATGTGGCGCGGATGTTGTGCGCGCAGACGGCGCGGTTGCGTATCGATGTGTTAACAGCCTTTCGTGTCCGGCGCAAAGAATCGGTGAATTGGAACACTTTGTATCACGCCCGGCGTTTGACATTGACGGTATTGGAACAAAACAATTGGAACTGTTCATCGCGCGCGGTTGGATTGAAAGCCCGGCGGATATTTTTACGCTGATTGAAAAACATGGGGACGAGATTAAAAAAATCGAAGGATTTGGTGAAAAATCGGTTGCGAATTTGCGCGCCGCGATTGATGGTGCGCGCAATATTGATTTGGCGCGATTCTTGACCGCGATTGGAATTCCCGATGTTGGTAAAACAACCGCAAAGTTGTTGGCAAATTATTTTGGAAATTTGGATGCATTGCGGGCGGCGACAATAAATGATTTAATAAAAATTGACGGTGTTGGCGAAACAATGGCGCGCGCGATTTATTCGTTCTTTCAAAACGCGCGTAATGTTGCGGTGATTGAAAATTTACTGAAACACGTTGCCGTAAAATCACACGAACAAAATACAATTAAAACTGCGTTGTCGGGCAAAAAAATTGTCCTTACGGGGACACTTGCCAAATATGATCGTGATACGGCACGTGAAATTTTGGAACGTATGGGCGCACGGGTCCAGGGTTCTGTATCGGCAAAAACAGATATAGTCATTGCGGGTGCGGATGCGGGGTCTAAATTAACCAAGGCCCAGGCTTTGGGAATAACGATTTGGGGCGAAGACGATTTCGAACGCGTAATTGCGGACACGGGGGAAAAATAATGGCACGTGATAAAAAAGATGATAAAAAACCGGTGTCATGGAAATGGCGGATTTTTATATGGTTATTTAATCTGTTTTTGGTGGCGGTGGTTGGGATTGCGTTCTATGTTGCAATAATATATTTTCAAATGCCGTCGTTGGATGCGATTTTGAACGAAACGCGCGCGCCGGCGATTGTATTCTTGGACCGTAACGGGGTTGAAATTCGTGCATCAAACAAGATTATGGGAACACCGGTGTCGGTTGAAACTTTACCGCCCCATGTATGGCAGGCAATTATCGCCATTGAAGACAAAAGGTTCTTTGAACACGGGCCGTTTGATTCGCGTGCAATGATTCGCGCGGTCGTATTAAATATGTTTCGCGGACGGTTCGCGGTTGGCGGTTCAACAATCACTCAACAGACCGCAAAAAATATTTTCCTTTCGCGGGAAAAGAAAATATCGCGCAAGGTCCAAGAACTGATTTTATCGTATTGGTTGGAAAATCGTTTTGACAAGAATCAAATTCTGGATTTGTATATGAATCGTGTGTCTTTGGTTGGGGGTATGCGTGGCATTGACGCGGCGGCACGCACATTGTTTGGACGTTCCGCAACCGAATTGTCATTGGCCCAATCGGCCCAGATTGCCGCAATGTTAAAGGCACCAACCACATACAGTCCATTCAGGCATCCAAATAAAAACTTTGAACGTGCCCGCGTTGTATTACAGGAAATGGTGCGCCAGGGTTTCATTGATATAAACACTGCGCGCGCGGCGGCGGCCGAATTGGCACCGGCAACCGGGGCACCAGACACGAACCTGTATCGATATTGGACGGACTTTGTGACCGAAGAATTAAAATCGCAAATTGGGATTATGGAAACGGATGTGTATGTTCATACAACAATCGACACAAAATTACAGAATAAAATTACGCACGTTATGCCGGAACATTTGGGCACATATCAGGCCGCGGCGGTTGCCATCGCACGCGATGGCGCAATTCGCGCAATGGTCGGTGGCCCCGATTACCAGGCCAGCCAGTTTAACCGCGCAACCGCACGCAGACAACCCGGCAGTGCGTTCAAGCCAGTTGTGTACCTGGTTGCGTTGGAAAACGGTATGCGCCCCGACAGTTTTGTGAACGATTCACCGTTTGCCATTGGGGACTATAACCCCAAAAACTATAACGAAAAATATTATGGCGATATATCGTTGGCGACCGCGTTCGCGAAAAGTGTGAATTCGGTGCCATTAAAACTGACCGAACAATATGGAATTGATTCAGTATTGGCGATGGCATCACGTTTGGGCGTGGGAAATAAACTGCGCCGTGAATATTCAACCGTTTTGGGTGCATCAGAAATGAACCTGATGGATTTGACAACGATATATGCCGTTATATGGAATGATGGGAAATCGGTTCGGCCCTATTCTATTACACGCGTGGTGAATTCGCGTGACGAAGTATTATATGAACGCAACCCGTCCGATGCTATTCAAATTCTGTCGCCCGACACAGTAGAATATATGACGGAATTATTGGCGGATGTTGTCGCACCCGGCGGAACGGGTCACCGCGCCGCCGCCGCCGGTGTTATTGGTGGTAAAACCGGAACCAGTAATGAAAACCGTGATGCATGGTTTGTTGGTGCAAATGATAAGTTTATTTTGGGCGTGTGGGTCGGCAACGATGATTTTACACCAATGAGTCCTAAGATTACCGGTGGCACAATCCCGGCCGAAATATTCCACGACGTGGTGGAACAGTGAAAAGTGGTTATTATTAGCAATAAATTAAACGGTGCGATTGCACCGTTTTTTTTTATTCAATAAAAATCCGCCGGGATAACGGCGGATTAAGATTCGACAAAAACCGAATCATTTTGCATATGAAAGTCGCAAAAACTTATCGCATTGGGCGGTCGATAAACATCAATATCAACCATATAACCGCGGCAACGCCGATAATTGCATAGACGATATTGGATACCATTGTGGCGGGACCAAACAACCACGCAACCAAATCAAAGCCGAATATACCGACCAATCCCCAATTTATCGCACCAATAAATGTTAATGGCGCAAGGATATAATCTGTTAAACCTTTCATTTTTTTCTCCCATTGTTGGTTTTGTCATAATTGACACCACCATTATACCGCGTGGCCGATGCGCATACAATACGAACAAATACCTATAAGGGTAATTAAAAATCAACGGTAAAAAAGGGTTCCCGACTTTCGTCGGGATGACGGGTGTAAAAAAAAACGCCCCGACGGGCGTTTTTTTTAATTAGAATCCGAAAACCATTCTTTGTTTTGATTGACGTTTCTTTTCGTTACGAACGGCTTCTTCTTTCAAACGTTTGCGCTTTGTTGTTGGTTTTTCATAACGCTGACGTTCTTTCATTTCGCGGTACAGACCTTCTTTCTGTGATTTGCGTTTTGCAACACGCAATGCCTGTTCGACGTTGTTATCACGTACAAGAACCTTAACCATACAGTATTCACCCCCTTCGGCGATTTTTATGCGATTTATTATTCTGGTGGAGCTGATGGGACTCAAACCCACGACCTCCTGAATGCAAATCAGGCGCTCTAATCAACTGAGCTACAACCCCAGAACTCTGTGACGCGTATTTTATGTGTTTTTATTGTGAAAGTCAATTAAAAAATAAATCTTTACACGCAGGGCGGTAATTTCTATAATTGGCGTGCTATGAAGAAAATTATAAACAAAGTCAAAAACTTTATTCACGGTGACGCGTCAAATGCGCGCATCAAATGGTCACTGTACGGCCGCATCTGGCGCGAAGTGGGAAAACCCCAATGGAAATGGTTGCTTGCAGGGATTATCGCGACCATCTGTGCCGCGGCGGCCGAAGGTTACACGATAACCCTTGTTCAACGCGTTGTTGACCAGGCATTTATCGAAAAAAATATGAATTCAACATATATAATTGGATTGCTGATTATATTGGCGTTCGCATTAAAGGGCGCGTTTGGATATGCGCGTTCGCTGCTTATGGCCAAGGCGGGATTAACCGCATCGGCGCATCTGCAAAAGCGGATTTATTCACATATGATGCATATGGATATTTCTGGATTCTATGGTGATGGCATCGGCAAATACTTGAATTACTTTGGTGTCCAGGCCGGCGCGGTATTGAACCTGGTAACCGGAACGATTGTCAAAACAATTCAACAAATTGCCACATTGGCGATAACATTGGGATTGATGATTTACTATGCCCCCCAGTTGTGCGCGATATTGGTGTTTTTGGTGCCGGGGCTTATGATACCTATGGTTGCCATTATGCGCAAACGCCGGAAACTGTCCCGACAATCGTTCGGCATCGCCAATAATGTTGCCCAGCAATTAAACCAGACTTTGCGCGGTATGAAAACAATTCAGGCATTTGCCACCCAGGACGCTGAAATTAAACGTTTCGGGCGCGTTTTGAATGATTCCGTTGTAAATTCATATAAAAGCACCCAGGCCAACGGTATGCGGTCGCCATTGATGGAATTGGTAATATCGGTTGGGCTGTGTGTGGCGATGATTTTGGGCGGACATTTTATTGTTAGTGGCGCAATCACAACCGGTGATTTTACGGCATTTTTGTTGGCGTTGACCGCGGCATATAAACCTGCCAAATCCATTACCGGTGTTGGTGACACGGTGCAACACGGATTGCTTGCGGCGGAAATTTTGTTTGATTTCCTGGACACAAAGCCAACAATTCGTGACGCACGCGATGCAATCGAACTGCGCGCGGTGCAACCATCGGTGGAATTCAAAAATGTGGATTTTGCCTATGTTCCCGAAGAACCGGTTTTGCACAACATCAACCTGCGCGTGCCGGCGGGTCAGGTCTGCGCCCTGGTCGGGCCCAGTGGCGGTGGTAAAACCACGATGTTCAATTTGCTGGAACGATTTTATGAACCCCAGAACGGCATTATCGCAATAAATGGTCGTGACATACGAAAATACACTCTGGATTCCCTGCGCAGGAATATCGCAGAAGTTTCCCAGGACGTGTTCTTGTTTAACGATACGATAGAGGCGAACATAAAATACGGCGCACCCAACGCAACACATGAAGCTGTTATCGCCGCCGCGCGCGCCGCGAACGCACACGATTTTATTATGGAATTTCCAAACGGGTATGAATCACGCGTTGGCGAAGGTGGCGCATTACTGTCGGGCGGGCAAAAGCAACGTATCGCCATTGCGCGCGCAATATTAAAGGATGCGCCTATTCTGTTGTTGGACGAGGCAACAAGTGCATTGGATACCGAAAGCGAGAAATTAATTCAGTCAGCATTGAAAGACCTGATGCGGGGACGCACAACATTCGTGATTGCGCACAGATTGTCCACTATCTTTGATGCAGATATAATCTGTGTTATCAAGAACGGACATATCATAGAGCAAGGAACCGACGCAGAATTGGTGGCGCTGGACGGCGAATATAAAAAACTGCGCGATATTCAAATCCGTGCCAAGGACAAACAAAAAAAATAAAAATTAGTATTTTTTGTGATTTTTTCTTGATTTTTTATAAAACTGTGTCATAATTTGCCCCGAACTGCTGGGAAAAGACAGAAAGTTCTGGGGCTATAGCTCAGTTGGTAGAGCAAATGACTTTTAATCATTGGGTCCAGGGTTCGAGTCCCTGTGGCCCCACCAAAAAATCAAAACCGACCTTGTGTCGGTTTTTGTTTTTGACCCGGTGCGGCACCCCATCCTTGAAATCAGCGGTGTTTTGTATTATAATATGGGTGTGAATGGCGCAGAACCAAAGGTGGTGCATATGGCAGTTAACGGTAAAGATTTTTTGAAAAAATTTTTCAGCATACATCGCTTGCATGATATGCAAGATAATGATTATGAACGTTGGATCCGGTTCGAGGATTTTGTGTCAAAAAATAATATGACCGACAATATGAAAAAATGGGCCGGTTATTTAGAAAAAGACCCAACAAATCCCACCAAATATTTACGCCAGCCCGCGCCAGATGGTTTCTTTAAAATTCAGGATTACCCAAACATTGACGATGTACCGGATGAAGATTTAGAACAATTATATTTGGCATGTCAAACGGCATTTGATGGGCTAAAGAAAAATAGGGATGCCTATATTGACAATGCCAAAGTGTATAACTTTATAAATAACTTTTATGATACATTTTCAGATAAAAATTCCAGTCGTATAGCACGTCCAACCACCAAAACATCCATTGATAATTTGGTTAAATTATTGAAAACAATTATAAAAGATTATCCAACATCGGGCGGTGAATTACAGGTAATTTTGCGTTCTGTATTAAATGGTTCGCTGGAAAACTTTATACAAAAGGCGGAAAAAGAAGATTACAACAAGAACGACGAATTTCAATCTACGTTGAAAAATGTTGCTGAATCATTTACAAACTATGGTAACGATGCAATCAAAGAACGTGTTGATAAATTATTAAAAAATATTATCGATAAAGAAACAGATGTAGCCAAGAAAAATACTTTGCAACATTTGGTAAAATCTGTGTTAAACAATCGCATTGCGGATGATTATGGCGCCTGGACAGAATCACATATTAGCAACACCGCAAAAGATAAATTTAAATTAAAGTATTCCGCTATATTTAAAGAACTGTATAGCGAACAAAAAGTTTTTGATGCATTTAAACAGTATGAAGGCAGTGATAAACAAGTATCTGCGGCGATAGAAAAAACAAAAACAGATATGGACTATGCGAATCCTGAATCCAAGGATTTTGTATCCAAAAAACGCGAGGAAGAATTAACATTGCCGCAACAAATTAGAAAATGGGCATCTAATACATACGAGGGGTATTTTGACAAATATTCCAAATTTAAGGGCGACAGAATATTTATGGATGCATCATCCGGCGATATATGCAAGGCACTGGATAAAGCCAAAATTAAACCAACCGATGGTTTAGTAAAAATTATTGAAAATGAAAAGAATATACAAAAATCATTGCAAGATAACGTCAACGCGCGTGGGGCGTTTGAATGGTTTATTTCAACATTGAAAGAATTACAATCTGATTCCAAAATGTCAAAAGCATTTGAAGGCGCATTAAAAAGCGGTCGTCAAATGAAAAGCCTGGTGAAAGAAATAATCATTATTGCCGCAGAAGCGGATGACCCAAAGGTAACTGCCAAAGCCAAGATTGCATTGGAAGTGTTATCTGTTATTAAATATGGCAATACAACCAGTAATGTTATGGATGCAATCAAAGGCGATAAAGATTTATTTAGCCTAATGTCTAATAAAGATTTGTCTTGGAATAAAAACGAAGGCGTTAAATTCGTAACAACCGCAATTGACAAAACAATTCGTGCCGCCTTTATCGGGGCCGGATATGGTGCAACATTCATATGGAACAATGCAAGAAAACTGGGCAGTAAATTTAATCAAAAATTTATGGACAATAAAAAGGATGCAACCGGTCAACGTATGAAACAGGCAAGTGATAGATGGGATGCGGATCATGTGGCCGCAAAAGCAGAAATTGAACAGCGCAAGGCCAATACCGAAGCCACCCGCACAAACCAAATTGCAAAACGCGATGCAACCGGAATTAGAAATGATAACGACCTGGATATAGAAGAAAAATATTTAGAAAAGCGCATTGATTTGAAAAACGTGTTGGAATCCAAAGTCGCACCAATCAATGCTGAACTGGAAACATATAATGAAATGCTTGATATGGTGGAACACATTGGTTATCTGGATTGGCAAAAATCCATAACCAAGGATCCCGAGATTTCAAAAAAGCTGTCTGCAAACCAGGCGGATATCTTGGCACAATTAGAAAAATATGAAGACGAATTAACAAAACTCGGATTTCCGCGCGGTTCATCTTTTGATATATCAACACTTGGAAATAAAATCCAAGACAAAATAGATGATCTTAGCAACGATCCAACATATAACCGGCACCTATTAACGCTTAACAAGACGAACGATTCTATTTATTCACGCCAAGAAGCCATAAATAAATATAAAAAGGCAACCGCAGAAATCCAGGCATTGGATGAAACAATTAAGAAAGACGAAAAGAAAATTAACAGTTGGGACGATGAACATAAAAATGTTTATGAGGAACTTATGGCATATTGGGATTTTCTGGAAACCGGGCGTGATTCACATACTGGTCCACTTTACACACGCCGCTTTGCATCTGCAAAAAAGAATCAAGCGCGTCTTAATCCCAAGGCCATGAATCTATACAACGAATTCCGCGGTGATTATCATGCTGCGTAGTTTAATCCCCCAATCGGGGGATTTTTTGTGTTGAAATCGCGGCGGGCGGGTGCTAAACTCTGCGCGTAATAATTCATTTTAATTTCAACCAAAAGGAAAGAATATGTATATTATGGCCTTGAACTGCGGTTCGTCCAGTTTGAAATATCAAATCTTTGATGCGGATTCCAAAAAACAGATTGTTGGTGGTAACGTTGAAAAAATCGGGTCGCCGGATTCTTTTATCACCCAGAAATACCCCGATGGAACCAAACAAAAAAAAGAAACATCTATGAAAGACCATAACGAGGCATTGAATGTCGTTATGTTTATGTTGCGCGAGGCATCTATTGACATGAACGAAATTCGTGGTGTTGGCCATCGCGTGGTTATGGGCGGTTCAAAATTCGCGTCTTCGGTTGAAATAAACAACGATGTTATGCGCGAAATTGAAAAGTGGCGCAAATTGATGCCGTTGCATATTCCGGCATCCCTGATGGGTATTGAAAGTGCACGTCAAATGTTGCCAAACGCGACCCAGGTTGCCGTGTTTGATACCGCATTTATGCAAACTATGCCAGAATACTCGTATCGCTATGCGGTGCCGGATGCGTGGTATCGCAATTTGGGCGTGCGCCGCTATGGTTTCCACGGGACAAGCCACCTGTACGTGTCAAAGCGCGCGGCGGCGATGTTGGGCAAACCCGCCGAACAATGCAACCTGATTACTATGCATATTGGTTCGGGCGCATCGGGTGTTGCGATTAAAAACGGTATTGCGGTTGATACCACTTTGGGTATGACCCCGACCGCCGGGCTTATGATGGGGACACGTCCGGGCGATGTTGATGCGGGCGCGTTGCTGTATGTTATGGAACAATTACAATTAACACCGGAACAAATGACAAAACATTTGAACAAAGATTCGGGGCACCTGGGGATTACAAAGTGCTTTGCGGACCGTCGCGATGTTGAAGAAAACCGCGAATCCAATCCAGACTGTAAATTGGCCTTGGAAATGGAGGTTCACAATGTTAAAAAATATATCGGTGCATTTATGGCCGAACTGGGGCACGTTGATGCGTTGGTCTTTACCGCGGGCGTTGGCGAAAACGACGATTATCTGCGCGGGCAATTCTGCGCCGGGTTGGAAGAATTGGGTATCAAATTGGATACCGAAAAAAACAAGAAAGCATTGGCGCGCCTGGATGCCGGCGAATGCGAAATTTCCACACCGGATTCCCGTGTCAAAGTATTTATGATTCCAACAAACGAAGAAATCGTTATCGTGGAAGATACGTTGGGCATTATGAATAAAACCTATGATGCGAATCACCTTAAAATGAACTATTCTTTTGCGAAAATGAACGAAAAACAGAGATAGTGGTTAGTCCGTCCCGGCACCATTGGTGCCGCGGCCGCGACGGGTGTAAGTGGTTAGTGAAAAACGGTGCGTAAATGCACCGTTTTTCTATTTTCCCTTGTGTTTTTGATAAAAACCGTGTATCATTTGCGATGTGGTGCGGTTGGTATGCACCGCGAAAGTCCCGCAATCACTGATTCACTGCAAATAAAGTTATTTAACTTTATTCGTAATGGAATCACGTGATTGCGGAAATGTTAAATATTAAAAAGGATTATAAATGGTTAAATTACATAAACATATCGAACCAGAACCGGTCGATGAAATTGATATTGACACGGCGGACGAAGAATTGTCTGTGCATGTGTCGGCCGACAAATCGGGCAAGACCCATACAGACCCAGAATCAGACAAAAACGATGACAAGGTTTATTTTATGGCCCTGGGCGGGTTGGAACACGTCGGGCAAAATATGTACCTGTATAAATACCGCGGCAAGTTTTTGGTCGTCGATTGCGGTATGGGTTTCTTGGAAGAAGAAATCGGTGCGGGTGATGTGCAATACTGTGACACAACGTGGCTTGAAAAGCGCAAGAAAGATGTTGTCGCGTTCGTCATAACACACGGACACGAAGATCATATTGGGGCGTTAAAATACATTTGGCCAAAGTTCCGCAAACCAATTTACTGCACACGATTCCCGGCGGAAATTTTGCGTAAAACTTTCCGTGGAATCGAACTGGATTTCGACCCAAAGAAAGACATTGTGGAATTTGACGCGGCGGGTGCAACGTTGGATTTGAAACCGTTTACGGTTGAAACTTTCCACGTTAGCCATTCTGTACCCGAAGCACAAATGTTAATCATCAAAACCGGCGCGGGAAAAATTCTGCACACGGGCGATTGGACGTTTAACGATGACAACCCGATTGAGCCAGGAACTGATTATGCGCGGTTGCGTGAAATTGGTTCAGACCCGAAATTATTGGCGTGCGCGTGCGATTCAACATCGTCGGCGCGTCAAACGGTTCAAACAACCGAAGTCCAAGTCCGCGACACTTTGACCCAGATTATGCGCGATGCACCGGGACGTGTTATTATTACCGGTTATTCGCGAAGCCTGGCGCGGATGAAAATGTTCGCCGATGCCGCACATGCCGCGGGGCGCGTTGCCGCAATCAAAGAACGCAGCAATCCAAGTCCGGTGCCATACGTTGGTTTGCCGGAATTTCGTGAAATGGGAATCGAATTTGGTTACCTGAAACCCGACGATGTATATCTGCACGCAGAAATTAAAGACCTGCCCGCAGAAAAACAGGCAATATTCCTGACCGGGTCCCAGGGTGAAAAGTTCGCAATGCTGACCCGCCTGTGCCGGGGACAAGTTAAAGAATTGAAACTGATGCCGACGGATACCGTGGTGTTCAGTTCGATTATTATTCCCGGCCGCGAACAGGATGTTTCATTCCTGTATAACAAATTGGCGCGTATGGGTATCCGCACGCACACAATTTATGACACCGACCATGTCCACGCCAGTGGTCATGCCGGACGGCCCGAATTCGAACGGTTCTATGATATGGTTCACCCCCAGGTTTCAATTCCAATGCACGGGGATTATATCAATGAAATGCTGAACGGGAAAATGGCGATGGAACGCGGTGGCGCAAAACATATGATGTTGGTGCGCAACGGTGAAATGATTGCCTTGGCCGATGGCGCAGAACCATACGTATGCGAAACAATCGAAACCGGATTCGTTGTTATGGAGGGTGAAACCGAACGCAGTGCCAACGACCAGGTTTATAAAAACCGCAAAAAAATCGCCTCAAACGGCGCGATATTTGTGACTTTGCCGGTTGATAAACGCGGTTTCTTAAAGGGCACGCCAGAGGTTTCCAGTGCGGGCATTTTTGAATCCGACACAACCGGATTTATGAAACGCCAGATTCAAATCGAGATTACCAAGGCGATTGATGCGCTGTCCAAGGCCGAAAGAAAATCGCAAGACAACCTGGTTCGTGCAGTCCAGACCGCCGCGAACAAGGTCGTGCGTGCATCACTTGGCGCGGATAAAAAACCGCAATACAGTGTGCACTTTGTTCAAAAATAATATGAACGCCCCAAACGGGGCGTTTTATTTTTTGGTTGGACCAACCGAATTTGAATTAAATTCCGCCGTGTCCAACATACCCATTGTTTCCAATTCATCTTCCAGATTTGACACTATCATTTTCAACAACATATACAGTTCGCCAATCGTCATTTGATTTTTGGAATAATAATTATACATCGCGGTTATAAGTGTTTGCGGAATTGGATTTTCAGTTATTATATTGCCATTTGAAAACATCGTTCGTCCCCCATTGGTAAAAAATAAAACCATTTGAAAAATACAAATGGTTGGAGCATACAAAACAATATCTTAGCAAATATTGACCGCCTTATTCAGTATATTCGACGAACTCCAACCTGTACAGATTGGATTTGTATCGCCATTAATGGCGTGCTAAGACGGGGTTTTGTATTCCCCACAATGACAACCCGTCATTGCCAGAAAATTATACTATATTGGCACCAGAAATTCAATGTAAAACTTTTTGATTGCGAAATAAAATATCACTAAAAAATTCTGGACAATAAAATTTAATTTTTATAAAATAATATCATCAACCAAAAGGAAGGAAATATGCCAACAAAAAAGAAAACAAACGCACGCCCGGCGACAAAGCGGGCAACCAAACCGGTTGCGGTGACGGCACCGGAAATGCACGAATGTCATTGTGGGTGCAGATGCACACCGTTAAAAAAATGTTTTTACTTGGGCGGAATGTTTATATTGGGATTTTTGGTCGCATACTTTTGTGCGTGTCCGTGCCATAAACACGGTCCAAAAATGCATAAAATGCACCCGGTATTTGTGAACGGCTGTATGGATATGGAATCGGTAAAATGTCCAAAAATGCGTGAAGACGCAATCCGTATGGACATAAATGAAGACGGCTGTATAAGCGAGGCCGAATTCCGCGCGGCAAAACGCGCAATGCGCCGTGATGCCCGCGAACACAACGAAGATTAAAAAATAATTATTCGTAATTAAAAAACGCCCAACCGGGCGTTTTTTTTGGTTGAGCCAAATATTTATTTATTAAAACTAACCTTTGGTGCACTGCGTTCGGCATCATCCATTTCAAACAATTTTTCCTTGGTAACACCAAACATACGCGCAACTATGTTTGACGGGAACTGTTCAATCTGGGTATTCAGTGCCATTACAACCGTGTTATAAAATTGCCGTGCCGATTGAATCTTGGTTTCGGTGTCGGTCAATTCGCGTTGCAATTCAAGGAAATTTTCATTTGCACGCAGGGTTGGATACGCTTCGCCCAGGGCGAACAGTTTATTCAATGCACCGGCCAATCCCCTTTCCGCCGATGCGGATTCCAACGGGTTTGTTGTCATTGCCGCATTGCGCGCAGAAATAACCGCCGTCAGCGTGTCTTTTTCATGCGCCGCCGCACCGCGCACCGTTTCAACCAGATTCGGTATCAAATCATACCGACGTTTTAATTGTGTGTCGATTGTTGCCCATGCCTCGCGCGCCTGGTTCCGGCGGGACACAAGTCCATTATAAACCGCGATAACATATAAAACCAAAACCGCCACAACACCAATAGCCGTCCACATATTTCATCCTTTTTGTTATTGTTTGTGTTTATATTTTATAACAAATTAGATTAAAATCAAATGATAAAAAAAAACCGCGCGTAAGTGCGCGGTCAAATTTCAAAAATTTTTATTTTTTCCAAAATGCAAAGCCTGATTTTTTTTCTTTGTGTTCTTCACGACTTTTTCTTTCTTCGCGCGCACGTCGGCGTTCGGCACGGCGTTCTTGGAATCGTTTGGCAGATTCTTCATCGCGTTGAATCAATTTGATTGTTGTAACAGATAATTTGCCGTTACGAACCTCTTCTTCAAATTCTACAATATCGCCTTCGTTAAGAAATCGCAAATCTGCATCTTTCAAAGAACTGGAATGAACGAACACATCATCTGTATTGCCATCTTCATTCGGCGTGTCCGGCGCAATAAAACCAAAACACTTTTTACCGTTATACCATTTTACTTTACCTTGGCGCATCTTTTTTTCCTTTGCTAACCTTGTTTATGATTCAATCATATCTCGGTTGAACCTTAATAAAGTTTGTCACAATAAAAATGTAAAATCAAGAAAATATCGTATGTGACTAAAAGGATATTTGTCCGTAAAATCTATTTCTTATAGTAACGATAAACTTCGTTCATAATGAAATTGAACAGGCGCGTCGCCAAATCATTCCCCGGTATGTTTGTGCCCATCGTGGCACGTGGCAATGCGCAGACCAATACAAAACGCGCCATAAAACGGAATATCGCAATTTGCTGGGTCAAATCCAATTTGGACGAAGAATTTGTTATATTAAAAATCTCGTTTTTGACGGCGGCATCCAGTTTGGTCAATATCGTATCCATCATATTCGCCGGATAATAAGATTTACATTCACGTGGGAATCCTTCGAATAATGCGACATCGCCACCACGGCTGTATAAAATATTCCACCCAACACGGTCAAACAAATCGTCCAGGCATCGACATATCATACGATTATATTCGCGTATTCCGTTTTCCATAAATTCCGCCAATTCTTTTTCAATCTTGGCGTTTTCCATATTTGGGTCTTCACGAATCAGCGCATAATAATCGTGCGTTTTGCGTTCGAATTCAAAGAATGTACGAACCTGGCATATAATTTCCATGGGGACAACATAATCAGGTGTGCCAATATTTATAATAACCTTGGAATCGCGATAGTTACGCGGATTGCCAATATCATAGAATTTGTCGCGCACCGACATCACACGTTCCGGCATCATAACATTCAGCCGTTCGATAAACGTGCGCGCCTGGGGTATCAAATCAAACAGACACTTTACGCGCCAAACATCGTTCAGGTGTTCATGCGGTTTTTTGATTCGGTCCAATTCGCGGACCAGATTTGCAACCAACTTTTTATCCACATCATCAACAATGGACAGCACCGCCGTTGACGCGTCGGTAATATAATTTTTCGCAAAATAATCACGGATTTTTTCTATTATTTCGGTCGCATATTTTTCACCGCGCGCATCCGCCAACACGTGCCACACAGATGTTATAACGTCTTCGGTAAAGAAACGATAATATTTACCGGTAACCTTGTCCAATGCACGTTCAACATTTTTCTGGGCGGCAACAATTACCGTTACAATGGATGACACCGACAAATCAATCTTGTGCGATGCACCCGATGTAAAGAATTGATTGCGCATTGGGTCCGCATCCAACCGGTGATTTACCAGGTATGACGACAACGGATTTATGTCGGCAATCTTAATCGGTTTATCAACCGAAGAATCGGTCAGTGGGTCATATTCTGTCACCGCCGTTTTTGGCGCACCAAAACATTTGCCCAGGACGTGAAAAACCTCGCGATAGGAGCGCATACCATCGGCGTACAGACGTGACATATATTCCGCGGTGTCCGCATTTATGCGCCCGGCCCGCCGCGCATTTTCAATAAACGCAAGATTGTGTCGGTCGTGGTCTGCGGTTAAAAGGTTTACATCTGGCTGCATTTTACTACTTCATAATTGGGAACAATACGACATCACGTGCGGTTGGTTGGTCGAACACAATCATTGCCAAACGGTCAATACCCATTCCAACACCGGAAATCGGCGGAAAACCGTGTTCCATCGCACGAACAAAATCGTTATCTGGATTAAAGGCCTCGTCATCACCATCGGCGATATTCTTGGCCTGCTCTTCAAATGCGGCAAGTTGTTGAATCGGGTTCACCAATTCCGAATAGCCTTTGCACAATTCGCCACCACATACCAGAAGTTGATACATATCCAAACGGCGCACATCATCATTATTGCGGCGCGCCAGTGGCACCATATACGCCGGATAGTTATACAGAAATGTTGGTTGAATAATATCGCCACGGATTTTGCGTTTATACACATAATCAACCAATGCCGGCAAAGATTTCAAATCTTCCAATTCGGCCGCCGGGAACATACCTTCGTCAACCAATTTCTGGCGCAGCGCATTAACGTCATCAAATTCCAAAATATCACACCCAAACAGTTCATTCATTTTTGCGGTGTAATCAATCATTTCATATTTTGAAAAATCCAATTTCGTGCCCTGGTATTCAATCTGTAAGGTTCCACGGGCGCGTTTGATTAAATCCTGGACCAATGCCCACGTGAATTCAATATTTCGTTTATAATCCCAATATGCCGCGTACCATTCAATCATTGTGAATTCTTGCAGATGCATCGCATCCATACCTTCGTTGCGGAAATCCTTGGCAACCTCGTACACTCTATCAAAGCCGGCACCGATTGCCATCTTTAAGAATAATTCCGGCGAAATTCGCAACTGAAAATCTGCGTCCAATGCGTTGTGATGCGTTGTGAACGGACGCGCCGCCGCACCCGATGCAATATTCTGCATAATCGGGGTTTCAATTTCCAAGAATCCGTGGTCATTCATAAAATCACGTAAATGCTGGGTCATCTTGAACCGCCCAAGCAACGCGTTACGTGATTCCGGATTCGAAATAATATCCAAATAACGTTGACGATACCGCGTTTCCATATCTGTCAATCCGTGAAACTTTTCAGGCAGCGGGCGCAGAGCCTTGGCCAAAATTTCGTATTTTGACACGCGCACAGTCAATTCGCCCGCCGTTGTGTGATACAATTCACCGGTAATGCCGATAAAATCGCCCATATCGACATTGGCCTTCATAAATTTATATTGTTCTTCGCCCAATTCTTCGCGGGACATAGAAAATTGAATCTCGCCATTTATGTCATAAATGCGACCGAACATCAATTTACCCAACCAACGCAATGCCGTTACACGCCCACACAATTTTACCGCGGCCCCGTCCGCCAATTCACGGGATTCGGCAATCGTATGCGTGCGGTCAAATTTATCCTTCCATACAACACCATCGCGTGCGCGGATGTTTTCCGCCTTTTGCAGACGGGCGGTCAATTCGTTTGTGGACATTGCGGTTGTATTTTCTGACATATGTTTTCCTTTTGTTAAAAAAACGGGGCACCGTAAAAGTGCGCCCGCAAATTTCCCTGTGGTCGCACCATTACAGCAAAGATTTCTTGCACATTGTACGCATTTGTTGTTCCGTGTCTTTTTAACACACGACGGTATTATGGACGCTTTTATGGCGATTGTCAAAGAATTTATTTATAAAAACCGCAAAAATTCACTGGCGATGAATTTTATCACAAATTATAATGCCCCCACAAAACATACAAAAAGTGAATAAATGAGTACCAGAATCGCAATCGATTTAGATAATACTATATTCAACCTTGCCGAAAAATATCGCGAAGTGGTTGAATCGCATCACTGTAAATACACACCGCCCGTTTCGTATAATGTATATCAGTGCGGTTATCCAACCAATGTCGCAGATGCATTGGATAAAATGCTGAAATCCGACGCAGTGTATAAAACAAATGTTTTTGACCGGCGATTGCCGCAAATATTGAACAGTATTTATAACAATCCAAAATATATGCTGTTCTATGTGACCGAGCGCGATTTTTCACACGGATGCGACCTTGGGCAACTTATGAACGCGGGGATACGGTGCGATGTGCCGCGGTTGGTGAACTATGCCCCCAAAATCGATATATTAAAACGGTACAAAATAGATTTATGCTTTGATGACGCGCCGCATGTGGTAAATGGATGCATTGAAAACAACATAGATGTCGTTATGATTTCAAATGAAGATACGGCATATAATCATTACCTGCGCGAACGGGTGGAACATTACCCGAACCTGGTCACGGCATTGACACGGCGCGGCATGGCACGATAGAATAATAAACAAGGAAAGAAAGGGGAAAGAAATGGTTAAAAACGTATATCCAATTAAATGGGATGCGGTGTCCGGCAAATGGTTGTTGCAATATGTTACAACCGGTGGAAATGTCCAAAATGTGCTGTCACCCGAACGCGTGGCGTTGGAAAACTATTTGAACGAACTGAAAGAAGCCCAACAATTATCTAAATCACGCTAAACGTTTTATCCGCGGGCACCGTTGCGGGTCTGTGACGCGATATTCTGTTTTGATTCAATGCGCCGAATTGCATCCCGAACCTTATGCGATTTATTACCGTTTTCAATGGCGCGATTGTAATTTATAAGCGCATTGGAATATTCACCCATTGCTTCGCGGGCAACACCGGCGTTATAGTATGCCGCCGCAAATCCTGATTTATCTTTAATTTCTTTGATTATGCGGTTGACTGCGCGCAAGGCGCGTTTATGTTCACCCATATTGTTATATGTTGCGGCCAAATCATTAAGAATTTGCACATTTGATGGATTTTTTGTTGCCAATGTTTCGAACTTTTCTGCGGCCGATGCATAGTCACCCGCCAAGAAATCCGCATTTGCCAAAAAGTATAAAGAATCTTGCATCGTTTTGGAATTATCGCGCTTATTAATATTTTTTATGTAACCGGAATCAGTTTTTTATTATCAAACAATGCCAACAAATTTGGATTTATGCGTTTTAATAAATCGCCTATGGTACGACCCGGAAATTTTGTTTTTCCATCACGCGTGACCGGATTTTGTGTCCATTGTATGAACGCAGGCAATGTTTCCATATTTATTTTAATGCTTGCATCTTTACCGTTCCAAAACACATTTCGATTTTCGCCCATCATACAAAAAAATTCAAACATACTTTGTTCAGGCAACTTCAAGAAACATTCGGTCGTTATATTACCCATTAAAATTTGTCCTTCAATCCATCGCCGCGACCAAAGGCCCCGCCCACCAACGGTATAAAGCCCCAAAATGTCCGCCAATTCCCGGTCGGTTGCACCGGCAATGGCACGCGCGCCAAACGAACGTGGCGCAACAATGGGGTATTTCGCAAAGCATTCACGAACCATATCTGCGGTAATATTGTCACCATATTCTTTGTATAAATTGCGCAATGTTTCGTTTCTTTCACGATGATTTTTATCATCCGGTTCTTCCATAAGTTTGGTTCCAGAATTATAGAAAATTGACGCAAACGCGCACGCACGCGCCGTATTATCCAATCGCAGATTTTCACAGGCCACATCATAGCAATACATTAAAAAATATGTTTCACGCTGTTCTAGAAAATGAACCGATTCATCCCACGCACGCGCAATCGGTATCGGTTTCGTATTTTTAGAAACCTTTTTACCATCACTGGTTGTGGTGACACCGAACGCGATTGTCCAAACACCACGCGAATCTTTATACGGCACGCAATATTTGCCCGTTTCGTCCAGTTTAACCCCTTCATTAAAAATTAGTTCCAACATAATATATGGCGTAATTGGTGCCAACATTTCTTTGTATTCGCCAAAGGTTAGATTTTTTTGAATCTGGGGATGCGTAAGTGTATCATCCTTTTCGGTTATAACATCTTTGCGCACCGACGATTTATTCCCATGTAATGCAACGCCACCCGCAACCAATCCTGCGGTTGCGATACCCAATGCAGATTTTGTAAGTTTTTTCTTGATTGCCTGTTTCATAATATGCCCTGTTTTATTTATTAGCGTATTATACCACAAATGCGTTTTTTGGGCAACATATAATACTATACAGAATATTTTTCAAACACGCGGTTTAATTGGTTATGCACGCGAATTATCGTCGCGCATTTTGCCATATGTTTAACCTTGGTCGCACCAATATACGTGCAACACGATGCGATACCACCGGCAATATCTTGTAAAATTTTATCTATTGAACCGGTATAAGGTATCAGTAATTCGCGCCCTTCGGACGTTTTATAATTCGACATTCCGCCCGCAAATTTATTGTTCGCGTATTCAGACGACATTCCATAATACGCCTTGAAGCGTTTGGTTTGGATGACGCGCGCGCCATTTGAAATTTCATTTGTTTCAAAATATTTTTCAATTATGTCGCCTGCGGCTTCGTCTGTGCCGGCAAAAATTCCGCCCGCCATAACAAAATCTGCGTTCAGGCAAAACGCCTTGCATATATCACCGACATCAACAATTCCACCATCTGCACAGATATGTCCACCAACCGAATGCGCAATATCGGCACATTCCAAAATAAGTGACACCATCGGCGTTCCACAACCCGTCTGGCGACGTGTAAGGCACGCAGAACCCGACCCAATGCCACATTTAATAATATCTGCATAGTCCAATAATTTAAGGCACACATCACTGCTTGCAATATTTCCGGCCATAATCACACTGTCGGGGAATTCTTGGCGCACACGCGTCAACACATCCAATGCATTTGGAATATAAAAGTTTGGCGCATCAATACAGATATTGCGCGGATTTGTCCATTTATATTTTGATTCTAATTCGTGTAATTTTTGAATTTCCACATCCGCATTTTTTAACCCGATTGTGATGAACAAATTTTCCAACGGAATATTTTCGCCACGACAAGATTCCAAGAAAGCACCGATTTCATCAACACTGTAATGTTTATGCAATGTTGCAAACATACCGCGCGTTAATAATTTCTTGGCCACGGCAAAGTTCCCGACGGTTGCCATATTTGCATTAAACACACCAAGCCCGGTGCGCGATTGCCCATGTTTGAATTTGAAAGTGCGCGTTAAATTTACATCGCGACGCGAATTCAAATTTATGCCCATTTTCGGCCGAATTAAAATATCACTGTAATCCAGATAATCACCCGACAATATTTGTGTCATTGAAACCCCCTTTACAGGGCATTATAAGCAGATAAAATCCCGGATTTCAAGGAATTTATTACTGTATTCGTTCGCCGGTTGCCGGGTTTCGTTCACCGTACGCCAAACCATCATCATACGCGGTGTATTCTTGGCCATTATACTTAAGATGCAATTTTGATAAAGTGTGGTCTGTGGGACTAAGGCCTATATAATATCGTTCATTTCCGTTCATCTGTAAATTGATGGACGGTGCGGTGTCTTTGACCGTTTTCGAATACACCAAATAATTCCCGAAATGCAATTTGTGTCCGCAATCGGCCGCTTCGTCCGCACCGTGGCCATATCCGGCCGTGCTAAGGCCCGCCGGACACGCGGCACGCGGACCGGTTGAACCGAAATTCACGGGAGATTGCACCGCATAATATCCCGGCCCAACATCAACGCAAATATCTGGCACTGTGTCACTGTATGTGAAATTACCGGTCCCATCATTTGTAAAGAACCGACCCTGAACCGTGTCGTATATTCCAACCACGTCATCCGCATTACGTTTCACCGGCAAAAAATTATGAACCAAAACGTTATCTTCATAAATTTTTATATAGTACACGCGGCCCTTAAAGTTTTGGTTCATTTGTTGCACCCCATTATCAAACAAATGGATTGGATTTGTGGTCACGATGCCGCCGGTATGCGTGCCCTCAACGGTTGTGCCGTCATATGTTAAATAACGTTTATTCGCGGTCAATTCATATGTAATATCGTGTATCGATCCCGCCGCAAGGGTATGCGTTGGCCCATTCAAACGTGAACCTATTTTTTCCACCCAAACTTTGAACGCAGACGGCGCCCATCCAACGGAATATCCACCCTTGGGGGAACTGACCTGATTTCCCAATATATTAACATTGGCCGTAATATCGTTTGTTGTACCAAGGCGAATCTCGCCACGAATATTTGTGGAATTATGAACGAATCCGGTGTTTATAAATTGTTTGCCGGTACTTTCCAGGTATTCTATGCGTGTGTATCCCCAAACACCCGGCTCATTAACCCATTTGCCGATGGGGCATTGAATTTGGCATTGTGTGACAGATGTCTTGCCATCGGCGGTATTATAATCGTACCCGGGTGGACACGGCGTGCAACCATCAAGCTCAGAATCATAAAAGGTCGCGCCGGTACACGCTGTATCAGCGTAAGCCATACCGATAAACATGCTTGTTATCGATATAAAAATCGCAACGAAAAATCCTCGCATTTTTCTTTACAATCCGGTGCCACCCGCGGAATTCCGGCAACATTTTCCCTTACCCGAAATAAACGGATGATGATTTTGCCTCCCTTGTTATATGAAATCCTACTAAAATCGTAAAGATTGAGGCAAGCGTTTTTTGCGATTTTCTATGAAAAAATTATGAAATAACATCACCTAGCAATCCGTCTTTGTTCGCAATGCTCACTCCGTCGCGATTCTCGCCCCTTTGCCGACAAACAAGAAAACGCCACGGCCGCCTTCGCCGCTAATTCTGAACAATTTATTAAATCCGAATAATGCTACGGCGCGCCACTAAATTTTGCTAAATAAAAACGGCGTCAAAGACGTCGTTTTTATTAAACAAAATTTGTGGTGCGAGCAAAGGGGAACGCATTTGACATTCTTTAGCCAATTTTTTAACCCTTTTGACTGCTTTTTACCTGCTTTTTTATCAGTTTGCCTGACATTTTGCTTAGCACTTTTATAAAATAACGCGATTTTCGGCAAAAGCACACGATTTTTTTTATTTCACAACCTGGTGTTTTGGGTTATAATCCCGCCAAAGGATTTGATATGAACGATATAAATAATCAAATTGCGATTTATACCGCTGAAAACGGGCAGACAAGGATTGATGTCAAGATTCAGGACGATACCGTCTGGTTGACCCAAAAACAAATTTCTTTGCTGTTTGGTGTCGGTGTGTCTGGCATAAATGAACACATCAAAAACATCTATGCAGACGGAGAATTGGCGGAAAACACGACTATTAGGAATTTCCGAACTGTCGTAAAACGTGGTTTTCGTGGCGAGGTAGAGGAAGATATTTTATACTATAACCTGGACATGATTTTGTCGGTTGGATATCGGGTAAAATCAAAAACTGCGACTCAATTCCGTATCTGGGCAACGAAAACGCTGAAAGATTACCTGGTCCAGGGTTATGTTATAAACCAACGCGTCATCGCTGAACAAAAATCAAAGTTGCTGACTTTGCAAAAAACTTTGGATTTAATGACGCGCAGCATTGAAAATCAAACTGATAATATGGACCAAGTCCAAGAGATTTCGCGCGTTTTGAATGATTTTGTGCGCGGGTTAAATTTGTTGGACGACTTTGACCATAAAACACTGGACCGAACTGGCAGAACCAAAAACGACGCGGTTGTGATTGGTGCTGAAGAATTTTTGTCTGTGGTTGACCAAATGAAGGGCAGTTTTGCCAGTGATGTTTTCGCAAAGCAAAAAGACCAAGGTTTTTACAGTTCTGTGGGACAGATTTATCAAACCTTTGACGGCAAAGAATTGTATCCATCGTTGGAAGAAAAAGCCGCGACATTACTTTACCTGATTGTCAAAAACCACAGTTTTGTTGACGGGAACAAACGCATAGGGGCCAGTTGTTTCCTGTATTTCTTGGACCGGAACAAAATGTTGTATGACGAAAACGGTCAAACACTGATTGATGGCGCAACCTTATTCGCATTGACTTTGCTTATCGCAGAAAGCAAACCCGCCGAGATGGAAACGGTAAAGCAAGTTGTTATCAGTGTCTTGAACCGCAGAAATTAAATCGAAAACGCCATATGGTGCATCACCACCCCATCCGTTGAATAAAGTTCGAAACAGTTGATGGTGATACAGACATCATTTTTGCAATGCGGTATTTTGTGAATCCTGTATCTAACCAGTTTTTAATCTTTTTAGTATTTCGTGATAGTTTTAATTTCTTTGATTGTGCCGAAAATGGTCGCAAAAAAATTGCTTTTCTTTCTTTACCGTCTTTTGGCGTGCATTAAACTGTCGCGATAGTGTTCGACCGTCTGTTTTTGTTCCAAATACCCCGGTAAAGTTTTTTCATACGATTCAACCTGTTTATCAACATTATCTTTTTTATGAATTCTGGACCAACCAAAAACGAGCATAACGACACCAAGCGCAGAAGCTAAAATTATTGGATAATATTTTCGCCTCCATTCTTTTTGGGCTTCTTTTCTTTTAAAATATTTTTCGTCACATAATTTATGCAATTCTATTAAATCTGACGATCGCTTCCCATAAAAAACGGTTGGTTGCTTATCATTATTTATTCTAATGGTATGTTTCCACGTTTTGCCCAATATGCTGTATTCTGGAACAAAGCTGAAAAGTTCCCCATTTTTTATATACGCTACATAAAAGTCGCCGTGTTTTTGAAAAGGTTTTATGACTATGGTCTTTTCATTACGAATAATATCCAAGCATTTTTGGATTATCGGGTCATCGGATTGTATTTCCTGTTTTTCATGATTATCGTTATTTGTCATATTTTTACTTTTTTCTGCTTTTTGTCGCCCAAAGTATATTATATTAAACGAATTTGTCAACAAAAAACCAGATTTATGCCCCTATAAATTTAAATTCCTTGAATTGTCATTATTTTTTGGTACACTCATTCGCATGAATGATAAGTTACCAGAAATCCTTTATCATGGTTCTCGCGTGAAAATAGACACCGGATTTATTCAGATGTCACCGGGCTATATAGATCATATGAAAACGGAAATAACCGCTGTGTTCGCAACGTCTGATTTTGCACACGCGCGCCTTTACGCCGTCATGAGATTGATAGGCAGTGGTTGGAAATCCCCCGTGGGCAGTTCTGCGTTATATGTCGAAAGACTCAAACCAAATATTCCAGAAAAAGCGTATGTATATGAATTGGATTCCGACGGGTTCATGCATGATACTGGTACGGATTATTATTGCTTGGCAGACAAGAAAATTAAAAGAATTATTGAAATTGACATTATGCAAGAAATAAAAAATGGCAATATCAGAGTATTTGTCCTTAAAGAAAGAATCGATTTTTCAAATATGTCAGAAAAGGAATCTGGGGAATTATGGAGTAAAACCACACATCAACAAGATAAATTTTACCTTTATCACCCAGATTAAGAATTTTGAACGATATTGCGGGCGTAAAACAATTCGTTTTCCCTTTTTACCGTCTTGAAACGGCGATTCGATAGTCTAATAAAACGCATTACCCCATAGATATTTGCTTGCCGTCTCCACTTTGTTCCGCCGCGATTTCCGCCGCTTTTTACCTGCTCTTTTATCAGTTTGCTTGACAGTTTGCTTTACACTTCCTAAACATCGGTTTTCATCCTTTATTTTTCAAGTGTGTCGAAAGCAAAAAATGTTGAAAATTCAAACTATTATTTGCGCCGGAATTCTGCGTTAAAAAACAAAAAATCCGGTGCAAACACCCGGATTTCTAATAAAAAACTTTGGTGCGAGCAAAGTACTTCGGTGGCATATGCCACCTCGCCTCGCAACTCGCCCCTTTGCCGACAAAATTAAAAACCGACCTAACGGACGGTTTTAAAATTTTGGTGCGAGCAAAGGGGCTCGAACCCTCGACCTCAACCTTGGCAAGGTTGCGCTCTAGCCAACTGAGCTACGCTCGCGATTGCCCGCATATTCTTACACATCAAAATCCATTTTGCAAGCAAAAAATGCATCATTTAAAAACCGCCCGGATGGGCGGTTCGTTTTATCGTCTTTGGTTAAAACCATTTCCACGGTTGCAACATTTTTAACATACTTACCGCCGTGCGTTTATCCGCGAACGCGTGTCCACAGCGCGGGCATACGATAAACGGTGCAATTATTGCCTTGTATTTCTTGTGAATCATTGACCAGATATACAATCCTGCCGCCCATGCCGCAATTACCAATCCCCACGCGACATAGCCAAAATATTTGTTCACGGTGTTTGTTATAATCTGGACTACACCAAGGTTCGATTTTTCCAAATCGTTATAGATTTTCACCGCCACCGGCCACGAAGATGGTCGCCATGGATACACATGTTTGATTCCATAGTTCGTCAACAGTGTTGTGCCCAGGCCGCCAGAATTTTTATCCAGTTGTTTTTTGATGGCTTCGTCAATCATCTTGTCGACCTCTAACTGGGTCAATTTAACCAATTCTTTTTCGACAGTGTCCAATTTTTCATTTACCATTTTGGCGACATTGTCCACTTTGTCAACGGCGGCGTTTGCTTTACCGATTGCAGAATCCGCCTGGGCCACCGCTTTATCAACGCCATCGGTTTTTACACCGAATTTGTTTACCAACCCGGTCAGGCCCTTGACCCCGGCGGTTGCCCCGGATGCCCGCGCGGTTTGTTCTTTGGCCTTGGCCGTAGTATCGGTCACTTTATCAACCTGTTTTTCAACGATTTTTACTTTTTCAATCGCGATGCCAACCGGTTTTTCCAAATTGATTGCATTTTTGATTCCGCCCAGTAATTTTTCATACTGTTCCACAATATTGCGTTGCAGGTCAAAGAACATTGACACAACGATTGATTTCTTGATTGGGCCCGCATAGTGCGATTTTACATAAAGTGGAAACCACGCAACAAACGCCAACCATATCACAGATACTATGATAAACACGCGTTTCGCATGCGTCACAACTGATGTTTTTTTCGCAACGGTTTTTGCGCCACCGCGGTCAATTACTTCGATTTCTTTTTTTGCCATGTTGAATCCTTTCTTTTTTATGACAAGATTTTTCAACATATGAAAAATAAAATCAACAGTTTAGTTTTCGCCAGTGTAATTTTTTATAAATTCGGATTTGAATTCTTGGAATCTGCCCTGCTCGATTGATTCACGAATACCGCGCATCAGGTCTTGATAGAACCAAAGGTTATGCTGAGTAAGCAGTGTCGCACCCAAAATTTCATTACATTTAATCAAGTGATGTAAATACGCGCGCGAAAGTTTACACGCCGGGCAACCACATTTGTCATCCAACGGCGACGCATCATCACGATATTTCGCGTTGCGCATATTCATTGTGCCATGGCGCGTAAATGCCATTGCCGTACGGCCTGCGCGTGTTGGCATAACACAATCAAACATATCAACCCCGCGTTCCACCGCGCCCAAAATATCTAATGGTGTGCCAACGCCCATTAAATACCGCGGTTTGTCGGTTGGCAACATTGGCGCAACGGTTTCAATCATATCAAACATAACACTTTGCGGTTCCCCCACGGCCAGGCCGCCAATCGCATATCCGTCAAAACCAATTGCGGTCAATTCCCGCGCAGACTTTTCGCGCAGGTCTGGGAAATCGGCACCTTGGACAATACCAAAAATTCCATAACCCGGACGGTCCACAAATGCCGCACGCGAACGCGCCGCCCAACGCGTTACCATATCTACATTTTTTTCGGCGCGCGCGCGCGTTGTTGGCAAATGCAAACATTCATCCAAAACCATTGTGATATTTGAATCAAGTTGATGTTGAATATGCACAGAATCTTCGGGGCGCAGGAAATGTTTTATTCCGCCGTCAATGTGCGATGTAAATTCTACGCCTTCTTCCTTCATCTTTACCAAATTAGACAGCGACATAACCTGGAACCCGCCACTGTCGGTCAAAATCGGGCCATGCCAACCACCGAATTTGTGCAAGCCGCCCATTTTTTCAACCAAATCACCGCCCGGGCGCATCATTAAATGATATGTGTTGCCCAAAATAACTTCGGTTCCGGTCGCGGCAACCTGGTCCATGGTAAGTGCCTTGACCGTTGCCGCCGTGCCAACCGCCATAAAGCTTGGGGTTTGAAATGTTCCGTGCGCGGTTTCAACACTTCCGCGGCGCGCGTTTCCATCGGTTGCAATTAAATTAAATTTTAACGACATTTTTCCATCCACCTTTGTGCTAAAAATCTGTCTGCAACGCTGACATTATCATATCTATATTTCCAACTTTGCCTTACCATCTGTTCATGGCCAACAAAATAATATATAAATGCCCGAACGCCAATCGGCAATTCTGGGTCATCCATAAAACCCAATAACCATTCGCGTTGGAATTTGAACAATGGCGCCGCTGACACATCACGACAATCTATACCCGCGGATTTACCAGACACCAATCTGTATAATTTATGTGTTTGCATTTTGGTTTCAATATATTTTATCTCTGTGTCATCGAACCATATTCCCAAATGTAGCGCCACACCGAATATTGTACCGTGAAAACGATTTTTCAAATCAACCATTTGCGATTTTGTGACATTGTTCGGTTTTATCATTATGCGTCGTCCTTTCTAAACAACAAACAACAATCGCCATAACTGAAAAAACGATACTTTTCGGCGACGGCGTGGGCATATGCGGTCTTCATTTCGCCCAGGCCGCTAAACGCAGACACCAACATAAACAATGTAGATTTTGGCAAATGAAAATTGGTCAGCAACACATCCACCGCACGGAATTTATATCCCGGTGTGATAAAAATATCGGTGGTTTGGCAAATTGGTGCGACACGCGCCCCACCGGTGGCATTTCGGGCGGCACTTTCCAATGTGCGCAGCGTCGTTGTTCCAACCGCAATTACACGCGTTGCGTTGTTTATTATTTCCGCCTGTTCTGGGGTAATGCAACACCATTCACTGTGCATTTTATGTTCGTTTAAATTTTCGGTTTTAACCGGCATCCATGTTCCCGCGCCGACATGCAATGTAATTTTTACTATTTTTGCGCCGCGATTTTCAATTTCCGCCATCAATTCAGGCGTAAAATGCAAACCCGCCGTCGGCGCAGCCATTGAGCCCAACGGGTCGGCATAGACCGTTTGATAACGCGCGCTGTCCGCGATTTCGGCTTCGCGCTTCATATATGGTGGCAACGGCATTTTTCCAACCCGCCCCAGCACATCAAAAACATTGTCACAATTAAAGCGCAGCAACAATCCGCTTTCATTATCTTTATCAACAACCGTTATTTGCGTGCCGTCCGTCATTGTCAATGTGTCGCCAATGTGAATCTTGGTAAACTTTCTGCACAGGCCCCACCAATTTTTATCATCCACCGCGGTGTGCAGTGTGATTTCATGCCCGTCTGCATCAAAGCGCGCCGGAATAACCCGCGAATTATTAAATACAACAACATCGCCGGGTTGAATGTAATCCAAAAAATCCCGAATATGTTTATCTTGAATTTTATCACCATCGACCACCAACATACGCGAAGCATCGCGCCGTTCCAATGGATGCGACGCGATTAATTCCGGTGGTAATTCAAAATTAAAATCCGATGTATGCAGCATTTATCTTTGATTTTCTTCGAACATTTTTTGTTTCATATCGCTAAACTTTTTGCGTTGTTTCCTTGCATAAATACTGTCAGTATTGTAGCGAAGACGAGTAAAGCTTTCGTCCAAAATACGATCTTTTTGATAATATTTCTCTAGTCCAGGATACACATCAGGACCAACATAAATTATCACAGTATCACCCAATTGTAACCAGTCATAAAAATCACAAGTTTCGGGAACATTGTAAATTCTTTCGACACCCGTTTCGACATCATCTAACAAAAGAATTTTTTGATTTTCAATCGCCCCTATTCCGGTAATCACGTTTTTATGTTCATATTTTTTACAACCCGCCAATCCAAACAACAAAATCGTTGCAAGTGTTTTATAGCCCGGACGAATTTTTAGATTTTTCATTTTCTGGTCCTTTTGATATTATTTCTGTTTTGAAAATTTTGCCTGGACTTCATATTTTAATTTTGCGTTTTCAAATTCAGTTTTACGGCGTTGCAATTCAACATAATCACATGAAAGGTGCGAATTTTCCGGTGTAAATGTTGTGGCGCGCGCATAATCATTTGATTTTAATGTGACCGTATCGCCCGGAACCAGCCAGATTAAAACAGATTTCATCGCATCACTGTTTGACGCATCATAGATACGTGTGCGACCGGTTTTTGCATCGCGCAAGACCGCACGTTCCATTGTCGCATTGGTGACAATGTTTTTATTACCCGCACAACCAATCAACGCCAAAAGCGATAAAAAGGTTAAGTTTTTTACATTTTTTTTCATTTTTGTGTCCTTTTGTTTATTTCTTAAATTCTAATCCTTGGTCGGTGTAGTTTTCCGCCATATTTTCCCAATTTTCTTCCACCCGCACAAACAGGTGCAATCGTGCGTTCACCCCCCATTGGTCCTGGATATCGTGCCGTGCGGCGGTGCCAATTTTCTTTAATTGCGCGCCACCACGACCGACAACAATCTTTTTGTGGGCATCACTTGCCACCACTATTTTTTGATATATGTCCAAAACGCCTTCGTCATCGACATCGACGCATTCGGTTACGACATTTATATGATAGGGCAATTCTTGGTGTATATATCGATAAATCTTTTCCCGTGTCAATTCCGCCAAATACAGGTTATCCGGCACATCCACACTGTCCGCGGCATCAAACAAATACGGGGATTCCGGCATCACGGTTGCCAACGTGTTCAGCATTTCCGCAATTCCGTCGTTTTTCATCGCAGAAATCATAAATATATCACGAAATGATGCCAAAGTATTTAATTCCGCCGCAATCGGTAATAATTCCGGTTTTTTTACCGCGTCTGTCTTATTTAACGCAACAAACAGGTTTTTATGGTCGCGAATTTTTTCAATCAATCCACGCACGGTATCGGTAATACCGTGTGTTGCATCAATAATCAATAAAACCGCGTCTGCATCTGCCAACGCATCCATTGCCGCGCCCACCATTGCGCGGTCCAAACGGCGGTTCGGGCGAAAAATGCCCGGTGTGTCCACAAATATCAACTGACGCGGGCCCACCATTTTCACGGCACGCAGGTTCGTTCGCGTGGTTTGAACCTTGTGCGAAACAATCGACACCTTGCGCCCCATAATTTGGTTCATAAGGGTACTTTTCCCGGCGTTTGTCGGGCCAATAATTGCGATAAATCCAGAATATGTCTTTGTCATAGCGACAAGCATAACACACAAATTTCAAAAGTGAACAAAAAACTTGAAATTTCGCAGTGTTATTGTAACTTGTTTAATTGATGGGTGACGTAACACAAAAAGGAATCACTATGGAATTTACGTTCAGCGACAAATGGAATTACAGATTTATGCAAATGGCGCAACTTATCGCCACATGGTCCAAAGACAACAGTACCAAGGTTGGCTGTGTAATTGTTAGTCCAAATAAAACTATACTCTCGATGGGATATAATGGGTTTCCACGTGGAATACAAGACAATATTCCAACACGATGGACCCGCCCAACAAAATACGATTTCGTTGTTCACGCCGAAGAAAACGCGCTGTTAAACGCGGGGCGCAATGGGACCAGATTGGACGGCGGTATTCTGTATGCAACGATGGTACCGTGCACACGTTGTGCCGGTTCTATAATTCAAAGCGGTATTCGTGAAATAATCTATTTGGACCCCGACCTGGACAGGCAGATTCCGGGATGGCGCGATTCACTTGGTATATCGTTTCAAATGTTTGAAGAGGCCGGTGTAAAACACAAATCATTGGGCACCGCCCAAGATATGATGCGGAACATTATAAACTTACAGCAAAAGAACGAGATTTCACGATAGAAAAACCCGCCAACAGGCGGGTTTAGAGGAAAATATAAGCATTTCAATTCATTTGTGGTTAAATGCTGTCCGCATTTATCCAACGGCCGTTCTTTAACAGACCCGGTGCCATACCTTCGTTACTGCGCAGCGTATCAATTACGCGACGTGCAGATGCGGCATCCAGATTCACAATGCGAACCTTGAACATATCGCCTTCTTTGACGACGGTCGCATCACCATATGTGCGCATTTTTTGAACCAATGCGTTGGCACTGTCTTCGGCATAGAACGCCGCAACCTGGACACTGTAATCGCCGGTGGATGTTGCAACCGGTGTTGGTGCCGGCTGTTCTACAACCGTTGTTTCTTCCGCCACGGTTTGGGTTTGTGCGCCCGCGCCGATTGTTGCATTTTTAACCGCGATAGACTGTTCCGGTAAAACCTGGACCTGAATCTTGGATTGATTGGTCAGGCCAATTTTACCCGCCGCCGCCGGCGACAAATCCATAATACGTGTATTCACAAATGGACCACGATTATTCACACGAACAACCACCGATTGACCGTTTTCAAGATTGGTTACTTTGGCAATCGTCGGCAATGGCAAAGTCTTGCTTGTTGCGACCATTTGGGCCATATCGTATACTTCACCATTACTGGTTTTCGTACCGTTTAATTCGGTTGGAATTATGCCCGCCATACCGGTTTGATTATACGCATAATCTTCGGTCGGGATATATTGAATATCTTCAACCTTGTATGCATTACCGATATAATAGCGCGGTGCCGCGGCCATCAAATACGTGTCATTAAATGTTTCCGTGGCAAGCGTTTCTTCACCAAAACCATCGGAACCGTATTCTGCGCCGGTCGGCTTTGTTGTTTCAGCACACGCCGCAAGCAAAGCGGTCAATACCGCCAATGATACCAATTTTTTCATATAGGACTCCTTACATTCTTTATGTAAAGTATTCTATCATATAAAAAGGCGTGTTTCAACTTTATTTTGTTATATTTTTTTATTTATCAGGTATGCCGTTGGCAAATATATAATTCCATATCCCGCAATCGCCAATGCCAATGAAATAATCCCATTTATTGGCACAAACCATAACGCCACGCCCAATGCCGCGGACAGTCCCCCAAAAACAACCATCGCACGAACAGTGCGCGTATCAACACGTGTCAAATTGCGACGATGGCACGCACGCCACAACAGATAATTTTTAACATAACCACTGATTACCACGCCGATTGGAATCGCCAAGTATCCCATAACCGGGAACAGCGCGACATATATCACCGATGCAACCGCAAGTGATGTGACACTGGTCTTAACCGGTGTCTTGACATCTTGGGATGCATAGAGTGTTTTACTGAAAATCTGGCTTATCAACATAGCGGGCAAAACAAAAACCTGAATCATAATGGCAATCGCGACCGCGTGTGTCGATTCGGGTGTCCACGCACCATATTCAAACAAATACCGAATTATCGGTTCCGCCAACACGAACAAACCCGCCACACACGGCATTATTAACATCATTGATTGCCGCATAGACGAATTCTGCTGAATATAAACACTGCGCATATTTTTTTCCGCCAACGCATTAGAAATCGTTGACATCAATACCGTTCCAACCGCAAGACCTATCATCGCAAAAGGCAACTGAACAATGCGGTCAGAATAATACAGCCATGAAACCGCGCCACTTTCAAAACTGGCCACCAATGTTCCAAGTATTATTGTGATTTGGTAGAATCCGTTTCCAACAATACTGACCCCAAAACGTTTGAACATTGTTTTTATTCCAGGGGTCCAACGTGGCACAATCAAATGTAATCCAAAATGTTTGTGCCGAATTCGTGCCAACAGTACCAGACACTGAATTATGCCCGATGCCACAACCGTGCCCGCCATTATGTATAAAACCGTGTTTGATGCGCCGATATGCATTGAAAACAACAACGCGCCAATTAACATTATGTTCAACATAACCGGCATAAACGCCGCCAACATAAACCGTGAAAACGCGTTCAAAACCGCCGACAGAAATGCCGCACTGCATATAAATATCACATAGAAAAACATTATACGCGATACGACGACCGTCAATTCCATCTTGCCCGGGACATCGGCAAATCCGGGTGCCAAAATCCACACAACAATCGGCATAAATATTTCAAATACTATTGTTATGCCCAATAACACAACCGCAAGCCACGAAAACACATTTTTCGCAAACGATTCGTCATGGCGTGAATCTGCATACATAGGAATAAATATCGCAGACAATGCCCCTTCGCCCAATAAATCACGAAATAAATTCGGTAATTTGAATGCCGCCAAAAATATGTCGGACAGCCGCCCCGCGCCCAACACACGCGCAATCAACATATCGCGAACGAACCCAAAAACGCGACTTATCCCGGTCATCATACCGACCCCGAAAATATGTTTGCCAAGTTTCATAGTTTGGATTATACTGCCCAATATCGAACAAAATCAAGATAGGAATAAATAAAAATGAAAAAAATATTTTTTATGGGATTTATTGGACTGTTGGTTGCCGGATGCGCCGGGGATACACAAAAAATCGTTCCACACGAACCACTGGCCGACCTGTATAATGCGGCATATGCCGAATTTGAAGACCACGACTATGATGATGCCGCGGAAAAATTTTTGACCGCAGAAACACAATATCCGTCATCCCCGTGGGCCGCGGACGCGTTGGTAATGGCGGCGTATTCGCAATATTTAGATAATGATTTTGCGGGCGCGTTGCTGACCACCGACCGGTTTATGCGTTTCCACCCCGGGCACAGTGATGTACCATATGTGTTATATCTGCGCGGAATGTGCTATTATCGCCAGGTCAGCGATGTTCGTCGCGAACCCGGTATGTCGGTCTATGCGTTGCAACAATTTCAACAGTTGGTTGACCGGTTTCCAAATTCCCCATATGCGAAAAACGCAAAGAATAAAATTGTTATCTTGAAAAACTATATCGCCGGCAAAGTTATGTATTCTGCACGAAACGATATGAAGAAAGAAAACTGGACAACGGCAATTACCAAATTTCAATCAATCATTACCGATGCACCGGAAACCGTTATGCCGGCCGAAGCAATGTATCGTTTGACCGAAGCCTATACCGCGATTGGATTACAAGACCAGGCGGACGGATACAGGGAAATGTTGAAAACCAATTTCCCAGACAGCGATTGGGCAAAAAAATTGGATAAATAATATGCGCCGCCTTACCGACCAAGATATTGCCGATATGATTGGCGCACAATTCACACCCGACAACAACAATACACGTCGTCAGGTACGCACTGAATTACACCTGTCAAATCGAATACCAAAACCCGTACAAATTCCATCGCATACAACATTGGATTTACATATGCATACGATTGAACAGGCCTGGGGCGAGATTATGGAATTGGCAAAATCGGGTGTGCGCGATGCAACGATTATAACCGGGGCCAGCGGCATATTAAAAATCAAATTCCAACAATGGGTACGTGACAGCATTTTGGCACCGCATATTGTATCGTGTACACCACTTAACAACGGCAGTTTTTCAGTTAAATTTCGAAAAATCAACGACACATACGATGCCCCGATTCGATAAAGTTCCGTGGATTAATGGCCTTGCCATTTTTTAACACAGAATAATGCAAATGCGGCCCCGTACTTTGACCCGTGTTACCACTTTTGCCAATTAAACATCCCGCTGAAATTCTGTCGCCCGTTTTTACCGCAACTGAATCGAAATGACAATATCGCGTAGAATAACCATTGGCGTGTTTAATTTGCAAACCGTTTCCACAAGATTTGCTGGCCCGACAGACCCATTCAACAATACCGTTCGCCGGTGCATAGACCGGTGTTCCGCGCGCTGCATTAAAATCCATACCATAATGAAAAGTGCGCCCAAACAGATTGCGCGGTCCATACGGTGATGTAATACACGCAATTTGTCCCAACGGATTACGACGCGGTATATCAACATTTGCAAAAGACGAATTTTTTATTGCGCATTTTTGATTATCTGTTACATAAGACACAGACGCGGTTGACGGAAATTCGACCATTAATTGTTCATCTACATCATCATATGCCGGCGGCACCAGTTCCCCATCATCGTCTTCGGTATATCCATATTCGTCAATCAATTCTTGTCGCGCAAGGCGATTCCATCGTTCCATTGCGGCCAATTCGTCTTCCCATTTTGGCATTGCGTACGCACAACCCGAAACACAGTTGCCTTTATCGTCATATACGCTTTCCAGTATATCATAGCCCGCACTTCTTAGTGCCATACGGTCAACAAAGGACAAATCGTCAACCACCTTGGGAAAATCGGTTGGCACCAAAAAGCCCGCCCGCGCCACAACGGCGTAAAACAACCCAATCGATAAAAATGCCATCATTTTTAATCGCATACCACATTTTACCACATTTTGATGCAAAAATAAATCTGTTGATTGGGATTATTTTTTTTAATACCATTTTCAATATGAAAAAAATTAGAACCGTTTATGACCATATACGCGCAAACAATATCAAGACCGCAATTCTTGTGATATTGTTCCCGATTATATTTGTTGCATTGGTGTTTTTGTTCACTTGGATTGTTATGCCGATGAATGATGCGATGAATACCGCGGTTCGCGTTGCGGTGCCGACATTTGTTGTGTGTATAATATGGATGATTGTATCATGGGTATTTGGCGATTCTATGATGTTGTCTATGGCGGGTGCAAAACAGATAAATGACACCGACCCAGATTACAAATATATCTATAAATCGGTGGAAAATGTTGCGTTGGCGGCCGGGTTGCCAACCCCACGCGTGTATGTGATAAATGATTCTGGATTAAATGCGTTCGCAACGGGGCGCACCCCGCGTGATGCCAGTGTGGCATTAACACGTGGCATTATTCAAAAATTGGACCGCCCAGAACTGGAAGGTGTAATTGCGCACGAAATGTCACACATCGGGAATCGCGACATACGCCTGGATATGTTTATTATTACCGGTATTGGTGTCACGGTATTTATTGCGGACGCGATTCTGCGCGGTATGACATATTCCACACCGCGCAGCGATGAAAAAAACAATACTGCATCGGTTATGATGATGGTGTGGTTGGCGTTCACAGTATTCAATTTGATTATAACACCGGTCTTGCGTATGGCGATTTCACGCAGGCGGGAATATGCCGCGGATGCAACCGGCGCGCGCATCACCCGTAATCCAATCGCATTGGCAAACGCATTGCGAAAAATATCGGGGAATTCGGCCGTTAAATCTTTATCGTCACAAAGCGCGATGGCATCGGTATGTATTGCAAACCCACTGGGGCGGCGTGCATTTTTGGGTGAAATATTGGCAACACATCCACCCGTTCAAAAGCGTATTGAACGATTGGAATCTATGGTGATTTAGGTTGAACAAGGAAAGGGGAAAAGAAATGGCAAACCTGCATTTTCATTATGGCGTGATGAGCAGTTCAAAATCGGCGGCACTGATTATAAACGCATATAACTATAAGCAAAACGGCATCGCGACCGAGGTTATAAAGCCCGCAATGGACACGCGTTTCGGTGCAACCAAGATAACATCGCGAATTGGATTGAACGTGGACGCATTGGCGTTAAGGGGACTGGATGAATACTGTATAAAGCCGGAAACCCGGGTATTATTGGTGGACGAAGTTCAATTCTTTACGCCCGCCGACATAGACCGATTGGTGTATATTGCCGATACCAAGGGTAAAATTATTATGTGCTATGGTTTAATGGTGGACAGCAACGAACAAATGTTCCCCGCATCAAAACGATTGGTAGAGGTTGGCGCGAAATTACACCTGCTGAAATCCAACTGTCAAATGCCGGGGTGTTTGCATATGGCGACACATCACCTGCGTTTTGACGCGAACGGCCGCGTTGTGCGCGCCGGCGAACAATTTGCATTGGGTGATTCAAATTATAAATCCGTATGCAGAATGCATTTTAACAAACTCTATCGCGAGCGGTAAAATTTTTTCTTGCAATCGTAATATTTTGATATAAAATAATGTGCGTTGCACCCATAGCTCAACTGGATAAAGCGTCTGACTACGGATCAGAAGACTGAGGGTTCGAATCCTTCTGGGTGCGCCAGAAATTCAAAACCGACCATTTGGTCGGTTTTTAATTTATGAAACAGCGCACCAAGAAGGATGTGTGCGAGCCTTGTATCGGCGCAGCACACAATACGCAGATGAACAATTAGTAAAATTTTAAAAATTTATACAAATAAATTTTTTAATTTTATTTATTGTTTATCAAGGGGAATGAATGGGTGCGTCACCCTTCGCCAAGGCTATGGGTGACAGGCCACACTTCGCCAAGGCTATGGCTGGCAGGCCAGAAATTCAAAACGATCTGTTTGCTTTTATTGAATTTTTATGGTATAATATCGTGCGTTAACACAAGGGGCAACACAATGAACGCACAAGAAAAAATGGGAAAAGTTATTATCGGAACCGTTCGTGCCGTTATGCGCGGACGCAACTTTGATGTTGATATTCAACCGGTTGGAACAAATAAACTTGAAACAATTACGGGCAAATCGGACAAAGGCACTTTCAAAATTGTATATGACCACAGTAAAATATATGTGAAGGTGAACGATCAAGAAATGACATTTGATAATCAATGGGACGAAAGTTTTATAACACTTAACAGCACAATAAAACATCAATGCTATGGATATCGCAATAATCACTATTATCGCGACGATAAAGGTAATTGGATAAAAATGCCGGCCAAAACCGGGCTGTTTGCACGGATTTTTGGCAAACGCGCAAAATAAAAAACCGACCGTTTGGTCGGTTTATTATTTTTTTTACGTAAATTTTATGATAAAATGTCCCTATAACTTAGGGAGAGTTTTATGCCAGAACAAACGCAATCAAAATATATGAATTTGAACGAATTTTTGGAAACCTTTTTTGCCGCCATGGATGCCCAAGAAGACCGTATCGGTTATTTTCCAAATATGGTCAAAGATAATGAAAGTGTACAATCACTGTACCAGATAATCGGCGGCTTTGCACAAGATTTGGGACCGAACACACGAAAACTGTTCGAACAATATTGGAATGCACGCAACGATAATTCGGTTGAGGCATATGATTTTCTAAATATGGTGAAAACTATTACCATTTGGTACGCAGAAAATTACGGGCGTGGCGATTTACAAATGCCGGCAAAAACCGTTATGCACCTGTGTAACAGTGGCAAGATAAAAAATCAGGAATTTGCGTTGCGATTGTTGAAAACTATGCAAAATGTTTTGAGACGGGAAGATTTGAGACGGGAAAATCCGCAGATGTGCGATGACGCGTCATATATGATTGCGACAAACCCGGCGGCACAACCGGTTGACGTGTATAATTTCGCGAATGCTGTCCAAGGCAACAAACAATCAAAATATTATGCGGATGCACCGGCGGAATTGATAAAAATGCTGAACGACCAAATGGTGCGTGTTGATGCAAAAATCGGTGCAGAATTGGCCAAAGACTTTCCAAATGTTGAAAACATACAAAAATCTGGCGCGGGGACTTTACCGCATATTGCCGAAATTATATATGAAATTATGCAAAAACAACAGATGTCTGGCACCTATACCCCGCAAGATATACAACAGGCCAAAGAAATTGTACGCACATTGGAACAAAAATATTCTATGGATAATATCTTGAACCTTGAACTTGGGAACTATGTGCAACAATTCGAAGACCAATCATCATTGAAATTGGCAAAAATGGAACCAGAATATAAAAAGATGGAACAAGAATTGGGTGTGGCACAAAAATCACAACGTGAAATGCGCAGTGCATATGATGAGCAAACACGCCAAGTTCGCGAATTACAGGATAAAATCGCAAAATTAGAAAGCAGATTGGACACCGAAAAATCCAAGAACAATACACTGCGCGCGACCGTTAACACATTTATTATGGATGCCGAAGCGCGCGCAAACGGCGGTATGGTAAATATTCGCAAAGATATGTTGGACCAAATTAGGAAACTTAAATCCAACATGGACCAAGGCCATATGTAAATAAAAAAACGCCCGATTGGGCGTTTTTTTATATCAATAAATCTTTACTTATTTTCATCAACCGTGACCGGTTCCGCCGGCGCGGGTGTTTGTGCCGGGGTTGGTGTTGGTTCGCCCGCCAATTCGTCTGCCGCCAATTCTTCGCGCAAACCGCTTTGCACATCACCAATTCCGGATTTGGCCGACACAATCGCCAATGCCGCGCACAAAACAAAGAACAGTACCGCCAACCAAGTCGTCAATTTGGTCAGGAAATTTCCCGCCGCCGCACCGGTCAGTGCGCCACCAAACATCGATGCCGCCGCCGATCCGGACATACCACTGCCCTCAGATTTCTGTAACAAAATGATACCCGTCATCAATACCGCAACAATTATTAATAACACCAACAAAATTGAAAACATTTTTATTCCTTTTATTCGTTTTAACCGATTGTAATTATCAAATTAAGAAATTGCAAGTTTTTTGAACAATGCCGCCGCGGCCGCGATACTGGCCAATTTTTTCGATGTTCCCGAACCGGTCGCCGTTTGGCCCATTGCGGTTACATTTGCCGTAAAAATCGGGCTGTGCGCGGGTCCGGTCACATCTAAAAATTCATAGACCGGCAACGCACCGTTGTCATTTTTTTGCACAAATTCTTGCAGTTTTGTTTTTGAATCCTTGGGGGCTTCGGCCTCGGCCGCGGCAAGTGGCCGCCAAATTTCAGCAATGAATTTTGATGTTTCTTCAAAACCACTGTCGAAATACATCGCACCAAGGACCGCCTCCATCGCATTTGCAATCAGGTGCCGTTTACGCCCGCCCGTAAAATGTCCGTGCCGCAGTGACTTATCCAATTCCATACGCATTGCGACCGCCGCCAACGTATCGGTTGAAACCAATACCGCAAAGCGACGTGCCAATTCGCCTTCGGTTTCGGTCGGGAACATTTTATACAGCAATGTTGCCACCGACAACCCCAATACGCGGTCACCAACAAATTCCAATTTTTCATTATTATGGCCAACGTTCACCCCACTTTGGGTCAATGCCAGGTCCAATAATGCATCGTCCTTGAATTTATATTTCAATTTCATTGCACAGTCCTTTTTTAATGTATGCCATGACCAAAACGATTCCAACGCATCTTAGCATCCCAGTTCCAAAATGCAATCATTGGCGCGGCATAATTATGCGAATACCAAACAAACCACACACGTCCCAGAACATTATCCACCGGAACAAAACCAACATCGGCACGGCTGTCGTTGCTGTTGTCGCGGTTGTCGCCCATAAAGAACAAATGATTTTCCGGCACGGTATATTCCGCCGTATTGTCCAAATATTCACTGTCCGAAAATTCTATGATACTGTGTTCGACACCGTTTGGTAAAACCTCGGTATACTCGGTTGCGGGGAAAACACCGCACAGACGTTCATTGGCGTGACACAGTTTATCATCTTTGTATTCAATGGTATAATTAAATTCCGCCGGCGCGCCGTCAACCAGAATCTTGTTTCCGCGCACCGCCATATTATCACGATAATACCCCACGCGCCGCAATGAACGTGGCAAAACCGCAACAACATATGGGCGCGCATCTTTGCGTTCCAACATTTGACCGTTGATGTACAGGCGGCCATCTTTGACCTGGACCCTGTCACCAGGCATCCCGACCAGGCGTTTTACAAAATCCACAGATTCATTTTTAGGATTACGAAACACGATAACATCACCAAGTTTTGGCATTTTTTTGAATACGCGACCATTCCACAGTTTCCACGACCCAAATGGGAAAGAATAACGCGAATATCCATATGACCATTTTTGGACAAAAATATGGTCCCCAATATGCAACGACGGTATCATTGAACCAGACGGAATATTAAATGGTTCCAAAAACAAACTGCGAAAAACAACCGCAATCAATATACCGTAAAACAGCGTATCAAACCATTCGCGCGCACGATTTTTAGATTTATTTGACATATTCTTTCCTTTCTGTTGAAAAATTTCACGTTTCGCATTTTAGAACTTGAATTCAATTATGGCAAGTTTATAATATCAAAATTATGATTTCTTTGAATTCTATTATCTTTAACGGAATGGATGCCACCAAAATCGATGTCCAGGTTCAAATTTCTGCTGGACTTGGGAAACCCGATTTCAAGATAATCGGCCTTGCGGACCGCGCGGTCAAAGAATCTGCGGAACGCATAGTAAATGTTTTGGCGGCATTGGGATTACAATTACCAAATAAAAGATTGACGGTTAACCTGTCGCCGGCGGACGTAGAAAAAAGTGGTGCGCATTTTGATTTACCAATTCTGTGCGGAATTCTGTGCGCGTTTGATGTTTTACCCCAAGATAAATTGTCACAATATGTCATTATTGGCGAAGTTGGATTAAACGGCGCAATCGTTAAAACAAATGCGGTTCTGGCGGCAAGTGTTTGGGCCGCAAAAAATAAATTCGGTATCATCTGTCCCGGTGACCAGGGACCCGAGGCCCGGATTAGTGGCCACAATGATATTCTGGCACCGCATCACGTGTTGGAATTGATAAATCATTTTAATGGCAAATGCACATTAACATTGCCCGATATGCCGCAAATGACCCAATCGGCCGAATCCAATATCGATATGGCCGAAGTCCATGGCCAGGCCGCCGCAAAACGCGCGTTGGAAATCGCCGCCGCGGGTGGACACGCGATGTTGATGGTGGGGCCACCGGGATCGGGTAAAACAATGCTGGCATCACGGTTGGCAACAATTTTACCACGACCAAGTGCAGATGAAATGTTGGAAACATCGATTATTTATTCTATTGCCGGCGGGCTGGACAGTAATCGTCTTATGTCGCAACGCCCCTTTCGCAGCGTTCACCACACGGCAAGCCCTGTTGCATTGGCCGGGGGCGGTTCCGATGCACGTCCGGGTGAAATATCGTTGGCACACAACGGTGTATTGTTCTTGGATGAATTACCGGAATTTAATCGCGCAACACTGGAAATACTGCGCCAACCAATGGAATCGGGCAAGATTATGATTTCCCGCGCGCGCCGCAATGCGACATACCCGGCACAATTTCAGTTGATTGCGGCGATGAATCCGTGTCCATGTGGACATTTGGGCAATGCCGCCCTGGCCTGTTCCCGCGCCCCAAGGTGTGCCGAGGCGTACCAGAACAAAATTTCCGGACCTTTGCTGGACAGAATTGATTTACACGTGGATGTTGATGCCGTCAACCCGTGGGAGATGAAAAACGCGGACACCGCCCCGGCAGAATCCAGTGCAACAATTCGTGAACGTGTTGCACGCGCACGCACCGCACAAATATCACGCCAAGGTTATGTGAATGCGCGCCTGGACGGGGCAGATTTAGAAAAATATGCATCATTGAATGATGAAATGACGAATTTTCTTAACACTGCGGCGGAAAAAATGGGTATGTCTGCACGCGGATACAACCGTATTAAACGCATCGCACGAACGATTGCAGACCTGCGTGGGTCGGTGGAAATTGAAATGCCCGATTTGGTTGAAGCATTATCATACCGCCCAATAAATCGTGGCAGGTATGGCGCAAAATAAACCCGCCTAGAATTCAAGCCGCACGCCAATCATAACGTTGGTGTAAATCAAATTTTTGGCACTGAACCAATCCAAATGACGCGAATCATCCGCGTTTGTTAAACGATACTTTACACGTGGAATATAGGACACACGCGCACCAAAATCCAAGAACAGATTATCAACAATGCCATACGAAAATCCCAATGCTGCGACACCGGCGATGTTTGTCGTATTGACCGTTGATTTATAGAAACTTATTACCGAACCATCCGTTTCACCGAATTCTGGCAGTGGCCAATAGCCCAACAAATCCCCAGAGTTATCATAAAATGTCATTGTTGTTTTTGTATCGGCATATCCAAAACCAATTCCAACATACGGTATCATTGTATGCAACGGTTTGACATAACCATCAAAGAAATCATAAAACGCCATAAAACTGACCAAATCGGTGGACATAGTTGACTGCGCACTGCCCACTTCGTAATTTGGAACCGTATCCCCGGTACTTAATTTCATATCACCGTGAAACAGCGGGCTTTTGTTATAGTCAACTTCGCCAAATCGGTCCCAACCCAATTCCAAACGCCATCTTGGGTAATTTGGCAAAATCCAACCGACACTTGCGCCCGCAGAAAAACCAAGTTCCGCCATTTTTGACATCCCAAGCGACCCAAGACCACCCGTCGCATATTCGGTTCCCGCGGGACATTCTGTATCCGTTAAAATTTGAATTTCACCGGTTGTTGGATTAACGCAATATGGAAACACGATTGATGTATTGTTTTTCATTTTGGACAATGCGTATGTCGCACCACCGCGAACAGATACCGCAACGCGACCACCGTCATCGTACGCAGACATATCATATGTGTATTCACCCGAATATTGCCAATTCGCCAACGCAGGCCCCACGTTAAGTGCCACAGACGCAACAAAAAAACTTAAAATCCCCTTTCTCATACCGTATATTATACCACAAAATTTCATAATATAAAACAGATTTTATAACAAAAATATGCGGGAAAAATCCCGCATACTTTATGCACGTTTGTTGGAATCGTCATCAAATCCAAAACGCCGCCGCGCGTTCGCCAAAACATTTTTAAGACCCGACCGCCACGGTTTTTGTTTTGATTCTTCATTTATCGAATACAACAAATTCAACATCAAACCATTATCAACCGTTACATGTGATACGTCGTATCCATATAATGCCTTGTTACTGTCTGCAATCAGTGATTCGCCAAGCATCTTCATAATCATAACCGGGTCAACATGCTGAAATGCGTCCGCACCACCAACATATCCTTCGCCCCCGGCCAGATTAAGTTTCTGGGTCAATGCATCATCACGGTAATTGCGAATATCACCAAATTTCTTATTCAATGCAATGGATATCTGGGCCAATTCCTCGCTGGAAAAAGACGAACTTAAATACGTTTCGCCATTGGAATTAAAGCGCGACACCGGATACCAGCGCCCCGGATACCGCCTGTTGTTACCGGCCAGTCCAGTTTCCAAATAAAACGGTATTTTAATATTATCTTGATTGTGTACAACATTGACAACAACCATTGGCACATCGCGATTTTGGGTAATTGGGTCTTTGTTGCCCCCCAAATCCACCAGGTACACCGGCGCATCACCAATCATCGCAATCGGTTCAGTGGTCCAATTTTGGTTATCGGCCAAATCCAACAATTTATCCGCCACAAAATATGTCCGCCCCGGCCAATCATTGCGAGAATTCTTGTCAAACGCACGTTTCAGCACATCGGCCAAACCAAAGCGTTCTATTTTTTGTGGCAAACTGGCAAGAACTGTGCGATATTTTGCCCGACGTCCCGCCTTGGCCATCGCCTTCTTTTCTTGACGTGCCGCGCGCCGTTCCGCCTTGGTCAGTTTTTGTTTTTCATCCACAGGTTCCGGTAACTCTTGCGGTTCCGGCGCAATCACCGGCAAAGGCATTGGATAAAATTCGTTTTCGGTTGGCAATTTCACATCGCCACGTGCATTTTTCTTTTGGCGCTGCACACCCGGGACAGGTGTTGGATATACCAATTTATTTTTGTCTGCCGCGGCATTGTGTTCAATTTCCGCACCCCATTTTTCAATTTTCTTGTCAATTTTGTGGTCGATTTTTGCGATTTCACCGCGCCAATCAATTTCGTCCCATTTGGTTGCATTTGCACCTGGGCCGGCCGCGACCAATGCCGCCTTGCGATTCAAATCTTCACGCAAAAGTGCCTCGCGCGCGGCGCGTTCTATTGTCTCATCGTCATAGTGCCCAAGTTCATTGCGCAAATTATTGATAAAATATTGCAATTTTGAACGTTCGGCACGCAGTTTTGCCGCCTTGGACCCGTGTGGCGATTTTTCCAATTTTGCCTGCGTTTTTTCAAGGCGCGCATGCAAATCATGCCAAGATTTCGCCTGGGGCCGGGTAATGGCCAATATTCCGTTATCGGCAACCGCCGGTTCGGGTTCGATAACAGGTTCAATAACAGGTTTGTTTTCCGGGTCAAGCGTATAAACTTCGTCATTGTTTTCTTCTTTGACGACCGGATTGACCGGAACGAATTCAAACGGATTCTGCGGTTTTTCCGGCTCCTGTTTATTTTCAGCCTCGTCCACCGGTGGCGTAAATATATCGTCAAAATCGACACCCGAATTTTCCACAACCGGGGCATTATCTGTAACAATTTCATCGGTCGGTTTATCTTCAAACGCCGGCTCAAGAACCGGTTCTTCAACCGCAACCGGCACAAACGGATTGTCATTCTTTTTATTGTCCGTTTCAGTGCGCGCATCGTCACCGCTTGATTTATCCCACCATGCGCCGATACGACTGCGCGGTGTGGTTTTGCGGTCACGCGGATTATAGTTTCCAAATGCCGCCATACCATCCCCACGTGCACGTGTATAGTCCGTGACATTTTCATATGTTGTTTCGGTCGTTTCATACGTGTTTTCAACCATTGCCGGACGACCATCGGTGTATGTTGTCCAACCCGCCGCATCATTGGGTTTGAAATATCCATCTGTTTGAACTGGACGTCCATCCACATATCCAACCGTGTTTGATTCACCAACCATACCGTCCAATCGCGATACAACATTCATACCAGATGCGTTTACAGAACCATCGGGGTTAAACAGTCGTGCCGCCGCATTCAATTCTTCGTGCGTAAATCCATTTGCGCGTCCCCACGCATCGGTCAAAACGCGATGATGACCGTGACTGTAAATATCATTGATACGCGGGTCAAGATGACTGTTATTCACGTGCAGGCGCATATTATCAAACGTTTGACCACCCGCATCACCATTTATCATAATCGCACGATACGGGTCGATATTTGTACCGTGTTCGGCATTATACGCATTAATCGCGTCAACACGTTGCTGTAATATTTCCGGATTATCACGATACCACATACGCGCAATTCTTTCGGCATTATCCAGTGCGTCAGCGGTATATTCTGTGCGCGTCTCGGTTGTTGTGTTTGTGTGTTCAACCGTGCGGTTTTCGGCATTTTGGAATGTCGTATTTTCTGGGCGTGCGTTATTAAATGCATTTATGCCGACATTTGCCACATAACGGCCGGCAAATCCGCCCGCGATGACCGCGCCGGCATTTGCGATTGCCCACGCAATAGATTCTGCAACAGACATACGGGAATCACGCGCATCACGATATGATTCAATTGCATTTTTGGTTCCACCCAATGCCAGCGCACCATACCCCAACGCCATTGCGGCATCCGCCATTCCGCCGGCACCAAAGCACATTGCAACAACGGCGATTGCCGACACACCAAGCGATGTAACAAGACGTTTATCCGCCAAGAACGCACGAATATCGGTTGGCGCACCAATTTCTTGTTGACGACGACGCCAACGTGCGACCTGGACCGCACCCATACCAATCGCGGTCACAATCCCAATCGCCGCAACCGATGCCGCCATTGAAATTCCCGCCGTTGCCGCCGCCGCGGTCGCGATTGTCGTGATAAGAACACTGGCCACAAAACCACTTGCAAAGCCTTTTAATATACGCAGGCACATTTCACGACGTTTTTGACGCAGATTGGCCGCCGTACGCGACACACGAACATTTGCTAATCTGTCAACATCGTTATTTTTCTTGACTACTTTATCCCAAAGATTTCCAATTTTTTCCGCCGCGGTGCCCAATTTCATCTTCAATCTGGCACACCAACCAAAAGCGGATTTTTCGTTTTCGTCTAGTGCCGCATTGTATGCTTCATTTGATATATCACCGCCCTGGGTCACCAATCCACGGATAAATTCGTTCCGTTTTTCCGGGTCAGTAAATACTTCGGGATTTTCCCGTGCCATTTGGACAATTTTGTCGGCATTTGCCACTTCGTACAATTTGAACAAAAATTCGTCATTTAGTTCTTGCTCAATTTCGTTTGTATCTATTTTTTCATCGGCCATGGTGACATAACGGCGTGCAATATCGCCACGCGTTAAATCCAATAATGCGGCCGCACGACCCTCTTTGTCTAGTTCACCATTTTCCAAGATTTGCGGAATCGGATTACCGTTTTCATCTGTAAAAGTATAATTTTTGACCTGATCTTTGCCGGATGCAAACAAACCGGCACGATTTAACACATCATTTAATTTATCCCAACGGCGTTCATATTCCACGGCATCATTGGGGCGCGCCCTGTCCAATCCCCACGCACGGTCGTAATCGGTAATCACCGTTTCCATTTGCGCCAAATTAGATTTAATTTCTGCGATTTTTTCGGCATCACGCATTTCATCCAAATCCGCGATACGCGCGTTCAATGCGGCGGTGAAACCTTCATAAACATCGGCAATATTTGTTATATCAACCAAAGGCCACTTCGTTCCGTTATCTAAAACCATCCCGCCAGAATTTGCGAAATCCGCAGACATTTCGTCTATTTTATTTGCCAACGCGCGCGACATTTCGTTGTTATCATTGCGCGTTGCCATATATGCATATGCCAATATGGCCGGTGTTGCGCCATTAAAGTTTTCGGTATCATTTCCAACAAAACTTTTACAGAACCGCAAACGCGTTGCTTCGTCCATTTCCGGAATATCCGCAATCACATCAATAACATCATTTATGTTTTCTGCATCCATCGCACGACGATATTCGCGTTCGGTAATCATTCCAATTTCGTGATGTGCACGCGCGATATTATTGGTATATGCGACAAAATTATCATCACTTGTTTGACGATTGTTATTGCGAACATTTATTTCTGGCATAATTAAATCCCCCCAAAAGTCTTGTTATTTATCAGCGTATATTTTACCACAAAAACCGTTTCAAAAAAAGCGAATTTATGATATATTGTTCGTTATGATAGAATCATTGATATTGTTGATTATCGGGTTTGTGCTATTGATTCGCGGGGCGGATGCGTTTGTTGATGCCGCCGCGGGTGTGGCACGCCGTTTTCACATTCCCGCGATTATAATTGGAACAACACTTGTCGCCATCGGTACCAGTGCACCCGAGGCCGCAATCAGTATCGCCGCCGCATTGAAAGAATCAAGTGGCGTTTCCATCGGCAATGTCATCGGCAGTAATATTACCAACATATTTCTTATCTTGGGTGTAACCGCGATTATCGGCGCGTTACCAATACACCCAAACACAAAAAAATATGAATTGCCTTTTGTTGGATTTGTGACATTGATACTGTGCGCATTTGGAATATGGGCGGGCGCGATATCACGCGTGGCGGCGGCCGTATTTTTGATACTGTTCGCCGGATTCATTACATACACAATAATTATGGCGCGCCGTTCAAACGAATCCGCACCCGAAATCAAACAAATATCAATCCCAATGACGATATTGATGATTGTCGCCGGCATTGCCGCCATTGTTATAGGCAGTAATTTAACGGTCGATTCTGCAATGGATATTGCCGCACGCGCCGGTGTGCCGGACCGAGTAATTGGATTGACACTGGTCGCCCTGGGGACCAGTTTGCCCGAATTGGCCGTCTGTATCGCCGCTGCGTTAAAGCGCGAATATGATATGGCGGTTGGGAATATTGTGGGTTCAAATATATTTAATATACTGTTTGTGTTGGGAACGACGGCGGCAATTCGCCCATTGCCATTCACACCCGAATTTATATTTGATAGCGCAATCGCAATGATTGCGATAATCGCACTTATGATATTCACCGCGCATAAATCAAGGCTGTCACGGATTGGTGGCGCGCTGTTTTTGTCTGCATACGTGGCATATATAGTTTATTTGATTTAATTATTCCCATAATTCCATACATTTGCGCCAAATAAAAACGGTCAAAAAAAACGAACGTTTTTGTCCAGTGTTTTTTTGAAAAAAATTATTCAGTAAAATCAACAACCGGAAAGTCCGTAAAATGGGGGGACAAAAACGTTCGTTTTTTGTTATCATTATAAACATAAAACAACGCCGTCAAGCACGACAAGAGAGTCGTCATCCCGCGAAAAAGCCGTCATCCCGTTGTAAAACGGGATCTGGTGGTTCACGACGAGACTGACGAGATCCCGGCCTGGACCACCCAAAAAATGCATTCGCATTTTTCGGGACCTGGTGCGCCGGGATGACGAGAGAAAGCCGGGATGACGGTGAAAAAAACAAAGAGGGAAAATATGAGCAAAAAATCATTATTCATTGGTGCGATTGCATCAATTATCGCGATTAATTCAGTTTTTGCGGATACAACCGTTACATCAAAACAATACGTTGATACCACGCGCCAGGCAACAATACCGGCAACCGGCACAAACGCGAACACACCCGGCGAAACTGTTGTAACATACACCGACACCGCCGGCACAATCGGTGAACGCGGGATTTTTAATCCGGATACGGACTTTGATTATGAAAACAATGAAGTTGCCTCTGGTCACGAAGGCGACCTGGTGACAGCGGATATTTACCCGGCTGTTGGTCAGATGTATAACTGG
>JAZQCF010000011.1:0-2541 GCA_045546075.1 Candidatus Enterousia sp.
GCACATGCGGTGCATTATACCTTAAAAATCCCAAAAAACAAGGACGGATTTTTATATGACTTTATTTTTTAACATCACCCCGGGCATCCCCCCACAAAAAATTCAATACAATCGGGTATTATAACCACACCATTTGCAAACAGGCATTTTTTCAGGTATAATATAAAGTGAATCCGATGGGAATTGGATTCGGGGCTTTCAAACCCCATACGATACGGTGTGTCTGCATCGTGAACCCATTTATGGTGCATCGCACCGTTATTGCCTGACCACACTGGTCGGGTGTCTGTTGTTATATAACAGGGTTCGCCCAAAAGCAACAGGGTCATTTATCGTATGATTTTGAAAGCACCCGACCGCCAATTCCACCGGCGGTCTATTTTTATATAGGAGAAAAAATTAATGAAAAACATATTGATAACCTGTTGTGTGTTATTGGGGGTTGCTATATTTCCGATGCCTTACGGGTTCTATCAGTTTCTGCGTTTAGCGGTTTGTGGGAGCATGGTGTACTACATCATACAGGAATATTCAAAAAATTATAAGATAAACACAGTCGCTTGTATTATAACATTGTTGTACAACCCTGTGTTCCCTGTGCATTTGAATAAAGATATTTGGCAAATGCTTAATGTTTTAACTGCAATCTATTTATATTACTTAGTCTGTAACATAAGAGATACAAAATGATAATTTATGCTTTATTATTGTGGGCGTTCGTAAATGCGCAATTTGCGTGGGCTTTCTTTTTGGTTGGATTCGTAGGAACGTTATTTATTAGTATTATGGCAATTTTAGAAAGTTATAAACAACTACCAGTCGCAAAAATTTTTGATGTTGTGTTTCCTTACTTTGTGATTCAGATGACAATAGGTCGATTAACTTGGCGACTGTTTGGAATTTACAGCGTAATAACCTTCATTATTATTTACTATTTTTAAATATAAGGATAAAACAATGGTGTCATTTAACCCCAAAGCAAACACAATCGACTTAACAGAAGATACCACGATATACAAACTTGGCCCCAACCAAACACTTGTTAAAGTATCAAGCGTACCAGAAGAGTACATATATATGAAACAATTATACCCAGAATTTGAAACGATTGAGCAACGATTAATCCAGGTCGACATCGGCGACCGAGTTATCCCAGTGGATTTACTGCATATCAAAACAAACGACGGAGAAAAAACACTTTACTTTGATATCAGTGAGACATTTAACAAATACAATACGCAACCTGCCCAAGATACTGATTACGACCGTATCTATAAAATATTTCGAGACGCATTGGCAAAAAACCTGCAAAAAATTCGTCCTGAGGCTGAATTACCACAAGCAGACGCAAAAAAATTATTTATTGATATTATACGTGGCCAAACAGACAATGAGTTGATTAAAAGTGGCAAGTACCCAGACAAAGAATCTATCCCATCACAGGTCTCTAATAACGCGTTAAAGAGTTTTATAGACATGGCAAAATCCCCGAACAAAAGCGCAGCAGACAAAATAAAAATATCAAAATTATTAGCAATAATTAACACATTAGATTTTGTTCTTAATACCCCAACCGAACAATCCATAAACAATAAAACCGATTATAAAATATTAACCGATTTCTTATGTACAACAATTCACAAGAGACAAATTGACGATATTGCCGTCAGAAAATATATCAAATATTACTGCGATATACATATTGACCACGTCATACAGAATTTTCTACCTGCAAAAATGTTCAACGATATAACAGGAGGACGACACGACTGGAGCATGACAAAAAATATGATTCTAAGTGAAGTAATCAAGAATCTTCAAACAGCCAACAAACATTTAACCGTTGGTGATTTTTATAAGGATATATTTTTAATGACTGCACCATTTGGATTAAACGAATCAGAATTACCTAAAATTCGACCAAGCGAAGCAAGCAAACAAATTTTATCAGACCTATGCAATCCACAACTAGTACACCAGTATCTAAACAAAAAAAACACAAAATCACACCAAGCAGACATGTCTGGTTTTTGGGTCATTGTGCTTATATGTGTATTGCTACTTATAATTGCAAACTTATAGGAGATAAGAAAATGTTTTTCATCGACGATTGTATAAAAGCCCTCTATTTTAGCACCACCGGCAAAAAAAACATCAAATTTATAGCGAATGAAATAACACATGCCCAAACACCAGAATTTGTATATAATTTACTTACAACGTATTTGAGCACAAATCCAAATACAGACAGCATACTGGCCCTAATATTACAAATAAAGTCTAATTTGCTTTCCAACCGCGTTTCATTCAATGGTCGCCAGCTTGGCGAAGAAGCGATAACATTTCTTGATGACTATGTATAAAAATCCATATTTATACCGTGGGACAATAAAAAAAATCAATTACATTGACAACAGTTATATCGATGATAAATTGACCATGAAAGGAGTTTATTATGTGGGGCGCAATTATTGGCGATATCGCCGGGTCCAGATTTGAGGGCAAAGATATGCGAAGTAAACAATTCGCATTATTTCACGG
>JAZQCF010000012.1:0-68522 GCA_045546075.1 Candidatus Enterousia sp.
GCCGGGACCCAGTGTGAACGAAGTGAACACTTGCGTCGCAGACAGTGAATGTTTGTCACGCGCAAAGCGCGTTCCAAATTCCCTGCGGGGCAGGTCCTCGCTATCGCTCGGCCTGGGTACCGCCCTTCGGCGGTATGACGACACTCGTCCTGACGGCGTTGTTTTATGTTTATAATGGTAACAAAAAAGGAACGTTTTTGACCACCCATTTTACGGACTTTACGTTTGTTGATTTTACTGAATAATTTTTTCTAAAAAAACACTGGACAAAAACGTTCGTTTTTGACCACCCCCCGCACATATGTAAAAACCCGCGGAATTCCGCGGGTATTACAAATCCTTGTCGCGACAGGCTATCTTAACCCAAATTTGGTTATATAGTTAAACGATACGCCGATGATAAAATTACTGCCATAATTTTCGGCCGCGCGCGCCTTGGCACGACGATATTGAACATATGGCCCCATCGTAAAATCCCCCCACAGGTTTGTATCCATACGCGCCACAACGCTTAAATCACGTTCCAAATCGGTGCCAACATATTGCGAATAATCAAGGTATTCACGATAGTACCCATTTGTGGACATCTTGACACCATCGCGAACCTCGTATTCCAAACGCCACCCAAGTTCGGCCGCCAACTTGCTGACCTGGTCATGGCCGTATGTAAAATCATATTCATACACGCCCGCGATATATAATTCTTTGATAATCGGCGAATCAAAGATTGAAAAGCCCGCCGTTCCACGCAGCACTTTCAACCGGTTATCCGAATCGTTCGCCGGAACAAATTCTGTTTCATAGGCGGCACGCGCCATCGGTCCAATCTTGAAAGAATCAAAATCCCAACACGCATAGTTCAAATTACTGGTTAACAAAATTTTATCTGCACTTTCGTTCACCGTTTTCGGTTCATCATATGGTTTCAGTTCCGTCCGCCCATATTCCATAAACAAAGAATTATCCCAATTAAACCGATTATGCTTATATTCCAATGCGGTATCAAATATGCCCTTGATAAATTCTTGGTTGTCGGCACTTAATGCGGAAATCGGTGAAGTTTGATATTGATTCGAATGCCGCACAGATGTTTTCGACACATCCAACCCGATACGGCGAATATTTAACACCAATTCTTTACCGTCCAAATCTGTATCGCCCGCAAATGCCGCAAATGGCATTATCACCGCACACAAACCAACGGAAATTTTTCTTATACACTTCATAACATACCCCCTGTTGTTTATTTATAAAGATTGATTATTTATAGATATACAGAACGCCGTCCCGGTCCCGATATTGCCAACCGTCATCGCGCAACGCGATTGTCAATGCCGCACGTTTTGATGCCGGCACACGGAAAGAAACCTGGTTTCCAATAATCGTTTTTGTATTCAAATCGATACCATTGTCGGTGGCAATCCTGCGAACACGTGTCCAATCGGTTAATTTATTATTCAATGATGCCGTGACCCAGGTTTCATTTCCCGCGTCATCACCGTCACCCAACCAATTCTGTACACCGTGCGCCACCAACCAATTACGGGTTGCCCCCCGGTTCAGTGTCATTGTTATATTTGCGGAATATGTTGTGTCCGATTGGCGTTCGCCACTTATACCCGAACTTTCAATTAGTGTTGTTAACACAGATGCCTTTTCTTTTGCGACCGCCCCACGCAACGCAGCCGAATCAGCATATGGCGACACCGCATCAATGATAACCTGACGCCTAGCCTCGTCCATGGCCATATTCTTGGCGTTTGCGGCGGTGTCACTGGTCACATTAACCGATGCGGTTGCGGTTAAATCCGCCGCATACGCACCGCACGTGATAACCACGCAAAACACACCCAACAATAATCTTTTTACCGTCCCCATACGTTACACCATAATTATATATTCTTAGAATTTTGCCTGAACCCCGACACGAATTCCCATAGATTTATAAACCGATTCGATTTCATTGTCAACCTTGCACACCCAACCCGGGCATTCGTTTTTGGTTTTAACAATGTTCTGGGCGGTGGGGTCATTTGCCAACATATCGGCCTCGGTATAACCGGCGGCAATCCACTGGGCCAACAAATCATTATAAATTCCCATATAATAGGCACTGTTCAAATACGTACTGGCCTTGCCACCCGACATAGTATAATAATCAAACGTAAATCCAACGGTTAACGCAACGGTATCTGTCAACGCGGTCATATAATTTGCCCCCAAACCAATGTGCCACGCATCACCAAAACTGCCCTCGTCTTCTACGCTTTTTGGGTGTTGCCAATCGGTACGATACGGTTGGTCGCCGGTCGCGGTATAAAGCGGCAAACCCAATTCAAACCGCGCATTCACCAAATTATATTTGTCGATTTCATAGTCCAAATCCAATGCCAAATACGGTCCCATCCATGTTGTTTCATATGAATGGCTGACCCCCGGCAATTTGAACATATATGTTCCACCGGTGTTCACACCGTCTGCGCCCGAACCAATAACCCAGAAACCGTTTTCATCAACGTCCGGATTCCATAAAACCTGTTGCGTGTCGTTATTATAGTGTATCAATACAATCGGGTCACATTGAACTTCATCACCGCCGGCGGATGTCCCGGAACAATAACCCGTATCAACCGTTAAACCATAATCTTGTTTTGTTTCCAATTTTGTCTTCAAATAACGGAATCCAATCGAAGGTGTAAATTTCGCCGCACCCAATTTCATAAAGTCGGTCAACCCGAAACCAACATTGAACCCCATCATATCGCCACTGGAACTGTTCCCGACGGACAACGAATGTCCAATTTGTTGCCCAATATATGTATCCGTACCTTGGTCATACTGGCCATTTCCATTTGTGTCATCCCACCATTCCGTAACCAGGTATCCACCATTTGTAATATCATCGTCAATCATCGGCGAATCGCCAAATTGCATACCGTATTTGAACCCGGCATCAATCTGCATCCGGGTATTGTTACCAAAGCGATATCCGGCATTTATATCCAACACATTCCAACGCAAATTATCATAGTGCAGTTTACTGCCGGCCTCTTTCATTTCGAAATTCCAACTGGCAAATTCGTGGGACAGCCCCGCCCCCAACCAGAATCCATTTTCCCGATGCGGATTCGCCGCACCCGATGCCGCCCCCCGTGTATTTCGCACCGTCGTATTTGTTTGCTGTTGCGTACCGACCACACGAGTATATCCGGTATATGGTTGACCAATCGCGGCATTTGCGTTTGGTGTAACGGTCCGCGTGCGGGTATATGTTGTATCCTGACTGTAACTGGTATTCTGGGCACGCGTGGCATATCCAGATGTTGAATAATTACGCTGGGGCGAATTATAGTTTCCGGTATAGTACGTCCCGGCCGCCGCCGCGATTCCCGGCAATAACGCAAACACAGAACAATTCAAAATCAACGCATAAAATCTTTTTCCCATTTTTCCACCTTTATTTATCACGGACATTTTATCACAAATTTATTGAAAAAAAAACAGGATTATGTAAAATGCCATCGGTTTTTTATCAAACCACGTGCGGATATGGCGGAATTGGTAGACGCTCAGCACTAAGGATGCTGTGGAGAAATCCGTGGGGGTTCAAGTCCCCCTATCCGCACCAAGATTTTTATTTTATTGGCGCATTTTATGCTTGCCCGGAAAATCATAATTTTGCTAACCTGTGTACGAAAGGGATGAAGAATCTTAGACTGCTTTTTGGTGTATGCCTTGGCGTGCTTGCGGTGTGTGGCGCGCGTGGGATTGATTACGATGATATTGCGCGTGCGGCATCGCGCACGACCGCGCCAAATGTTTCCACGTCCACACCTGCGCGTGGCACCGCCGGTGTAACACAATCAAACAAATCAACCACAACTGGACGGATTGGCGCAACAACAACATCACGCGAACGCGCGACCACCACGGTTGAACCGCGCACCGCCACAACCGCCAAGAACATTTCATCACGTACCGCAACCACAACCGTTGCGCCGCGAACAAGTATACAAACACGCACGGGTGGCACGTCCATTGCCCCACGCACAACCACGGCGCGCACCGGAACAAAATCGCGCGCGGCGACACCGGTTCGCCGAACAACGGCGGGGCGCACAACAACCAATGCCCGCACCGCATCACGCACAATATCGCGTGCGGCAACGAACGAATCGCCCACATTGAACACGAACTATACCCGTTGTCGTACCATTTATTATGAATGTATGGATGAATTCTGCGCGAACAAGGATTCAAATCTGCGGCGGTGCGCGTGCTCGTCCCGGGCAAATGAATTTGACACCGTCAAAAAGAATATGTCCAAATTTGAAGACAAAATGTTGGATTTTAATCAACGGTTGCTGTTGGTGAACCTGGATGCCGAAGACGTTGACGCGATTAACCAATCGACCGAAGGCGAAGACGCATTTTATGCAACAACCGACAAGACCCGGTCTAAACGCGCACTGGACGAGATTGCAAATAAATTAAACGCGACATTTGGGGACGATTCGACCGGCACGTCCCTTGCGCCGATATCATTGTCGTTGAATCTGGATTCTGCATTTGACACGGTTGATTCGTTTATGGGCGCGGACACGACAACGAAATCGGGGGCGGCACTGTATAACGCGGCGATTCCAATTTGTCGCGAAACCGCGATGGAGGTTTGCACCGAAGACGAATTATCTTTGGCGGTCGGCGGGTATTTAATGTTAATGGAACAGGATTGTAACACGGTGCACAAGGCATACCAGGCCCAGGCCGATGCCGCCCGCGCCAAGGTGTTTGAAAGTGGCGCGTTGCTTGATATGTCGCGCCTGGATGCGTATCAAACCCGCAACGCAGACGATATTTTGACCTGTAAACGGAAAATGTTGGAAATGTTGACCAATACCACGGTTTGCGGGACGAATATGGAAAAGTGTCTGGATATGACGGGTAAATATATTGACCCAACGACCGGCACAGCATTTTTGACCGCGAACCTGGCGGATTTGGGGTCTTTGATTACCCGGCCCGATGCGAACCAGTCGTGGACATCTGCGAACGGCGCGGGCAAATTTATAACTTACCTGAATAATAAGAAGCAATTTTTGGCCCCCGCAATGGAAAATTGCCAGGATATCGCCGACACGGTCTGGAACGCGTTTATCGAAGATGCATTGGCGCAAATCAAATTGGCCCAGAACGCCAAACTGGAAGAAATACGCCAGGCCTGTACCACATTAACCGCCGAATGCCTAACATCTGCGCATGATTCCATTGGTGAATTCGATGCGCGCGCACTGTCGGTGTTTGGTGTCGCGGCAAATCGCACGGTGAACGCCATGTGCGCAGACGTTCGCGGCGCGTGCACGGCGTTAATGGGCGTGGATGGCGACACAGATTGGCAATCCGGCGTGTCGGCAATCGCAACCGCACAAACATACGACAGTATTTTAACCAGTTGCACCCAGGTTGGCCGTAATTGCATCATCCAATCCTGTCGGTCTATTTCCGGAAACTTTGATTTGTGCGACGACATAGAATTTTCGCCAAATCGGCACGCGATATTGGAACGCACGGCGTGTTGGCCGGCGGTTTTGAATTGTGTTGCGGCGGCGGGCGACGATGCGATATTGGAAATAATGGCATCGTTGGGCAAATCCCCGACCGACAATTTCTATCGCGACCTGTACGGGAACGCGGAACCGGTTGACGATATATGCGCATCAAGGTATTGCACATCAAATTCCGCCGATGCAGAATGTGCCCGTTGCCGCATTGCGGAACGCATCTGGGGTAATTGCGAGGCCGCACCCACCGACACCATTGCCGACACGACCGGTGTTACGCATAACCAGATACATATACCGACCGACCAATCAAACGCGACATTGTTGTCTTGGTTTGCGACAAACACCGGCACGGCGACCAATGGGCGCAGTTGTGTTAACACGCGTTGCACATCGAACGAGTTTTATCCGGGATACCTTGGGCCCGACCACCAGATATGTGTCCCCGAAGGCGACGAAGCACAATCCAACCTTACAGACGATGGCCTGTATTGCCCCGCCCCGCATCACCAAATGACCGTTGCATCCGGCATAACAAATTGCTGCTTTGACGGGGGCGATTATTGGCACCATACCTTTATGTCGGGCACACCGGCCGCCTGTTGCGAAACCGGCAATGTTAGGGATAGCATCTGTATGCCGGAAAATGAAACAAAATACAAAAAAACAGTCCAACGGGGCGATGATGGCCCAATCATCGTATGTATCGGTGATAACGAGGTTACCGGTTCAAACACCCCATTAAAAGTCAACTGTTCTGGAACATTTATACAAATTGACCCAAACAACAAATACACCGAATACCCTAAGAGTGGAACGGGCATCGGTGGCACATATTATAGACCACGAATGGGTTATTACACCGCCCCCGGTACCGGTCAAACCGTGCACCAGGTCCCCGACACATGGAATGATGGCGCAAATAATGCATGGTACATTAGATACGGCGATGATTAAACACAGGGCGTGGTTCCTAACCACTTGACAAAACGGAATTTTTCACTATAATCATAGGTGAACAGAACAAAGGGGGTAGCCCATGAAATTCAAACAAAAATATAATATTGGCAAAGTATTGTCTTTGGCGGGCCTTATGATGTTGGCAAACGCATGCAATAAAGAGCCGTATGATGTTATTATTGATTTAGATCCATATTGGACAATTGAGGGTATGGCCGCCCAGAAAATAAGTGTACAAGAGGCCGCCAATGACAAATATGTTAATACAATATTTTTAAACGCTAATAAAATGAGTCTAGTATCTTGGCACCCTAAGGGGATTCACCGTGCACGGGATACATTGCAAATGTATATGGATATGGCGCCGGGGCGTGTTCGAGGTATGGGAACAATGATTGTGGACTCAGACGGTGGTGCACAACTGCCCGATTGTACGGCAACAGACACCTGTGGTATGGCATTAGAAGACAGCCTGTGGTACACCTACAACGGATGGAAAATCGAACGATACAACCCATATAGCAAATAAAATTATAACCGATAAAAAGGCATTTTGTGCATTTTTATTATTGCAAATAAAAATATAATTTGCTAGCTTTCTAGATATGAGAATGTTTTTACTCTTTATATTATTACTTTGTCCATTTGTTGCCAGTGCGGTGGTGCCACCTGAACATTGTAGGGATGCAACAGATTGCCAAAACACCGCAGGTTGCTTTTATCATAACTTGAATGGATGTATTCAATGCGATGCAGATCATTTCTGCCCCGGCACTAATAACACACAGACATCGTGTTCTAGTGCGACCAATGGAAATTTTATAAAATCTGTAAAGGGTTCGGAAAATGAAACCGAATGCTATAAATCCATAGAATGCCGGGATGCCACGGACACAACACAAGCCTGTCGGCATTATAATACCACCGATAACCCGTACCGTTGCGGTACAGGTTATGAAATCTCCGCACATATGGAGAACAACCAATGTTATTACAACACGCGGAACTGTGATAAATTTGGAACACCAATCGGGTGCGATGATGGCGCCATCGCCGGCACGGCATTATGGTTGACGAATGATCGTGAGTGGTACATTACTGGAGACACATATTATTGTCAATGTGAACAATCAAATGTAGAATATCCAGATGCTTTCTGTACCGCGACCACCATAACAAGGTCAACATCGGGCAACCCGACATCAGCGAACGCACAAATCACATATGGCAACGTATCATCATATTACTGTACACAGTGTCCACCGGGGTATTATGTTCACATTGAAAATGGTTTTTTACCAACCCAGAACTGCGCAGGCGGCAACGCCGTTTGTGTATGCGATATCGTTGATGCGGGGCACTATAGCCAGGGGTGTGGCCCGTTCAGCAACAACATCACAAACCATTCTTTTTGCCCGTATCAGGACTGTCCCTATGGGCAAACCAGCCCAGAGGGGGCAACCCAAATTACCGACTGTCATTACACCGGTCAAACACAGTTTTGTGATTCCAAAGGATGTTTCACTTTGGGCAACGATGCACAAAATTGGCATGCATTGTATTAGCCCACTAATTTGATTTCATCCAATGTTTTCTTGATTACTTTTAACTGGTCGTCGGTGAATCGGCCCAGCACCCAATCCGCCGCATCAATCGGTAACCCCAAATTCCGCGGGTGGTCAATCCCAATTCTTATGCGCGTGTATTCGCGACCAACATTTGCATCTATTGACTTTATGCCGTTGTGACCGGCACTGCCGCCGCCGACCTTGGTGCGCATATCGCCCAATTTCAAATCCATATCGTCGTGAATCACAAAAATGTTTTCTATTGGAATCTTGTAAAAATCCATTATCGCCCGCACGGCGCGACCGCTGCCGTTCATATACGTTTGGGGCATCGCAAATATCACGCGCCGCCCGTCAACATTTGTCGCAAATGTTCGCGCAAAGTGTTCCGCCCGCCACGTGGCAGTTTCCCCCGCCAAATGCCGCACCGCCATAAATCCAACATTATGACGCGTGCGTTCATATTCGTCCCCCGGATTCCCCAGGCCAACAATTAAAATCGGTTTATTTTCTTGCATATGTTTATCTCTTTTTCTATTATATTATCATACAAAGGAGCAAAAGATGAAGTTAAAAACATCAATTATTTTATCCACCATTACAATGGCAACTGCATCATCGGCGTTTGCGAACCCGGTTTGGGATTTATATGTCGGCGCAACGGTTGGTGCCGGTGCCGAAACCGTGTTTGCCGATGACGAAAATAAAACCAATGCGGCGCAATCTTTTGGCGCGATGTTTGGTGTTGATATTCCTGCATTCCGTATCGAGGCCGAATATAATTACCTGCACGAAACAGATTTGTATGCGCACCTGGCGTTGGTGAACGCATATTTCAAAATGCCGTCCACGGTTATTAAGCCGTATTTGGGTGTCGGTGTTGGTTTGGTGTTTGACGGCGAAAACGAAAAGGCGCATATTGATTTCGACACAACCGCCGCGTACCAGGGTATGTTGGGTGTAACATTGGACGTGCCGGCATTGCCGTTCAAATTTGATGTCGAAGGCCGCGCAATCTATATGCCCGATGTTTACAAGGTTGCCGATATAGAACCCGATGTCCTGCATTACGAGGCACGAATCAAAATCCGCTATATATTTTAATCAATAACAAACGGGGCGGCAACGCCCCGAATTTGAACCCGGGGTAAAAAATGCTGACACTGATTGACGGAAATTCAATTCTTTTTCGCGCGTACTATGGCGTGCACAGCCGCCTGACGCGAAGCGACGGAACGCCAACCGGTGCGGTCTATGCGTTTTTGAATATGATGTTGCCGGTGTTCGCCGCCGCACGCCCCGATGATATTTTTGTATGCGTCTTTGATGCATCGCGGAAAACTTTCCGCCAAGATATTTATCCCGAATACAAGGCCAACCGTGACGAAACGCCCGCCGATTTGATTACCCAATCTGTTATGGTGCAACGGGGATTGACGGAAATGGGCGTACCGGTCCTGTGTATCCCCAATGTCGAAGCCGATGATGTTATCGCAACACTGGCCACGCGCGAATGTAAAACCGCCGACAAAACACGAATTATGACGGGCGATAAAGACCTGATGCAGTTGGTGTCGAATTGTATATTCTTGTATGACGGTATGAAACAGAAAACAATCGGCCGCGATGAAGTTATTGAAAAATTCGGCGTGCCCCCCGAACGCGTTGTGGACGTTCAATCATTGATGGGCGATTCGTCCGACAATGTTCCCGGCGTGCGCGGAATTGGCCCGAAAAAGGCGGCGGAACTGATTAACGAATTTGGAACGCTGGACAACCTGTATGCGAACGTGGATTCTATAAAAAACGAACGCACACGGAATATGTTGTTACTGTCGCGGGAATTGGCATATATATCGCGCGATTTGGTAACACTGAAACGCGATGTGGATTTGTCGGGATTGACACTGTCGCCGTTCCGTTTTAATCGCGCCGCGGCATTGAACTTTGTGCGCACCGAATTGGAAAGTAATTCTTTGGTTGAAAAAATATCACGCACTTTCCCCGAAAATATGCCGGAACCCAAACAGGCCGCGTTTGATTTTCCGGGTTCTGTATGTCCGGTGGACACCGCGCCCGTGAATGCGCCCCGCCCGGCACGCGAAATGAAGTTTGAAAAAATCACAACCGTCCAAGAATTGGAAAAATTTTTGGCAACCGTCAAAAACGTCATTGCATTGGACACCGAAACAACAGGTTTGAACCAGATGACCGATAAAATGGTCGGTATGTCTTTGGCGGTGGATTCCGGACACGGCGTGTATATTCCGTTGCGCCATCGCACGGCGGGCGGCGATTTATTTGGTGGCACCGAATTGGCCCCGAACCAGATTTCTGTTACAGATTTATATAAAAAAATCTGGCCCGTGTTGACCGACAAAAATATTACCAAGGTTGGACATAACCTTAAATTCGACCTGCACATTATGGCGAATGAAGGTTGGGATATTGAACAAATTTCACCGATTGATGATACAATGCTGATTTCATATGCGTTGCACGGAACATTACATTCGCACGGTATGGACGAATTGGCGGTAAAATATTTGAATCACCAAAATATAACTTTCGCGTCACTGTTTCCGCCGAAAACCCGCGACGCAGATATGCACTTTGACGCATTGCCAATCGACACGGCGTATCCATATGCCGCCGAAGATGCCGCGGTAACAATGGCACTTTATGAAACAATGCGCCCCGAATTAGATGCAAATAAAAAATTGGCAGAATTATATGAACGATGCGACCGACCGTTGCTTATGGTCCTGACACTGATGGAACGTTGTGGCGTGTTTGTTGACCGCGCACGACTTAATCAACTGTCGGGTGTGTTTCACGAACAATTAACAAATATCAGCAACGAAATATTTGAATTATCCGGTCACGAATTTAATATCGCCAGTCCAAAACAGTTGGCAACCGTTCTGTTCGATGAAATGCATTTGCCGGAAAACAAACGCCGGTCAACCGATGCAGATTCTTTGAACGATTTAATTGAACACCACCCAATAATAGAAAAAATCTTGAATTGGCGTTCGATTGCAAAATTGGCGGGAACATATGCGGATGCGCTGCCCCATCAAATTGCGGCGGACGGACGTATTCACACCACATATTTACAAACCAGTACGAATACAGGCCGCCTGTCGTCACGCGACCCAAATTTACAAAACATACCGGTCAAAACAGAACTGGGCGAAGAAATTCGCAAATGCTTTGTCGCGGCCCCTGGACACGTCCTTATTGCGGCGGATTATTCCCAGATTCAACTGCGGTTGCTGGCCGATGTGGCGGATATAAAAACGTTCAAAGACACATTTAACGCGGGCGCAGACATTCACGAACAAACCGCACGCAAAATCTTTAATATTCCGGAAACGAACATCGTTCCAAAAGATTTACGTCGTGCGGCAAAAACAGTAAACTTTTCAATCATATACGGAATATCTTCATTTGGCCTTGCCGCGCAATTAAATGTTCCGCGCGCCCGCGCCGGCGAGATTATAAATTCATATATGGCGGGCCTGCCAGAAATAAAAACCTATATTGACAGTGTTAAAAAATTCGCAACCGAAAATGCGTGTGTTTATACCCCATGGGGCCGCCGCATAGAATTACCCGAGGCAAAAAATCCGCGTATGCGCGCATATGCGATGCGCGCCGCAATTAACGCGCCAATTCAGGGTTTTGAAGCGGACCTTATGCGATATGCTATGATAGAAACATTTAATCGCATCGTTGCGCCGAACCGTGACAAAATCAAATTGATTATGCAGGTTCACGATGAAATGGTATTCGAATGTGATGCAGATGTGGCAACAGAATTCGCCGAAAAAATAAAATCGGTTATGGAAAACATTACAAAAATTTCCGTTCCATTACGCGCCGATTATGTAATTGCGCCATTTTGGGGTAAATAAAAATTAAAAAACTACATTTGGATAAACGAACCCGGCTTGTCGGCCATTTGTTCAATCGCCTTGTCCAACGTTTTACGATATTCCAAGAATTTTTCCTTGTTCGCCGCATCCAGGTTATTTATTGCCGGCAATTTAACGGTCATCGGGTTCACGTGCTTGCCGTCCTTGATAATTTCATAGTGTAAATGCGGACCGGTTGATAACCCCGTTGAACCAGAATATCCAATAATTTGCCCTTGTTTTACATTTGTTCCAACCTTAACATTTTTGGCAAATTTTGACATATGCGCATACAATGTTTCAAATGAACCATTATGTTTAATTTTAACAAAGTTCCCATGCCCACGGTTAAACCCGCGTGCAACAACGCGGCCCGCACCGGCGGCCGGAATTGGGGTTCCCGTTGGCGCACGGAAATCAACACCTTTGTGTGCGCGTGTAAATCCCAAAACTGGGTGTTTACGCCGGGTTGAAAAACTGCTGGTAATCTTGGCATTATTGATTGGTGTACGTTTCAACGATTTAATTGCGCCATTTCCATTTGGGTCATAATATCCAACGGTTTTATCGGCCTTGCGGAAACGATACATTTTAACATTTCCGCGCAACGCATCAAAAGATACTACAACGACCGAACCATTATCAACCTTTTCCCCGTCGCGATAGTTTTCTTCATACACGACCGAGAATTTTTGCCCCGCGCGCACGTCGCGCTCAAAGTCCATTTCAAACGCCAGTAAATCATAAACCTCGGCCAAGATTCCGGCGGGAATATCTGCGCGCATCCCGGCCAGGTAAAAACTGTCGCCATCCAAAATTTCCCCTTGGCGATAGACCAGGCGCGTATCACGTTCAATATCAATCGCATTACATTGCCATTTACCACCCGCGTCACACGTCAATTCCACGCGCCGCCACGGTCCCGGCACCACAGTAATTTTTGATGGAATTTCGCCTTCGCCATCACGAACGAATTCTATCTTATCCCGGTCCGCACGCAGACCGTTTATTCCCGCATCGGTCTTTAACACGTTTGCAATCGCGTTTATATCATTATGGCCCAATCCCTGTTCTGATAATAATTTAGATAGAGTATCCCCGGCGGTAACATTAACAACAATCGGGGCATTATCGCCCGATTTTTCAGCCGTTTCTGTGCCATCAATACGGCGGCCAAAAACAATCAATGTAATAATCGCGGCAATCGCCAAAATTCCGGCCAAACATAAAACCGCACGCACGACCCAACGGGATGTAAGAATATTTTTTGCTTTTTCCATAGGGCACATTATAATGGTTTTATGACAATAAATCAAGCCTTTGAAATCTTAAAAAATGCCGGGGGTATTCGCGCCGCCCGAATTATCACGGATAATACTGAAAATTTTTCACGCATCCGCGTTTGGCGCATGGCGCGCGCATTGCGCCGCGGCGTGCCGGTCGCAAAAATAATTCACCAGAAATGGTTTTATGGCATACCGTTTTATACAAATAAAAATACATTGGACCCGCGACCCGACACCGAAACATTGGTTGCCGCGGTAATTGCCGACAACCCGCAACGGCCAAAAATATTGGATTTGGGAACCGGCACGGCTTGCATTATTATATCACTGGTAAAAAACATTTATGGCGCAACCGGCACCGCAATAGACGTGTCGCGTGGTGCGATTCGGGTCGCCCGCCGAAACATAAAAAAATTTGATTTATCAAATAAAATAAAAATTGTGCGCGCGTCTTTTGATACGCCACGGGCGGTGCGCGAAAAATTTGATATTATCGTTTCAAATCCGCCATACATTGCAATCGGCGACACGCGCGTTGATGCGGGCGCAATGCACGACCCGCGCATTGCGCTGTATGCGAAAAACAATGGATTATCCGCATACGAACAAATCGCAAAAAATGCACGGAATTGGATAAAACCGAACGGCAAAATATATCTTGAAATTGGTGCGGGGCAAATAGCGGCCGTTAAAAAGATTTTTGAATCCGCGGGTTGGCAATTCAATCGCGCCGAAAAAGATTTGTCCGGCATCACACGGGTTTTGGTATTTACAATCTAAAAACCCCGAATTTCTTCGGGGTTTGTTTTTAACGCTGTTTTCCATATTTGTCGGGAAAGAAAACTTTACCAATATATTTACGTATAAATGGCGATGGACATTTGCCAGATGCAATGCATACTGGACAATCATGGCCGCGCGTCACGACACAATCAGAATCTTCTGACACACAAGGACGCATTTCAATAACCATTTCGTCCTTTTCTGCTCTCTTAGCATATGAGTTAGGGTTCCATTCAAGCGCAGGATGCTGACGACTTGGTGTTACTTCAAATGCAGTCTTATCACCATAATATACATCGAATCCACAATGGAAACTGTTGGCATCCACAAGTTTACAGTTCCGCATAAGTTCGATAAATTTCTTCTGAAAATCTTCGTCCACCGCCCCAACATTTATTTGTGTTGGACGACCTCTATAATCACGGTGATAAATAAAGTTTTGTATAATTACAATTTTTTCCGCCATTTTCTGTCCTTTTATCTTTGTTTACTATTGTCATACATTTTATAAACGGAACACTTCCTGCAACACATAGGATCGGCACCATTAGTAAAAATATCGCTGCTGCCACGTTCACCATTGGGCAGAACCTTTGTCGCAAGTCCAGTCAAATACTGCACATATTCGGTTACTTCATCAGCAAGCTTTGAACAATATTCACCAGTAAACTGGCAACAAGTTTCTTTTTGAATGTCAATTTTGATTTTATCTGACATTTTGGTTCCCTTTTATCTTTGTTTTGCATATTTGTCGGTCCAGAAAACCTTTCCAATGTTTTCAATGACAAATGGGTCTTTACATTCTCCCTTTTTTATCTTGCGGAAACACCCACCAACGCTACGTGCACCACATAACGGATTCAGGCCATATGCACTGCATACGACGCTTTCGATAATGAAATTTATGATTAAAGTTTGCTTAAAATTTTTGTTATACGGATAACCTGTAAAAGAAAATCCATATCGTGCACAATGTGGCTTACCCAAATCTTGTTTGCTTAATTTTTTCAGATAATCATATACTTTGTCATTCGGCAAATATCCACAGGACAAAAAATCATATCCGGGCACACCAAAACGCACCTTGGTTTGTGTCTTCTTATCCCCAGATTTATATTTTTCTGCGCCATGTGGGTCAACCTTTTGCCAAACCAATTTCACCGCATCGTCAACCGTGAAAATATTTATTGTATCATCATCGGAAATTTTAATATTAAATTCCCGTTCAACCGCCATCACCAATTCTAACGCATCCAGGGAATCCGCCCCTAAATCGCGACTAATGTTCACAGACGGTTTTACATCGCGCAATTCAACATTTAATTGTTCTACAATAATCGGCCGAATTCGTTTTAATATTTCATTGTATGTCATGCTTGTACCCCTTGGTTCCAGAAAAAAACATAGCACAATTTATGGTAATGTCAACGGAATATAGATTTAACCGCGCCCATTATAGAATCGTCGCCGTGACCGTGAACAATGTATGTGTCATCGGGCAAATCGCGCGCCATCAAATTCGCAATAGATTGTCGCAACACTTTTTCATCGCCACCCGGCAAATCGGTTCGCCCCACCCCATCACGGAAAATTGTATCGCCGGTCAGTAAAATTTTATATTCCGGAAAGTAAAACATTACCCCGCCCAAGGAATGACCGGGCGACGCGATAATCTCCATTTCTGTATCATCCAAAATCTTGACCCGCCCCGGACGCAAATCGTGTGGTCGTACAAAATCATCGGCAATTCGCGGCAATTCCCAAAAATCCAGAATTTGGTTTCCCCACAAAATCAACGGCACATCCGCCGCGTTCATAAACCACGGAATATTATAATGCGTCGCCAAATCGGGCGCGGCACTGATATGGTCGGCATGCCCGTGTGTCGCATAAATTGCAACCGGTGTCATTCCGCGCCGCGCCAGTAATTTTTCCCACGCGTCCGCGCGCCCCCAGGCATCAAAAATTACGCAATGCGCCCCATTTGACACCAACAACGAATTGGTGAATTCTGGGTCCATTTTTATTACTTCGAATTTATTTTTTTGCAACGCGTGCCTTTTTTGTTGCGCCTTTGTCCGCCCGGCTTACCGTTTTTTTCGCCGTCTTTTTCCCGATAATTTCCATAATTTCATCACCGGTCAATGTTTCGCGCTTTAACAATTCTTCGGCAAGTTTCGCAACCGTGTTTTTATTCTTACTTAAAATCTTTTTGGCATCGTTATAGGCCGCATCCACCCAGGCGCGAATTTCGGCATCCACCGCTTCGGCGGTTTTCTGTGATGCGGTTTCCAACGGCACACGTGTACCAAAACTTTGAACCTGATTTATGGCAACGGGGCCAATTTTATTGGACAGACCCGCCATAGTTATTGAACGCCGCGCAAGGCGTGTCGCCATTTCAATATCAGATTCCGCCCCAGTTGTGATTTTATCCGCACCAAAGAATATTTCTTCGGCCACACGACCCGCCATATCGATACTAAGGTTCGCACGAACCTCGGCCAGGCTCATTGAAACCTTGTCATCAATCGGCAAATGTTGCACCATCCCCAGGGCGCGTCCGCGCGGGATAATTGTTGCCTTGTGAATTGGGTCCGCAATATCGGCATAGTGTGCACTGACGAACGCGTGTCCGGCCTCGTGATACGCGGTCAGTTTTATATCCGCGGGCCGCATTTTGCGAACCTTGCGCGGTCCCATAAGTAATTTATCGCGCGCTTCTTCTATATCATCGGGCGCGACCATCTTGTGACCACTGCGCACCGCGTGCAGCGCAGATTCATTTAACAGGTTTTCCAAATCCGCACCCGACAGACCCGTTGTCCCACGCGCCAATTCGGCCAAATTAACATTTGATTCCATTTTGATTTTTTTCGCGTGCAATTCCAAAATTGCCTGACGACCGGCCATATCTGGCAAATCAATATGCACCTGTCTATCGAATCGACCGGGACGCAACAATGCCGGGTCCAACATATCGGGACGATTCGTTGCACCAATTACAATAATGCCCGTTTCGTTCGAAAAACCATCCATTTCAATCAATAATTGGTTTAATGTCTGTTCACGGTCTTGGTCATTAAAGGAATTCTGGCTGCGGCGTTGACCGATTGCATCAATTTCATCAATGAACAGCAAACACGGCGCATTGCGCTTTGCCATTTCAAAAATTTCTTTTATTTTTGCCACGCCCAGGCCAACGATAATACCGGAAAAATCACTGCCCGATGCGGCAAAGAACGGAACATTTGCCTCGCCCGCGATGGCGCGCGCCAACAATGTTTTACCGGTTCCTGGTTCACCCGACAACAATATTCCACGTGGCACGCGCGCGCCAACGGCGGCAAATTTAGATTTATCGCGCAAGAAATCTACAACTTCACTTAATTCTTGTTTTTCCGAATCGATTCCGGCCACATCTTTGAATGTTGTCTTGGGTTTTCCGGTTACAATTTTTGTCGGGTTTTGTCCAATCAACGTCCGCGACAATCCGCCCGCGCCGCCACGCATTCCGCGGAAAATCCACCATATAAAGAACAACCCCATAATAATCGGCACCCACGTCCCAAGGTAATCAACCCAACCCTTGGACGTATCAATCGAAACAGTTGTGCCACCCGCAGACAATTTTTCCAACAATTCCGGATTGTATGTAATAACCGCATTATATTTCGTTCCATCATTTAATTGACCGGTCGCCACATTGTCGCGAATTTTCATAGTCTTGATTTCATCCGCCCGGCGCAACACATCGGAAAAGGTCATCTCAACCGGTTCGCCCACCACCACGTCGCCAATTTGATTCATTCCGCCACGCGACATAAATGCGCCACCAACCAATCCAACAAACAGGATTGCGAACAGTGTTAAAAACAATGTGGAATTATTACGCTTTTTATTTTTTTCTAATTTGTTTAACATATTTTTTTCCATACCTTTTCCTAAAACTTGTCTTTTGACCTTCGGGAACAATTAAAATCCGCCCACGGAACCGTCGCACTGTACAGTGCCCCAGCGTAAATTTACAATCGTCTTGTAATTTACTTAGTGCGCCAATCAGTGAATTCAAGCGTGGTTGATACCTGTCCCCCCCAACCGTTTGAATAACGGTCCCAAGAAACTTTAACCTAATGTCGGGGCGTTGGTCAAATAGAAAAGATTCAGCAAACATCGCCCGCCCATTAAACACGACGCGCGAAACCAATTTATCAACATCGCCTTCTAAACTGTCGCGAACCCGCCCCAGGTTTTGAATTGCCAACAAAATGCGGTCATCGGTAATCCCCATACTTTCTTGGACCCGGTGCCGATTTTGCCGAATTTTTACGCGCGTATAGTGCGGGTCATCGTTCATTTCATCTGCGAAATATTTGATACCGCGCGCATCACAGTATTCCCGCAATTCGCACCGAAATACATTTAACAACGGACGCAGAATTTTAACCCCATTTATTTCGGCCACGCCACGCATTGCGGCCAAACCATAGACCCCACTGCCCCGCCCCAGGTTCATCCAAAATGTTTCGATTTGGTCGTCCGCCTGGTGCGCGGTGGCAATGTATTTAATTTTATTTTTATGGCAAAAATCAGTCATAAATTTATACCGCGCAACACGTGCGGCATCTTCCAGACCGGTCGCAGGTTTTTCGCCCCGCCATTCAAAAATATGACACGGCACATTTAATTTCTTGCATAAATCTTGGACATATTGGGCCTCGACCCCGGCGGCGGCGCGCAACCCGTGATTCACGTGCAGGCACACCACATCCATGCCCGATTCAACCAACCAATGCAACAACGCAACCGAATCGACACCGCCACTGACCCCGACGGCGATTTTTTGACCGGCAAATTTAGCCATAAAATCTAAAAAATTTTTGTTCATAACCTTTGTATTCTATGCTATAATTCCGGAAAATAAAGGAAAAAATATGAGCAATAAATTAAATTCTTTGGCGGTATATTGTGGTCACAGTTTTGGCACAAATCCGCAATTTGAACGGGACGCGGTCCGTGTTGGTGAATTATTGGCACGAAATAAAATCCGTATGATTTTTGGCGGTGGCAATGTCGGCCTTATGGGTGCAACCGCAACGGCGGCATTGAATAATGGCGGCGTTGTATTGGGTGTTACAACACATAACGTGGTCGCCAAACAGGAACCCGCCCACGAAGACATCGCGGTTGAGGTTGTCGATGGTGTCAACGAACGGAAACAACGTATGTATGACCTGTCGGATGGGTTTATCATATTGCCGGGTGGAATCGGCACAGTTAATGAATTCACCGACATTTTAACGATGCAGCAAATTGGCGAAACCAAAAAACCATTGTTCTTTATGAACACGGCAAAGTTCTGGGAATCTTTTTCAAATATGTTTATGGCGATGCATTCAAACGGATTTATCGAAGATGTGGCGGACTATCACGTCCACGTTGCCGACACGCCGGATGAATTATTCAAACAGATTTTGAATTATGAAAACTAAATAATTTCAATAACTTTATCGCGCGCGGTGCCACCGCGCACGATTTTTATTTGCGATTTTGCAACATCAAAATGGCGTGCCAACAATTTTATAACGGCATCATTTGCCGCACCATCAACGGGGGCGGCGGTAATATGCACACGCAACCGTCCATCATCATCGGTTGTGATTTTATTTTGCTTGGCACGCGGAATCACACGCAGATTTATTTTCGGCATAACATTTCCTGCATAATACCCATGCACGCATCGGTCCGTTTTCCAGAAATCAAGTGCAAATGAAAATGGAACACGCTTTGATTAAAAATCGGTGCATTTGCGCCCGCATTGGCAAAGATGTTAAATTCACCATCCACGCCCAATTTTTCGGCGGTTTTCACAAAGCAATCCCAAAAACCGGCCTGTTCGGCGGCCGATGCACGCCGCGCGAAATCCAAAATATTTTCATATTCGCCACGTGGCACAACCAATGCGTGTTTTTCACACATTGGGTTCACATCATAGAAAGAAATTGCATATTCGTTTTCCACGATTTTCTTGGACGGAATTTCACCGCGAATAATTTTTGCAAACACATTATCTTTGTCGTACATAAAAATCCCCTTTTTGACCAAAGGGGATTTTATCAAAAACAAAACAACATTCAAATAAAAATATTATTGCTCAACACAATTACCACATATACCGTTTATACAGCTGCAATATGAATCACAATCTGAATCACTGCCACAGACACCAACACCACCAAACACGTCCCTGTGGGTTAACCGCCATAAAAGGCAATGCTCATCATCCATATATCCGGTTCCATCCCATTGTTCACACCGACCATCTAACGCACCAGTTGTCGGCAGGCTGGTTGCCTGACTTATTAAATCACGCGTAACCAAATTATCACCATCGCAATCACCATTTTCCTCTGCATCGGCATCACATATATAACGTTCACCAAGTACCCCGGCATTTTCCGTATACGTAACAACGGTTACACCACCACCGTTTGCTTCGTAGTTTGTATCAGCCGCCGGGATAATATCTTGTTTTATTTCATCAAGTTCATTATAAAGTGCTTCATCTTGGTTATCAACGTACGTTTTTGATGTAACGGTTGTATCCGCAAAGACTGAATTGATTGCGATAATTGATGCAATCGCACCGAGTAATAATGTTTTTTTGCTCATATTTTCCCTCTTTGTTTTTTTTCACCGTCATCCCGGCGCACCGGGTCCCGAAAAATGCGAATGCATTTTTTGGGTGGTCCAGGCCGGGATCTCGTCAGTCTCGTCGTGAACCACCAGATCCCGTTTTACAACGGGATGACGGCGTTGTTTTATGTTTATAATGATAACAAAAAAGGAACGTTTTTTGTGACCAGTCTAAAATGAATTTTTGTCAATTAAAAATGGCGGAAATCCGCCATTTCTTATAATTTGAAAAATATCAAAAAAGTACTGGACAAAAACGTTCCTTTTTGACCACCCCCACTTACACGTAAAAACCGCAGGAATCTGCGGTCTTTATTTCTGGTGGCCCTGGTCGGACTTGAACCGACACTCCTTGCGGAACTTGATTTTGAGTCAAGCGCGTCTACCAATTCCACCACAGGGCCATATCGCAAAGAAATTATTTAGATTTCTTGGCTTCAACTTTTTTAACCAAACGTGCGCTGCGATTCGCCTTGTGCGTTGGTTTTTTTGCCGGTTTTTCGGCGCGACCATTCTTTTTTTCGATGGCCTTTTTAATTGCCGCCATTGCCGGTGTCAAACGTGATACAGGCTTTGACATAACATATGCATCCAAACCGCCATGTTTGGTCAATGTGCGCAGACCCGCGGCCGACAGACGCAATGAAAAATCGCGACCCAAAATATCACTGTGAAACTTTAATACATGCAGATTCGGCAAGAACGTACGTTTTGTATGACGTTCCGAATGGGAAACGTTCATCCCGACTTCTGTCTTTTTTCCTGTTACTTTACATACACGTGGCATATCATATCCTTTAATCACTGCGGCATAATCTATAACAAAAATCCCAAAAAGTCAAGTATTGTTTTACTTTTTTCGCATATTTATTTGGCGGGGCATTTGTTCCCATATCCTTGAATTCCAAAAATGCGCACTATATATATTACTGATAAAAAAAAGGGGTTATTATGAATCCAGAAGAAATGCAAGAAACACCGGCCCAGGCCATCGCCAAATACACAACCGATTTCACGAAATTGGCGGCGGATGGTAAATTGGACCCGGTTATTGGACGTGACGAAGAAATTCGCCGCACTATCCAGGTTTTATCGCGCCGGACCAAGAATAATCCGGTACTGATTGGAAATCCAGGTGTCGGCAAAACCGCGATTGTCGAAGGTTTGGCCGAACGCATTATTTCACGCGATATTCCGGAAAATCTGCAAAACAAAAAATTGTTGTCGTTGGATTTGGGGGCGATGATGGCGGGCGCAATGTTCCGTGGTCAATTCGAATCCCGGTTCAAGGCGATATTAAAGGCCGTAAAAGACGCAAATGGCGAAATCATTTTGTTTATCGATGAATTACATACCTTGGTTGGTGCCGGCAAAGGCGAAGGCAGTATGGATGCCGGGAACCTTATTAAACCGATGTTGGCGCGTGGGGAATTACACTGTTTGGGTGCGACAACGTTGGATGAATACCGTCAATATATTGAAAAAGACCCGGCATTGGCGCGTCGTTTTCAACCGGTCTATGTCGATGAACCAACGGTTGAAGACACGATTTCAATTCTGCGTGGATTAAAAGAAAAATACGAAGGGCATCACGGTGTGCGTATCGCAGACAGTGCATTGGTCGCGGCGGTACGATTATCGAATCGATATATCACCGACCGCTTTTTACCCGACAAGGCAATCGACCTTATGGACGAAGCCGCCGCCCGTGTTCGTATCGAGGTTGCATCAAAACCGGATGCATTGGACGAAGTGGACCGGCACTTAATGCAATTAAAAATCGAGCAACAGGCATTAAAGAAAGAAAAAGACGAAGATTCTAAAAAACGCCTTGCCGATTTGGAAAAGTTGATTGCGGAAACCGAAAAGAAATCTGCGGAAATGACCGCCGATTGGCGCGCCGAACAGGAAAAAATGCGCGGCCTGTCGGATGCGATGGCGGCCCTGGATGCCGCCAAGGCAGAGGTTGCATCCGCAATGCGTGCCGGCGATTACGAAAAAGCATCTGCGTTGCAATATGGCAAAATTCCGGAATTAGAAGAAAAAATTAAAAAAATGAATTCCGAATCGCGCGAATATAAAACCGTGTTGCCGGAACATATCGCGGCGGTGGTCAGTAAATGGACCGGTGTGCCGGCGGATAAATTAAGTGCAACCGAACAATCTAAATTACTAAACATCGAAGACGAATTGCGCCGGCGTGTTGTTGGTCAAGATGCGGCGTTGTCGGTTGTTGCACGCGCGATTCGTCGTTCACGTGCAGGATTGGCCGACCCACGTCGCCCGTCGGGCAGTTTTATGTTCTTGGGTCCCACCGGTGTCGGTAAAACCGAGGTTGCGAAAGCCTTGGCAGAGTACCTGTTTAATGATGATACGGCAATGACCCGTATTGATATGAGTGAATATATGGAACCGCATTCGGTTGCGCGTTTAATCGGTGCGCCCCCGGGGTACGTTGGTTATGATGCGGGTGGCGTGTTGACCGAATCTGTGCGCAGACGGCCATATCAGGTTTTATTGTTCGATGAAATCGAAAAGGCGCACCCCGATGTGTTCAATGTGTTTTTACAAATATTGGACGATGGCCGCCTGACCGATGGCCAAGGCCACGTTGTGAACTTTACGAACACCATAATAATTATGACCAGTAATTTGCCAGATATGGCCACGGTCAAGAAGCAATTCCGGCCGGAATTTATCAACAGGGTTGACGAAATTGTGTTCTTTAACCCGTTGGGCAAAGATGTTATGGCGGGAATTGTGGAAATTCAACTGCGCGGGTTGCGGAAACGCCTGGCTACGCGGCGCATAGAATTAAATGTAACCGATGCGGCAATCAAATGGTTGGGCGAAAACGGATATGACCCGGTGTTTGGCGCACGTCCGTTGAAACGCCTTATTACATCGGCGGTTGAAGATAAAATCGCAGATATGATTTTGTCGGATACGGTCGGCGAAGGCGGAACAGTCTATGTTGATGTTCGCGGCAAAGAATTGGTGGTTAAATAACAACCAATCCCACAAAACATAAAAACCGCCTGGGAATCCGGGCGGTTTTTCGCTTGATTTCCATACCACAACCTTGACAGTGCTAATATTTGTGCTATATTTTAACAATGAAAGATAAAGCCAAAGGGGTTATGATATGAAAAACAAAAAATTGGCAACAGGTGTTTTGGGAACCGCGCTGGCATTGTTGATGTTGGCGGGGTGCGAAACCAAAGACCAAAAATTGGTTCGTGGTTTTGCGGAATGGATGGCAAAAAAGGCGGACGACGAGGCCAAGGCCGAATTTAATAAAAATTATGTTTATGATACCTTGCGGGATGATACGTGGTTAAAAAAGGCCCAAAATGATTCTATCAGGTACCGTAATGCTTTGGCACGTGATGCAAATATTGTTTTGGAATATGTCGACAAATGTCACAGTGCAAATGAAGTATGGGCGAAAATTCAAAACACGCCAGTTGCGCGTGAATATGGCCCCGGCAGTTTTATTAACGAAAACGGCGAATGGGAATACGGTGACCATGTCGATAACGGTTATGACAAAGTGTATAAACTTAAAGTAAATCACAGGGAATATACACGAACATTGAAAGATTTATACCGTTTGCGCAGCGCACGCGCACGCTGTAAGTAAATTATAATATGGTAAAAAACAACGGGGCAAACGCCCCGTTTGTTTTAATTTGCCATACTCCACAGTAAACAATTTGCATCGGTGTGTGCGGCATTATCAATCCACCGTGTACAGGTCATTTTGTTTTGTTTTGCACTTATCGCGGTGTAAACCCCGCCGGATGTAATCAGGTTGCCTGAATCTTGGGTCACCGAATATGTGATTGCTCGTTCAGTGAATTTTGCCTCTGGATATCCACCTACCATTTGTGTTCCGTCATATATAACAACACTCCCCAATGTGCCGGCTGGGATTTTTGATTGAGCAAACCCCTTAACGCCGGATGCGGTCGGGTACACATTGTAATGTCCACTGGGGCTACCACTTAAATTCAAGCTTTCATCTGTATTGTACCACAACACGTTTTGAGTCAGCAAAGCGCGTTCATCGCTACCCATATCGTATGGACTCTCACCTGAGAGAAAATTTGCAGTATCTGACAAAATTGTCATTCCATCCCCAATATCACCGTTTTCATCATACAACACCGCATATCCACGGGTTCCGGTCGGCAATTCCGGTGCCATTGTATTCACTGCACCGGCGGTAATCAGTTTGTTTGCGTCGGTTGTTTCATCATAATCATTTGTTCCATCATAAATCGCGCGTTCACTAAATTGGGTTTGACCGTTTTGCGTGCCGTTATACAGAACGACATTTCCCGTGGTTCCGGCGGTGATTTTATCTTGTTTCAACGCGTCCGCGTTATCAACGTATGTTTGCGATGTAACGATTGTGTTCGCGAAAACTGAATTGATTGCGATAATTGATGCAATCGCACCAATGAATAAAGGTTTTTTGATCATATTTTCCCTCTTTTTGCTTGTTTGTTAATCTCTCCACCGTCATCCCGCCTTTCTCTCGTCATCCCGGCGCACCAGGTCCCGAAAAATGCGAATGCATTTTTTGGGTGGTCCAGGCCGGGATCTCGTCAGTCTCGTCGTGAACCACCAGATCCCGTTTTACAACGGGATGACGGCGTTGTTTTATGTTTATAATGATAACAAAAAACGAACGTTTTTTGTGACCAGTCTAAAATGAATTTTTGTCAATTAAAAATGGCGGATTTCCGCCATTTTCTATAATTTGAAAAACATCAAAAAAGTACTGGACAAAAACGTTCGTTTTTGACCAGCCCGCGCACAAAAAAACGCCCGGAAAACCGGGCGGGTTATCAAACGATACAATCCTACATCATCCCTGGCATTCCACCCGGCATTTGCGGGCTGGATTGTTTTTCTTCGGGAATTTCCGCCATCACTGCACCGGTTGTCAATAACACACCTGCGGTTGATGCCGCCGCCATAATTGCGGTCTTGACGACTTTCGCCGGGTCAATAATCCCCGCCTTCATCATATCGACATATTCGCCCGTTTGTGCATTGTATCCAAAATTATAATCTTTGGATTCCATAACTTTGCCAACGACGATTTCGCCCGACACACCGGCGTTTTCGGCAATTTGTGCACACGGCGCAACAATCGCGCGACGAACAATATCAATACCAACGTCTTGGTCGGTGTTTGCGCCTTTGACTTTGGTCAATGCAGAGACCGCACGAATCAGTGCAACCCCGCCCCCGGCGACAATACCATCGGCAACCGCTGCGCGTGTCGCCGCCAATGCATCATCCACACGGTCTTTCTTTTCTTTAACCTCTACTTCGGTCATACCGCCGACATGAATAACCGCCACCCCGCCGACCAATTTAGCCAAACGTTCCGCCAATTTTTCACGGTCATAGTCACTGGTGGTTTCTTTGATTTGTTTACGAATTTCATCTGCACGCGCGGCAATCGTGTTTTTATCGCCCGCGCCACCAACAATCAATGTCGAAGATTTGTCGACAACTATGCGCTTTGCCGAACCCAACACCGCCGGTGTAATATTATCGAACGTCATACCCATATCATCAGATATAACGGTTGCGCCGGTAACGATTGCGATATCCGCCAACATCGCCTTGCGACGGTCGCCAAAGCCCGGGGCCTTGACCGCACATACCTTTAATCCACCACGCAGACGATTCAAAACCAATGTTGCCAAGGCTTCGGATTCAACGTCTTCGGCAATAATCAACAATGGCCGCCCCTGTTGCGCGATTGGTTCCAGAATTGGCAACAACGCCTGAAGCCCCGTGATTTTCTTTTCGGAAACCAAAACTGCGGCATTATCCAATTCTGCCAACATTTTTTCACTGTTGCTGACAAAATATGGGGACATAAAGCCCTGGTCAAATTGCATACCTTCGACGACATCGATTTCCGTTTCTAATCCCTTGGCCTCTTCAACGGTGATAACACCTTCTTGGCCGACACGTTCCATCGCATCTGCGATTTTTTGACCGATTTCCGCATCGCCATTGGCCGATATAGTCGCAACCTGGGCGATTTCAGCGCTGTTTTTAACCGGACGCGCGTGCGATTCAATGTCCGCAACAACCGCGCCTGTTGCCAAATCAATACCGCGTTTAATGTCCATTGGATTCATACCCGCGGCGATAACACGGCGACCTTCGCGGACGATTTTCTGGGCCAAAACGGTTGCGGTTGTGGTTCCATCACCGGCATCATCACCGGCCTTTTTGGCAACCTCTTGAATCATACGTGCCCCAATGTTTTCGGTTGGGTCCTTTAAGGATACGGCCTTGGCCACGGTAACGCCGTCCTTGGTCGCAACCGGCGCGCCATAGGATTTATCAATTACAACCGTTCGGCCCTTGGGACCCATAGTGATTTTGACCGCGTTCGCCAATTTATCAACACCGGCCGCCAATTTATCTGTATCGAACAAAATTTCCTTTGCCATAATTTACACCTCTTTTACTCAATTATTCCAAGAATATCACTTTCTTTGACCAACACGTATTCTGTGCCATCAATTTTGACATCGTTCGCAGATGCCGCCCATTTCGCAAACAGAACCGTGTCACCAACTTTCACGGTCATCGGCACACGCGCACCGTTTTCAAATGCGCCCGCACCAACCGCAACAACGCGACCGCGGGACGGTTTTTCTTTGGCCGTGTCCGGAATAATAATTCCGCCGGCGGTTTTGTTTTCTTCTTCAATTCTTTGGATTAAAACATAGTTATTTAATGGTTTGAACATTATAACTCCTTTTATATATATACTATGCCGTTGCCAAAAATATAGTCATAAAAATGTTATTTTCAAGTATGCAAGGGTTTATATCATACAAAAATGTAACCAAAACAAATCGCCCGCGGGAAACCGCGGGTGTGTTTTACTTTAATTTCTCGGCGGCGGTGCGGGCCAATGTATCGCACATTTCATTAAATTCTTCGCCGTTGTGGCCGCGGACCCATACCCAATGAATCTTTATCCGGCCCGCCAATTCATCCAATTTCTGCCACAAGTCTTGATTTTTAACCGGTTTTTTATCCGCGGTGCGCCAATTATTTTTACGCCAATTTTTTATCCAGGTTTGCATCCCATTTTTTACATACTGGCTGTCGGTGTGGATTTCAATTTCACTGTGTCGATGTGCCGCGGTCAACGCGCGGATTACCGCCATCAATTCCATACGATTGTTTGTTGTGTTTTCTTCGCCCCCCGATCGATGTGCAATATTTTTCCCATCGGTTGCGACGAATGCCCAACCGCCCGGGCCGGGGTTGCCCAAGCAACTGCCGTCTGTCCAGATTTTTAACATTTTGTTTCGTTCCTTTTTATGATATAATATCACAAAATGATGATAGATGCCAAAAATTTAACAGAAATGTCCAATGCGGTGCGGGCAACGGCCTTGCGCGCGTTGCGGCGTGCAAAAAGTGGACATATTGGTATCGCCCTTGGGGCGGCCGATATTATCACTATGATTTATGCGGTATTTTTGAATCCGGCGCGTGACCGATTCGTTTTGTCGGCGGGACACGGTTCGGCATTATTATATTCTGTGTTAAAATTGGCGGGCTATCGCGTGGGTGATTTGGATTCTTTGCGCCGGTTGTATGGTTTGCCGGGCCATCCAGAATTCGGCATTGACGGCGTTGCCGCGACCACGGGGCCCCTGGGCCAGGGTGTCGCCAATGCGGTCGGTATGGCAATCGCAGAAAAGCATTTTGATTCAAATGGCCGAATTTACTGCCTGGCCAGTGATGGTGATTTGATGGAAGGTGTTGCGAATGAGGCAATCGCTTTTGCCGGCCGGTATAAATTAAGTAACCTGGTTTTACTGTGGGACAATAACGGCGTGTCCATAGATGGTGTGGCGCAAACAGATATCAATATGGCGGCGCGTATGCGGGCGGCGGGGTGGAATGTGCGTGTTGCAAATGGACACGATTTTGATGAATTGTATGATGCGATTGATTCACCGGCGGACGGTCCATTGTTTATCCAATGCAATACAGTTATTGGAATCGGTTCGGGCGCGGCGGGGATGGCCCGTGCCCACGGATTTGATTTGACGGATGCGGAAATTGCGAACCTGATAGAATCATTGGATTCGGCGCGTGGCCGCGAATTGTGGGGAATGATTGCACGGACACATTCTGGGCAGAAACCGCGAAAATATACGGTTGCGCCAAATCCTTTGTTGCCGGATGTGCCGCATTTTGCATCAACGCGCGAAATGTCGGGGGCATATCTGTCGCGCATTATCGCACACGCCCAAAATATTATGTGCGGCAGTGCCGACCTTGGGCACAGCACCAATGTATTGGTTGATGGTATGGTTCCAATAACAAGGGATGATTTTTCAGGGAACTATATAAATTATGGCGTGCGCGAACACGCGATGGCGGCAATTATGAACGGTATGGCATATTCCGGGCTGCGTGCGGTTGGTTCGACATTCTTGGTGTTCAGTGATTATATGCGTGGTGCAATGCGGTTGTCTGCGTTGGCGGGTTTGCCGGTTGTATATGTCTTGACCCATGACAGTATTGCGGTTGGACCCGATGGTCCCACACATCAACCGGTGGAACAGTTGGCCGGTTTACGCTTAATTCCAAATATGAACGTGTTTCGTCCCGCAAATATGTTGGAAGTGGCGTGGGCCTGGCGCACGGCATTGGCGGAAACGTCCCGTCCATCGTGCATCGTCCTTTCGCGCCAGAAAATTATGCGCACGGGTGCGCCGGTTTGGGGATATGTTGATGCCGGTGGATATGTTATATATAAGTCTAAATCATCACGAATTCGTTTAACAATTATCGCCACCGGGGCCGAGGTTCCATTGGCAATCGCCGTCGCACACCGTTTGGGTCCAGGGATCCAGGTCGCCAGTATCCCATCGGTTGCGCATTTTCGGGCAATGGATAATGAGTATAAGAAAAATGTCCTGCGCGGGCGCGTCATCGCAATCGAGGCAGGCGCAACCGCGCCGTGGTTCGAATTTGCCGATGATGTGATTGGAATTGATGATTTTGGCTTGTCTGGACCGGGTGATATGGTGTATCGTGAGTGTGGTTTCGATGCCGATGAAATTGCCGCGGCGATTCGAACCAAAATGAAAAATGGCAGAATTTGAATTTATAACTTCGGCGGGCGAAAAAATCCCAATCATTATAAACGTGCGACGCGGCGCGCGCAATATCACGTTGCGCCCCAAGGCCGGCGATAATCGCCATATTGAAATAACCCGGCCGTGGATTGCATCAAACACCGCGGCATTAAAATTTGTTGAACAGAAACGGCGTTGGTTGGAACGGTTCTTTGATAATGCGCCGGTGCGCCGGCATTTGAAATCAGGTGATTGGTTTGAATTCCTGGATATGCGGGTCCGTGTTGTTTATGATGCGACCGTGCGCGCAAATAAATTTGTGATGAATGACGATGGGACATATACATTGTTTGTTGGCGGGGATGCGGCATTGATAGAAAACCGGGTGCGGATGTTTGTGAAAACCGAACTGTTAAAACAAATCAAAGACCTGATACGTACGGTGCCGCGTGAATATTGGCCGCGACGTATATGCCTGCGGGATACTTCGTCCCGATGGGGTTCATGTTCAACAACGGGAACTATGTCTTTTTCGTGGCGGTTGGGATTGGCACCGTTTGATGTAATGCGATATGTTGTTATGCACGAATTGGCCCATACAGAACATATGGACCATTCGCCTGAATTTTGGGCGACCGTGCGTGAATTGTATGGGTTTGGTGTAGAACGTGCCAAACGGTGGTTGAACACAAACGGCCCAAAACTGCACCAGATTCTTTAACGCGCACGTGACAAAGATTTCAGGTATAATGTATTTTGCGCCGTTGCATTAGGTGCGATTGTGTCGTTTCGTTGGTATTTTATACGGTCGTTTTCAAGGCGCAATTTGGAACGTTTGCACTCGTTAATGCCGATGCCTGCAATCGCCGAAAGTATGATTATCATTAAACAACCCGAAACAGGTATTGAAAACAAAGTCCGGTTTTGTGTTTGATTTGCATTTTGTTGATTGTTCGTCGTCATATTTTTTCCTTTTATTCTGTATCAGTATATCAATATTTTTTTTGCTTTCAAGTATGGTAATGCGAAACCATACCTAGGTAATTTTATCTGGCTTTGCGATATAATACGGACGTGTTCAAAGCACAAAAATCATTATTTAACCAAAGGAAAAAACAGATGAAAAAAATATCAATAATGGCGGTTGTTGGTGCGATGGTTGCGGCATCTGCGTTCGCGGGTCCAAATGCAAATCACGCAAATAACAACAAGATGAATAATAATATGAACAGTGCAAATAATAATATGGTAACCGTGATGACCGTAGAACAGGTCCGGACACAAAATGATGATACACCGGTTGTATTACAGGGTTACCTGTTGCGGCAAAATGGGGAAAATTCCTATGTGTTCCAAGACACAACCGGAACAATAAATCTGGAAATTGATGCCGAAGATTGGGGTGGCCTGACCGTGTCGCCAACCGATATGGTTGAAATCTGGGGGGAAGTTGACCGTAATGGAACCTCTATGATAGAAGTCGATGTATCCACAATCAAGAAAATATAAAAAATCCGCCGAATACCGGGCCCCGCAAAATTATTTTTGCGGGGATTACTGATAAATATTATTGTTGAACGTCACTTGAATAACATCTGCAGTTATTGCCAGAACAGCTTATCGACGCACCATCGCAACAACGGGCTGCACATTCAGCCGTTGTTGTTCCACATGATTGACCGTGCCCAAGACATTGACCATAAACGGTTTGGTCCGCCACCGCCCACAATGTACAATCCGGACTATCCACACAGGTCATTTTAGACGTTGTAATTGTCGGCAGGTTAGCTGCCTGTTGTTGTATCTGCTGATATAAACTACTCATGGCCGGAACAATGAAATCGGCCGTTACTAGGTCGCCTTCGTGACCGGAAACTACTTCCCTGTTTTCATCAAAGCCCGTATCCGGATTAAAAATCCCGCGTTCGCCAATTTGTCCCGCGGTGTCGGTGTATGTAACAACGGTTGTACCAGGTGTCGATGCGTTAGTGCCGGTTGCCGGTATTGTTGCCTGGCGCGTGGTATCAACGTACGTTTTTGATGTAACGGTTGTATCCGCGACAACCTGATTAATTGCGATAATTGATGCAATCGCACCAAGTAATAATGTTTTTTTGCTCATATTTTCCCTCTTTTTGTTTTTTTTTCACCGTCATCCCGCCTTTCTCTCGTCATCCCGGCGCAGGCCGGGATCCAGTTTACGGCAACGCCGTAAACTTGCGTCGCAGACAGTGAATGTTTGTCACGCGCAAAGCGCGTTCCAAATTCCCTGCGGGGCAGGTCCTCGCTGTCGCTCGGCCTGGGTACCGCCCTTCGGCGGTATGACGGCTCTTTTGTCGTGCCTGACGGCGTTGTTTTATGTTTATAATGGTAACAAAAAAGGAACGTTTTTGTCCAGTACTTTTTTAGAAAAAATTATTCAGTAAAATCAACAAATCTAAAACCCGCAAAATGGGGGGACAAAAACGTTCGTTTTTTTTGACCAGCATAAACAAAAAACCCGCCCGGAAATCCGGGCGGTTTTTACATTTGATGTTGTTATTATTTTTTCTTGGTGGACTTGGCCGGTTCTTTTTTGAATTCGTTATACAGCGCCATAATACACGCGTATGCCAACAGAGCCGAAACCGCCGTAATAATACCGCTTATCAGGCCATCTGCAAACATCGCAAACAGTATAATTGATAACACCAATACAACGGTGTAACCCAAATTCTTAACCAACACAGACAAGATTTTTTCAAGTGTTTTCATATTTACTTCCTTTTTTTGTTGTGTACACATTATACCATAAATTGTTGTTAATGTAAAAACAAATCGCCACAGATATGGCGATTTTATTATCTGGATTTTTTCTTGGAATCCATCGCGAATTTTATATATGTAATAATCGCATCCCCAATGTTGTTGCATATAGTTGTCCGCCACCATGAAAGACCATTGATATTATATGTGCGGCGCACAACCCACGAATCACCAGATTTCTTGATTGTCATATTTTTCATCACCTGCCCCCATTTGTTTATAAAATGACCTGTCCGCCTAAACGCGCGTTATATGGCAACGGGCCAAATGACGAACGCGGACTGACATAAATATTGCCGGTGACTGTAAATGGGCCACAGAATTGCAACATATTCACATCGCGCAAGAATAAATTGCCTTCGACAACAACATTGCATGGCAAAACATATTTGCGCATACGTTGCAGGTATAAATTCCCACGAATACGCGAACCGTTCTTTAACATTATGCGTTCACCACGCGATTCAATTATAACATCGCCATAGATACGGCCATCGCCCTGGGGACGCAATGTGGGGTCGTTACATGGTTTTGTCGGGACGACATTAACCGTTGTGTTCATATTGCCCGTTTTTGCATCGCGGCGAACCGGTAATGGAACAGATGTTTTTGTGTTTTCTTTTGTTGCCTGGACCGTAACCTGATTCGCAGGTGCCGCATTAACTATGATTGGTTTTTTGTTGTTCATAATGCTGATAATCAACATAGAACACAAAACAATTATTGCAATCAGCAATGCCAAGTTTATCAGTCCAATCAAATTAATCCCGCACAACCATACCCAAATAGTGCGTGCCATCCATACCAACAAATCCCAAAACCACGACAAAATCGCAGTTACACAATCAAAAAACCAACGAAACGCACGACCAATCATACGAAACGGCCAAGAAATAACCGTCATCAGCAAATGTTCGTGTGCAATAACGTTCTTTTGAATCGTCGCATAGTCAAATTCGCGTTGCATACGGCGCGCCGCAAATTTCATTTTTAATTTATCAAACATACTATTACCTTTTGGTTGTTTGTTGATATAAATATAGCCTAAAAAAATCATTTGTCAAATATTTTGTCATTTTTTTATTTGGTTTTTGTTGTATCATATGTTTATGCGATTATTGATTTTTTCTTTGATGTTGGCGGGATGTGCAGGCGCGTGGGTGCCCCCAGACGACTTTGTACGGCGTGACATACCGGCGGGCGAATATGAAATCGCCACATATGGTCGCTTGACCGATAAAAACGCACCGATACATATCTATATCGAAGGCGACGGGCGTGCGTTTAACGCCCATGGTGAACCGACCACCGACCCGACACCGCGCGGAAAAATGATGCGCAATCTGGCGGCACGTGACACATCGCCAAATGTTGTATATATGGCCCGCCCGTGCCAGTTTATAATGTCGCCCGCCTGCGACACAACCGATTGGACAGATGGACGGTTTTCATCGGCGATTGTGGATACGATGGCACAGGCAATAAAGAATATTGCGGGCACGCGGCCGGTTGTATTGATTGGATATTCGGGCGGCGGATTGTTGTCCGGCATCGTTATAAATCGCCATCCAGAAATCCGGGTAAATAAATGGATAACCATTGCCGGCGTTCCAAACCACGCTGCGTGGACGGGGTACTTTGACGACAGTCCCCTGACCAAATCATTAGATTTGGAAAAAATGCCCCCTGCTCCGGCGGTTCATTATGTTGGGACGCGCGATACGGTTGTGCCACCCGAATTAGCACGAAAATTTTTCCCGGCATCCCAGATTATTGAAATCCCAAATGCAGGCCACAACGATTTTGAAAAATTGAATTTGGATTTTGATTAAAATTGGCAAACTAAAACCCACAAACCTATCCGTCATCACGTCTTTCTTTTGATACCATTTTCATTTTTTGCATCCAATTTTTATTTTAATTCCCAATATTCTATATTATATGGCCTTTGTTTTTCTAATTGAAAAAACTTTTTGTAATTGCTGGTTGTAATCCCCATCGGTTGATGGGATTTTTTTTCACATTAAAATGACATTGACTTTTTTTCAATTTTTTGATATAGTTTGCCCAACAAACGGCGACATATTTTGTCGTCGTTTTATTTTACCCGTGCCCGTGCGCGCGGGTGTTTTTTATTTAATAAATCAAAAGGATATAAATATGGAATACTACGAAGCGTTGGTTGGTGACGGAGAATCTACAATCTTTTATTTTACTTTTCCGTTTTTTGGTGTGAACGATATTCATATCAAAATTGACGACATTGAACAACCGACCGATAAATATATAATGACACCAAACCCAACCCCAAACGATGCAGACACCGAATACACCGGCGGCCGCATAGAATTTATCACCCCGCCCGCACTGGATGCCAAAATTGTTATATATCGTGAAATTGAATTGGTTCGACACATAGATTATCAACCAACCCAAAAACCGGAATCCCACCAAATGAATCAAGATGCAAATCAACTGATGGGGGCATTGCGTGAATTAAAAATCAATCTTAAAAATACACTGGGGTTGGCATCGATTCCAACATTGGCAGATTTATTGAACGAATTGACCACAATTCGCGAACACTTGCCAGACTTTCTAACCGCCGACGATTTAACCGAAATAAATGATGCAATCGATAACATCAATACTGCATTAAATACATTAAACGCATATGATTATGTTATTGAATCACAATTACCAACCGCCGATAATAACTATACATGGTATCGCAAATACAAATCCGGATGGGTCGAACAGGGACAAAAAGTTTCAACATTATCAAACAACACACAAAAAAACATTACGTTACCCGTCGCACTAATTGACGGCGACAATGCTTTTCCACAGATATCGTGTGCCCAGGCAGGTTTTGGCGCAGCAGGCACCGTTTCCATACGTGTTGCCACAAATGGCGCAACGGTTAACATCCATCAATTCAATAGCGCAAATGCATCAATGGGTGTTTGTTGGATGGTTTTGGGTATCGCCGCATAAAATAAATCGGGGACAATCCCCGATTTATTTTTGTATATTGAAAATACCTAAGCTTTTCTATACGCACGAATCATACCAAGTTCATTTGGTACGACATTAAGACGAAAAACCACAAACCCGTTCCGGGTCAACAAATCCACAATCCATCCGGGTTCTTCAAAATGCCATTCCATAACTATCACATCCACTTTTTTAATTAATCCAGATGCATCCAAATCCGGCAATATTTGTTTTTCGGCACCTTCGCAATCGATTTTAAGGAAAATTTTCTCTTTGTGTTTTGAAAACAAAGGCCCCAAAACATTTGATGTGTTTTTGATATGGATTTTTTCAATCGTCGCACAATCATTGAATAAATTTTTAACAGAACTCATCGCGCCCGGGCGTTCAGGGTTATAATTTATATCGATTGTTTCATCTTTATCACCCAAGCCATAATCAAACGCGGTTATTTTTTGTGCCAAATCTTTATTCAAATCCATATTATGTTGTGCCAATTTGAATGTTGGCATAAATGGTTCAAACGCGTAAATTTTAACACACCTTTTATCTTGGGCCTTGTGCAAAGATGTCATGCCCAAATTAAAGCCTATATCAAACATAACGTAATCTTCATTTATATCAAAATGATATTCATCATTACAAAACACCGCTGCACCGGTCCATAAAGTATTATCCGCATCACCTTCGATGGTTACGGCATTGTTCCATATTCTTATCTTGCCGTTTTCACGTGCAACATGATAACCGCTTTTTTCAAATATATCTTTATAATCGTCAATTAAATCGTGGCGCGCACAATGCTTTGATGGTTTTCGCATATAACTTGCCACCTTGATTCCGCAAAAATAAATATGCCGCCGCCCATTTACACAACGTTCTTTACTAAATATTTTCATTTTAAGTCCTTTTTCTTAATGTTCCATATACGAATATTAAATAAATCTATTGTTGTTTTATCCGCCCTTTTCTTAATCCGTATCACCGGGATACCAAGTAAGAAAAACCTGGCCGCATTGTCATTTTTAACCCAGCCAATTATCGGTTTATAATCCACATCAAAAAATATTATCTTTTTGTGTTTGAAAATAGATTTTTTATAGTACCGCATCCATAAATCGTGTCCCCAAACATTGACATAATTCCAAACCTTTTGACGATTTGTCAAATGAACAACCACCGCATTATTTAATGTCAAATCAAAATCTATGTTATAAAAATCTTTGATTTCTTGGACCGTGTAATTTGACTGATTTGGGGCCATCCAGTTATATATTGGCGACACGTATATTACATTTTCATTAAATACCGCATTAAGGCAATCTTGATCCATAAAATGACCGACATCTTTGTTCAATTTATAATCAATCAGTTTTTGGGGAATTTCATCAACCCGCATTTTGGCAAGATTTAACAGCATCATTCCCGAATTAAAATAATCCTTGTGCCCCAATTTAGCGGCATGACCAGCTCGGGTACCCGCCATATCTTTGACAACCGCGGCATAATGTGAACTCAAATTGATGTTAAATAACTTACCCAAATCCCCAAGGATTATCATATCGGTATCCAAATATAAAATCTTGTCTTTATCGGCAAATATATTTGGCAAATCAAACTTTAACAATGCCGCCGCAGACACGTGCGGATGCCGCCCATCAAATTGTGGCAATTTGACATCTGTCCTTATAACATTTGCACCCGCGCGTTCCAAACTTTTGGCATTTTTATTCGATATCCCCACACCCAACACATAAATTTCAACGGGATTATCGGCATTTACCAAAATAGATTTTATCGTTACCGCGGTCGGCACGACATAATTACTATCGGTTATAAGAACAACAGATATTGTGTTCATTTTTTACTATTTTGATTTTTGCATATAATTTACCATATCGACGATTGTTTCTTCCAGTTTATATTTTGGTTGCCATCCCAATTCAGTTTTCAATTTTGTATTATCACCAATAACACGCGGCACATCGTTCGCACGCACACGGGACGGGTCAACACAAATATTCGGCTTTATCCCCAAATGATTTGCGGCCATATCGATAATATCGCGCAACTTTACGCCGCGACCACTGCATACATTATAAACCTCACGATTTTTCGCCTTTTTAATTATGCGCCAATATGCATCCACAACATCGCGCACATCGGTAAAATCGCGCACAACATCAATATTTCCAACCATCATCTTGTTTTCGATTTTGCCCGATGCAATATTAACCAGTTGTTCAATAAAGGACGGAATAACAAAGCGCGTACTTTGGCGGGGCCCAATATGATTAAACGAACGCGTCATAACAATATCCAAACCAAATCGGTCAACATATAATTTTGACATATATTCTTGGGACAGGCGCGCCACCGAATACGGACTTTTTGGATGCAGCGTAAAAGATTCCTGCATTGGCATATCATATATGCCGTATTCTTCGGATGAACCAACCGATAAAATGCGTGCGCCCACATTATTATTACGCACGGCATCCGCCAAATTCAAAAACGCGGACATATTATTTATAAAACATCCCACCGGTTCGTTCCAACTTTGCGCCACCGAAGACATCGCCGCCAAATGGACAATATAATCTGGATGCGATTTTTTTATCAATTTATCAACCGATGCCGAATCCATCAAATTCAAAGAACTGTATTCAATGTCCATATCACACGACGGGGCAATATCAACACCACATACATTGGCGTTCGGTTCGTGTTGGTTCAGGTATTCTATAAAATACCGACCAACAAACCCCATCGCGCCAGTTATCAAATATTTGCTCATTTTTTAACCCTTAATCTGCATGTGTTACGTTTTCGATAAATCCATTATCTTTTAATAATTTTTCGCGTTTTGCCAATTTAAGGTCTTCGGCCACCATTTCATGCACCAACGCGCGCAGGTCATATTTCGGTGTCCATCCCAATTTTTCACGGGCCTTGGTTGCGTTACCCAACAAGATTTCAACCTCGGCCGGGCGAAAGAATTCAGGATTCACCGCAACGACCTTTTGACCGGTTGCTTTATCAATGGCATATTCTTGAACGCCGGTTCCGTGCCATTCCAAATCTATACCCAATTCGTCAAAGGTCATTTTTACAAAATCACGTATTGATGTCGTAACCCCGGTTGCCAAAACATAATCATCCGGCGCACCGGCCTGAAGCATACGCCACATACCTTCGACATAATCGCGCGCGTGTCCCCAATCGCGCTTTGCGTCCATATTCCCAAGGTACAGGCAATCTTGTAAACCTTCCTTGATGCGTGTTGCGGCCAATGTGATTTTACGCGTTACAAAGTTTTCACCGCGGCGCGGACTTTCGTGATTAAATAAAATTCCGTTGCACCCAAATATCCCGAAACTTTCGCGATAATTTACCGTAATCCAATATCCATAAAGTTTCGCAACGCCATATGGACTGCGCGGATAAAATGGCGTTTTTTCCGACTGCATTGGTTCTTGAATCAAACCAAACAATTCGGATGTAGATGCCTGGTAAAAACGTGTCTTGTTCGCCAAACCGTTCACGCGAATTGCCTCTAATAACCTTAACGTTCCCAACGCATCCGCTTCCGCGGTAAATTCTGGACAATCCCAAGAAATTTTCACATGGCTTTGCGCCCCCAGGTTATAAACTTCGTCCGGATTTATTTCATCAACCAATCTAATTATATTCACAGAATCCGTCAAATCACCATAATGCAGATGCAAATTTTTGTTACCAATCAAATGGTCAATTCTCATTGTATTATGCGACGCAGAACGACGAATCAGGCCATGAACATCATAACCTTTGTCTAACAATAATTCCGCCAAATAAGAACCATCTTGTCCGGTAATACCTGTAATTAATGCGACTTTGTTTGCCATATTTAACTCCTTAATTATTCCATTTTTTCAAAATCCACGATGAAGAATTGGCCTTGTTTTCGCCACCAACACCAAATACTATATCAACCCCACATTCCGCACATGTTGGCATTTCCGGAATATTGTCTTTCGTCCGGTCGCCGCCATTTGCAAAAACCAATTCCGCATCCGGGTATTTTTTACGCGCACGCCGAATCCCATCGCACGCGCTGTTATCACTGTCATCAAATTCGATAACATCAATTACGCCCTTGATATTTTCCAGAATCGCCCGCCGCGTTTTCATATTGTAAAAATTTTTACCCTTTTTACGACACAACCAATCATCGGAATTCGCCAAAACAATAACCCCATTGGATTGCCGTGCCGATTCAACAATCATTGCGATATGGCCTTCGTGAATTGGATCAAATCCACCGGATACAATATAATATTTCGCCATTATTCATCCTTTTGCATTTGGTTGATAATTATATCCACGGTATGTTCCCAAGAAAAATCTTTGGCATGTTTCAATCCAGATTTTGCCATATCATTACGATATTTGTCATCAAAATAATACTTTTCGTATGCCGCAATATGTTGTTCGTCGTTATCCCAATCTATCATAATGCCGGCATCGCCCACCACCTCTGGCAGGGACGAAGTATTTGACGTTATTACCGGACATCCACACTGCATTGCCTCAAGCGGCGGCAGACCAAATCCTTCGTATTGCGAAGTATAAACGAAAAATGTTGCGCCACTGTACAGTGCGGCCAAATCGGCATCATCGATATAGCCTGCACGAATAATTTTATCTTTATATTTACCCAAATCATCTATTTCGGTTTCCAATTTACCAATAAATTCATCCCAATGTGCCCCACCCAGGACGAACACCATATCGTCAATTTTATTCTTTTTAATAAATTCGATAAATGTTTTCACCGCCCGAATAAGGTTCTTGCGCGGTTCCAATGTGCACAACGAAAACACATATTTTTTATCCAATGGGATATTATATTTTTTACGCGCCGCCATAATTTTGTTATTATCGGATTCGTGATAGAAATTTTTATCATTTGCCGCCAATGGTATTACCGTAATATCATCGGGGTTCATATCCAACAAGCGCACAAAATCATTTTTACAGGATTGCGATATCGCAAAATATTTACACGCCGGTTTTGTCTTGATATATTCCGTCAAATTATAGAACCAATGTTTTTTTAGGCCAACCGATGGATAATAATCCGGCAATAACAACGGAATGGCATCATACAAAATAACATATTTATAATTTGCATTGATAATTTCGGGAAACACACGGATTGGTGAAAACGCAATATCAAAATTCGGCATTTTGACCTTTCTGCCCAAAAATTTAATCGGTTTTCTAACCAATACATTTAATAATAACTTTGTCAGGTTAAGTTTTTTGGCCCGTAATTTTTTATCCAACCGTATCATTCTGGATAAAAACACGGCATATCTGTTGGTAAAATAAATTTTGATTTGATGACCAAATTCGTTTTTAACAAAATCTATAAAATCAAAATTATCTGCCCCGCTGTATAACGATACGTCAAACTTTCCTGATTCTATCAATTTCTTTAATATATTGTATGTTGCGAAATAAATTCCAGAACGCCCGCGACCACTGCCAAGATTTTCCGCGATAACCGACGCATCAAAAATTAATGTTTTCTTTTTCATTTTGCATTGTCCTATTTCTCAAATTCACTTTTGTTCGGGAACTTTGTTTCAAAGAATTTTTTATTGTTTGCGATATTTTTATCGGTTGTGTCCACGCCATCATTTATACAAACAATTTTGGCATTACACGATAAAACATTGGATTCTATCGCATCACGACAATAAAAAACACTGTCCCGAACAGAGGCATAATGAATTAAATTATACAAAAAATCAAATACGACGTTATGCCCAATATGCCGCGAATGAACACGTATAATGCGTGCACGTCCCCGAACAATATCATACAGATTAAATATCAAACGATGAACATCGGCCGTATCACGAAAACGATGATAACGTGTCGCATCCAAACGTTTCGCCAATTTGGCATTTTCGTAACATTCAATCATAGATGATTTTATATATGGGTCCACCCCATGTGAAGATTTGTAATTATATAAATCAACACCAAATGCATCATCTATTGCGCGTGCCGCGTTATATAATAAAATCGAATATAAACTTTTTTTATCATCTGTTCTTCGGCCGTCTTTGCGATATATGGCGCGAAACTTGGCCACGCCACGTGCATCAAAGAAATAATCCGGGGATGTTGGCGCATTAAAGAACATATCATCATTTGCCAACAAAAAATGTTCACTTAGTCCCGGTATGTTTGCCAAAGATGCCTCAATCGCGCAAGAATTAAAAACCGGGGACGCATCGGGTGGCAAAATGGATTCTTGGGGAATAACCGTTACACGTGGATTTTTTGTATTTAACCAATCGGGTACCTGGCCAAATCCGGTTACGATATAAATATGGTTTATCCACGGGGCGAATTTTTCCACCGAACGCAGTGAATATTTTAATTCGTCATTATCACGAAAAATTTGGTCCTTGGTTGCATCTTTGGCCATACCGTCATCACGGCCGGCGGCACGCATATATTTTGCCTTGGCCGCACGGAATTTTGAATCAGCCCCATCAATCCACAGATAAACGATATCTATTGGAAATGGCGATTTTGACACCGAATTGTTCGATAAAGAAACTGTTTCCTTTGCCATCGCCAAGGATTGTCGCATAAAATAAGAACAAAGTCAAACAACTACTAAGTTTTTTTACAAAAATTTTACCCCGGCCGAACCGGGGTAAAAACACAAAACATTTTGCAAGAATTTATTCTGCAACCTCTGCGGTTTCTGCTGCTTCGGCTTTGTCGGCGGATTCGGCAACCGGTGCCTCTTCTGCACCCAAGGCTTCTTCTTCCACCTTTTTGGTCCCGAACGTCAGGACTTTACCGGCAACCAGAGCCTCGATTTCATCGTTTGTGCGTGCGACATAAACCTTAATCGGCACGATAACATCCGGATGCAACGCGATTTTCGTATCAAATGCACCAACCGATTTAATCGGCGCGCCCAACATAACCTGGGCCGAAGAAACATCAACATTTGCAATTTCTTTCAATGTGCGCGCGATGTCGCGGCTGGACACAGAACCATATAACTGGCCTGTATCACCGGCCTGGCGAATCATATACATTTTTGCGTTTTTAACCGCATCAACTTTTGATTCGGCGGCTTTGCGTGCGTTTTCGTGACGTGCCTGTAATTCGGCCTTTTGCGCTTCGAACAGCGCGACATTTTCGCGTGACCAACGCAGTGCCTTGTTGTTTGGCAACAAGAAATTGCGTGCATAGCCCGTTTTCACTTCGACCGTGTCGCCAATATTGCCCAAACGTGTAATTTTTTCTGTTAAAATAACTTTCATTTTATCTGTCCTTATTGTTTAAGTTAGGGATAAATCCCAAATATTTTTATTAACCAATGTTGTTCCGCACGAACGGCAACAGTCCCAAATGACGCGCGCGTTTGATTGCACGTGTTAATTGACGTTGGTCTTTTTGGGAAACGCCGCTGATACGACTTGGGACGATTTTACCGCGTTCGGTGATATAGTGTCCCAACATTTTAACATCTTTGTAATCAATAACCTTGCCCTTTAATGGGTTAGATTTTTTACGATAAATTGCTGCACGAACTGCCATTATTCTGCCTCCTCGGTATTCTTTTTCATCATAATAGATGGGGTTTCCGCCAATTTTTCGACACGCACATTCAAATAACGAATAACATCTTCGTCAATGCGGCAACGGCGTTCCAATTCTGCAACGGCGGTTCCCGGCAATTCGATATTCATCATAACATAATGTGCCTTGCGATTTTTACGAATAATATAGGCCAGATTTTTCAATCCCCAAAATTCTGTGGATTTTACATCACCACCCAGTTCTTTGATAATACCTGCGTATTTGTCCGCTTTTTCTTTAACCTGCGGTTCGGTCAAATCCTGGCGAAAAACCAGGACACTTTCATAGTAAGCCATTTTATTTCCTTTGGTTTATGTCAGCCGTTACCACCATTGATAACAGCAGGAACAGACGCAATTATTACAATTTTTTCTAAAAATGCAAGCACTTTGTAATTTTTCCAAATAATACCGTTGACATGGGGTTTGAAATTTTTCTATGATAAATATGTAAACCGAGAGAATATTATGAACAATTTTCACAGAAACCTTAACAGAATGGCATTTTTCACGGCTTTTGTGCTGTGTGTAATTATACTGTTTTACCGGACGTTTTTCGCGATTGCGATTGCCAACATATACCTGAACGGAATTATTATTGGCACAACATTGTTCGGCATAATCCTTTGTTTTATCAAGGTTTTTGCTTTGTTGCCGGAATATCGATGGTTGAACGCCTATTCGCGGGGCGCGCGCGGGGCGAAATTACCGCCACACCTGTTGCGTGCGGTTGCGACAATGTTGCGAACACGTCCCCAGAAATTAACCGGTGACGGCCTGCGCGGGATATTGGACACGATTTTGGTCAGGTTGGAAGATGACCGCGAATCGGTGCGCTATGTAACGAACACATTGGTATTTTTGGGATTACTTGGGACATTTTGGGGACTGATTTTGACGGTTGGCGGGTTTGCAGAATTGATTGGCAACCTGAATTTCAATGATGAATCGGTTTTGGAAACCATGCAGGCGGGACTGACCCGGCCGTTGGGTGGTATGGCAACCGCATTTACAAGTTCGCTGCTTGGCCTGGGGGGCAGTTTGATTGTCGGCTTCCTGGCCCTGCAATTACAGTTGGTCCAAGGTGCGATTTTCCATAAGTTGGAAGAATTCCTGTCCGCCCGCACAAATGTGTCATACAATGACAACGGCGCATTGAACAAGATTGAATCCAGTCTGGACAAAATCGGTAATACGGTCCGCAGTATCGACCGCAAAACCGCACCAATACAATAAAAAGAGAGAGAAAAAATGCTGAACAGAACATTTAATGGCAATAAAACAAACACATGGCCGGCATTTGTAGATTTGTTTTCAAATCTGGTTATTATATTGATATTTCTGCTGATTGTGTTTGTGTTTTTATGGACCACGACCAGTGTTTTTAATAAACGCACCGGTGTTCAAACGATTGCGGAATTAAAACAGACCAACGCAGAACAAAGCGAAAAAATCCGCCAAATGACCGCGGACGAAGCCGAAGCGATGCGACTTTTGGTCCAGGCGCGTGCCAACCTGGATTCGGCCCAGACGGATTTGGAAAACAAAGATTTATCTATAATCGACCTGATTACCGCGTACGAGATTCAGGTGAACAAACTTCAGGCCGAAGATGCCGCCACCAAGGCCCAAATTGTTGAATTACGCGCACAACTGGATGCGGCAACCGTTGCCCAGCAACAACTGGCCGAATTGGAACGCCAACGCAGCGAATTACAGGCAAAAATGTCTGCGGAAATGGCGGCGCAATCGGCGGAATATTTGGCCGAATTAAAGAAATTAAACGATGCGTTGGATGCGGCCGAAGAATCCGCCCGCGAACAACAGGTTAAATATGTTGAAATGTCAACGCGCCTGAACAAGGCACTTGCAGACAAGGTTGCCGAACTGAACGAAATGAAACAGTATCAATCAGAATTCTATCGCGCGATTAAAACCGCCCTGGGTGATGTAACGGGTGTTGAAACCGACGGCGACCGTTTCATCGTGTCCAGTGATATTTTATTCCCGACCGGTTCGTATAAATTATCGCCCGAGGGTAAAAATCAACTGCGCCTGGTGTCCAATGTTATCAAAGATTTCGAATCGAAAATCCCGTCAAGCGTGAATTGGATTATCCGCGTGGACGGCCATACCGATAAAACACCGGTTATCCCCGGCAACCGCGCATATCGTGATAATATGCAATTATCATTATTGCGTGCACGTGCAGTTATGAATGAATTGGTTGCGGATGGAGTATCGGCACGCCGCCTGGTCCCAAGCGGGTTTGGTGATTTGCACCCGGTAGAATTGGGAACCGACCGCGCCAGTATGCAAAAAAACCGTCGTATAGAATTACAATTAACGAATAAATAATTGGTTAGTGAAAGATTATAAACACCCGCGGGATTCCGCGGGTGTTTATATGTGCGCGGGGTGGTCAAAAACGAACGTTTTTGTCCAGTGTTTTTTTAGAAAAAATTATTCAGTAAAATCAACAACCGTAAAGTCCGCAAAAAGGGGGGACAAAAACGTTCCTTTTTTGTTACCATTATAAATGTAAAACCAAAGAGGGAAAATATGAGCAAAAAACCTTTATTACTTGGTGCGGTTGCATCAATAATCGCAATCAATTCAGTCTTTGCGGATACAACCGTTACATCAAAACAATACGTTGATACCACACGCCAGGCAACAATCCCGGCGGCTGAGACAAATATTGAAACCCCTGGTGTGTCCGTTGTTACATACACCGACACCGCCGGCACAATCGGCGAACGCGGAATTTTGGAACCAAGTGGAGACTATGCCGATGCGAATGAACTGGTTACAGCGGGACAGATGTACGAAGTTGCCGATTCTGTTACAAATCGAATAATTACAACCAAGAAAAAATGTTATCAATACATTGAAAACGCACCGACAACAGATGCAAATTGTTTGCTGTGGCGACTGGAAGACCAAACGGTTTATGGGCGTTGCAGTAACAATGATGATTGTGATTGCAGTGATAATTCCGACACACCATATGGTTACTGCGATACCGGCAAATGCAGATGCCAAGCCATGCAGCCCAGTAGATAAACAATACTTCCACTTGCACCGGTAAACGGTAATTTGTATAATTCCCACCATGAAATTGGAATCGGTGGGAATTTTAATTGCTATGCGCGCATTTGACGAACGAAATGCCATTGCCCGGATTTTTTCGCGCGATTTTGGTGTTATGTCGGGAATGATGCGGGGCGCGATTGTTGCACGCACAAATCGCCCGCTGGTCGGGCAAATTGGAAATGTGTCGTGGAATGCACGCCTTGATTCTGCATTGGGGGTGTTTCATTGGGATTCAGACAAAAACCTGGCGGTGCCGATTATGGCGCGCGGGGATTTGTTGCAATTTATGAATGCGGCCTTTGATTTAATTGCCACAATGTTGCCCGAACGCGAATCGTATGCGACACTGTATGACGAAACGGTTGAATTGTTGTGTGCACTGGCCACGACCGATGCGCCGGCAAACGAATATTTGAAATGGGAAATAAACCTGTTGCGCGAATTGGGATATGCATTGGATTTATCGCACTGTTCGGGTTGCGGGCGCGCAGATAATTTGCATTACCTATCACCCAAAACGGGACGCGCGGTATGTGATGATTGCGCTGCACCATATATAAATAAATTGTACAGGTTACCGTTAACATTGAACACCACACTGCGATTTATAGAATCCATATGCGCAACGGTCGGTACCAATGTGCCGCAATTCCGCACAATATTAAATAAAATAAAAATTTAAGAATTTATTTCATTTATTTGTTGCACATTGAAAAAAAAATTTCTAAGATTATTTCGTTCAACAAAAGGAGAAAAAATATGTTTTGGACAATAATCGTTATGATTGTTGGCATCGCGCTGTTCTTGTTCGGCGGAATGCTGGTTAAACAGGATGGCAAGAAACCAACGACTGCATCAATTATATGCAAGAAAACAATCAAATTGATTTCTATCTTTTTGATTGCGGGTTGCGTATGCCGTTTGTATACGCCAATCTACCTGACGCAAACCAATCCTATGATTTTACAGGAAATGGTTACCGCGATGCAGGAACAACAAAATGCCGAAAAGAACAAAGCGATTCGTTCCTATGTTCGTTCCAATATTGGCGAAATGATTGCAGATGCGCCTGTATGGGGACCGGAAGATGCGAAAAACACAATCTTCTTGTGGTCTGATTATTCATGCCCATATTGCCGCCGTGTTCACGCCGAATTGGCACGTGTTATGGCCGAACGTGATGATGTTCGCGTTGTGTTGAAAAACTTCTCGATCCATGGCGAATTGTCTGATGCACCGGCCAAGGCGGTTATCGCGGCAAAATTGCAGGGTAATGATAAAGCGGCCGCACTGGACAGAAAGTTGATGGAAAAAGAATACTATACCCAAGACGATATGAAAGATCGTTCAAAATTGGGCGAAAAGATTCAAAAGAACGTTATGGCGTTGGCGGCCGAAGTTGGCCTGGACACAGCCCAGTTGGAACGCGATATGCGCGGACCGGTTGTCGCACGCGAATTGAAAAATGTTCGTGATTTGGCGCAACAATTCGAAATCAGTGGTACACCGTACCTGATTATCGGCGAAAAGGCGTTCCCGGGTGCAATTCCCTATGAACAAATTATCGAAGCATTGAAATAATTTTTGGGTGCTTGTTGTAATCCCCATCGGTTGATGGGGATTTTTTTTCACATTAAAATGACATTGACTTTTTGTGCGATTTTTTGGTACAACATTAACATCAAATGACGACGCAATGTTGCCATTTTATTTTGTCTGGACATATCTGCATCCAACAAATTTATTGCGTCACAAAATGGTATATGGGGATACAGCAAACAACGCGGTATTATATATGAACGATGCTATAATCAAATGGGCCAGTTCAACCGGATATGGCGGTGTTTCGTTTTGTTTTATTATCGCCGCGGGCGACAGTTTTTATGATGGATTTGCAAACATCGCACAATTTGCGCCATTCAAAAACGCATAACATTATCACCGCACAAACCCAACCTGTTGTGTGTGACGGAATAACCAATTCTTGGCAACAAAAACGACCCGGTATTCCGGGCCGTTTTTGTTCAAGTGACAATATAATCGCCTATTTCTTGCTTGGCAGGCAACCCACCACCAAACAGAAAATCATAAATACAATAAAGAACATTGAATACCCAACCATACCGGACGTAACGGCATTCAATGACATCATACGATACCACGCCGCACCGCGTATAATTGGAACGACATAAATCACCAACATTGGGATGATATACAACCAAACCCAAATCCCTGCATCGCGAAAACGACGCACCGACAATGCCATTGTTGGGATAAACAAAACCGCACTTGCAATCGTTGCGACAATTCCGCCAAACAGAACCGCGAACAACCAATTTACGATAAACACAAACAGTATTCCAAACCAAAATTCCGCACGCGTTGCACGCCCCATAAAATCAAAATATCCGGTCCAGAAATTTGTTATTGCCGTCCCAAATCCAATCATAGATGACGATGTCCGGCGTGATGCTTTTCTTGTGTTTGCCATATTTTTCTCCCTTGGTATTTATTGTTTATATGTATATATTATAACTTATTTTTATACCCCAATGCAACAATAAACATTTCGACAGAATCTTTTCTTGATGCATTTGGTTTTATATGATGAACAGATTCAAAATTTTCTTTGATTTGTTTCAATAAATCGTTGGTTGTCCCGCCCGTAAAAGATTTTGCCACAAACGCCCCACCCGGCTTTAATGCGCGACACGCAAAATCAAACGCATATTCCAACAACACCATTTGCCGCAAATGATCGGTCTTTTGATGTCCAACGGTATTCGGTGCCATATCAGACACAACGACATCAACCACGCCGTTCGCGTTTTCATCCAATTTTAATTTTTCCGTTAACCAATTCAATGCCGCATCGGTCGTAAAATCCCCCTGATAAAACTCAACGCCATTTATTGGTGTAATTTCCAATAAATCCATCGCAAAGATTTTCGTCTTTGGGAATGTGCGCGCGATAAATTGTGACCATGAACCCGGTGCCGCCCCAAGGTCGACAACAACCTGGCCATTTTTCAGGAATTTATATTTATCATTTATTTCAATCAGTTTATATGCCGCCCGCGCACGATACCCGTCTGCATGCGCACGCGCGACATATGGGTCGGTTGCCTGGCGCTGCAACCAGGCAACCGAAGATTTATGTTTCGCAATTTTTTTATTTGTTATTTTCATATTTCTGTCATCCCGCAGAGCCCGCCCGCGCAGTTCGTCCCCGAACGGCAGTCGTCAGGGCGAGTGCGGGATTTTTTATTTTGTATTTTCATTTTGTTGTTTCAAATACTTGGTTTGAAAACGACACATTTTTTTATACGCACGTGAAAACGCAGTGTTTCTAAAATATCTCGTTTCTTCGATATTATCACAAGTTCTATAAACCAATTGCCAATACAACAATTTATATGTATTTTTGTCATAGACCGGAAACGATCTTGGTTCACCAATAATCAAAGTTTTCGTCATACCTGTATCCTTTTTATTATTTCACACCCGCCGGCGCACCACCTTGGGATTGCATACGTTGCATAACGGCCTCCATTCCGCCCATACGTTGAATCATCGCCATTTGCTGTTTCATTTTCAGGTATTGTTTAATAATGTGTTCAACATCACGCACGGTCACACCCGCGGTTTCCGCGATACGCGCCTTGGCATTGGCAAAGATTTTTTCCGGGTCGGCGCGTTCGGTTGCCGTCATGGCTTCAAGAATTTTAATCTGGGCATCGACACTGCCGTCTTTAATTTTTTCTTTCATCGCATTGACCGCGCCCGACATACCCGGCACCATTTTAAGCAGACCGCTAAAATTGCTCATTTTTTTAATCTGTTTTAATTGCGCCAACATATCGTTCATATCAAATTGACCGGCCATCATACGTTCGGCGGTTTCTTTCATACCCTTTGGAACCTTGGGTTCTTCTATTTCCGGCGCAACGTTATCTTCTTGCTTTTTCTTTTTACCAAAACCAAACATTTGTATACTCCTTTTTCTTGTATATTATGCGATAAAACACTATTTGTCCAGATACCGTTTAAGATATTTTCCGGTAAGCGAATTTGGATTCGCGGCCACATCTTCGGGCGTACCGACGGCAACAACCGTTCCACCACCCGCACCACCGCTTGGGCCCAAATCTATAATCCAATCGGCGGTTTTAATCACTTCCAGGTTATGTTCTATAACGATGACGGTATTGCCCTGCTCTACAAATTCATGCAGGACGGATAATAATTGTTTAATATCTTCGAAATGCAATCCCGTTGTTGGTTCATCCAAAATGTATAACGTTTGCCCCGTTCCGCGCGCAGACAATTCTTTGGACAATTTTATACGCTGCGCCTCGCCCCCCGACAGGTCCAATGAACTTTGCCCCAGTTTGATATAATCCAACCCAACGCGTTTCAGCAATTCCAATTTATGACTTATTTGCGGGTGGTTGATAAAGAACCGATATGCCTCGTCCACGGTCATATCCAAAACATCGGCGATAGATTTCCCCTTGTATTTAACCGCCAAAGTTTCTTCGTTGTAACGTGTTCCGTGGCATTTGTCACATTCCACATAAACATCGGCCAAGAAATTCATTTCAATTTTAATCTGGCCATCACCTTGGCATGCCTCGCACCGACCGCCTTTGACATTAAAAGAAAAACGTCCCGGACCGTATCCACGGGCCTTGGCTTCGGGTAATTCGGCAAAGAAATCACGAATATTGGAAAACACGCCAGTATATGTTGCGGGGTTGCTGCGTGGACTGCGCCCGATGGGGGTTTGGTCAATATCAACAACCTTGTCTATATTTTCCATACCGGAAATAATATCATGCGCACCAGATTCGATTTTCGAATTATACAACGCGCGCATCAATGCCGGATACAGCGTGTCCAACAACAGGGTCGATTTACCCGAACCCGACACACCGGTCAACGCAATAAATTTCCCAAGCGGAAATTTCACATCTATATTTTTCAGGTTGTTTTCGCGTGCACCATAAATTGTGATAAATTGCCCATTACCGCGCCGACGTTTTTTTGGAACCGGGATTTTTTTCTTGCCCGACAGATATTGACCGGTCAAAGAATCTTTGTTTTTAATAACCTGTTGTGGGGTGCCGGCGGCAATGATATTTCCACCGTTTACACCCGCGCCGCGACCAATATCAACCAAATAATCCGCACTGCGCATCGCATCTTCATCGTGTTCAACAACGATAACACTGTTGTCCTTATCGCGCAGCATTTTCAGTGTATCCAATAATTTATCATTATCGCTTTGGTGCAGACCGATTGATGGTTCATCCAACACATACAACACCCCCGACAGGCCGCTGCCAATCTGGGATGCAAGGCGGATACGTTGGGCCTCGCCCCCCGACAGTGTGCCGGACATACGTGACATTGTTAAATACCCCAGTCCCACATTTTTAAGGAATAACAGACGCGATGTAATCTCACGCAAGACCATTTTTGCGATATCGTTTTCTTGTTTTGTTAAATGATTTGGCAAATCCACAAACCAATCATAACAATCATCAATCGATAAATCACAAACATCAATAATATCGGCACCATTTATCTTGATACATAATGCCTGAATATTTAATCGTTTACCATGACATACCGGGCACGGTTTTTCCGATTGATACTTTGCCAATTCGGTTCGCACCGCCTCGGATTCAGATTCGCGCCAACGCCGTTCAATATTTGGTACAACGCCTTCAAACGGTTTTTCATAAATAAAGCCGTTCCAATTTATTTTAATTGGTTCATCACCCGTTCCATACAGAACAATATTTTTCTGTTCCGGGGTCAGTAAATGCCACGGTTTTGATAATGGAATTTTATACTGTTTACGCAGAGCCTCTAACAAATGGTCAAATTGACTTAACATCCCATTGCGTGACCACGGTGCGATTGCACCATCCAGAATAGATTTTGACGGGTCCGGAATAATCAAATCCGGCGACATATTTAATTGGACCCCCAACCCATCGCACGCACTGCACGCCCCCATCGGCGCATTAAAGGAAAATAATCGTGGTTCAATTTTCGGCACGGCAAAGCCACTAACGGGGCACGCATAGTTTTGCGAATACAAAATATCTTCATTTGTATCCAAACGCCGCACCAAAACCGACCCCGGGACCAGGCGCAAAGAACCTTCAAACGAAGAATACATCCGCGAACGGAATTCTTCCATATCGGATTCTGTGGCATCTGCGGCGGGCATTTGCACACGATCAACAATTACAAAAATATTATGCTTTTTGTTTTTATCCAACCCGGGCACAGCAGACAAATCATACAGTTCATCATCGATAATTACGCGTTGATAACCCTGTTTGACCAAAAACGCCAATTCTTTTTTATATTCGCCTTTGCGATCACGAATCAGTGGGGCCATAATATACGCACGTACACCGGCGGGAATTTTCATTGTTTGTTCAACCATTTCCGCAACAGTCTGGGATTTAATTGGCAACCCGGTAACGGGTGAATACGGCACCCCAATTCGCGCCCAAAGAAGTCGCAAATAATCATAAATCTCGGTCACGGTTCCAACGGTTGAACGTGGATTTTTTGATGTGGTTTTTTGTTCAATAGAAATCGCCGGTGCCAAACCTTCAATTAAATCAACATCGGGTTTTTTCTGCATATCCAAGAATTGGCGCGCATAACTGGACAAAGATTCGACATATCTGCGCTGACCTTCGGCATAGATTGTATTAAATGCCAAAGACGATTTTCCCGACCCGGACACACCAGTAAAGACCACCAATTTATTTTTTGGTATGTCCAAATCAACATTTTTAAGATTGTTTTCGCGTGCACCGCGAATTTTTATTACACCACTCATAGTGTTCAAAATATAGAACTTTTATACAAAATTTCAATGGCCGGAATAAAATTATTATTCAATATTTTTAATTCCCAACAAAGAATCCGCATCCAGACTAATTCCTGTCTTACGCGTATTCATTTCACCAACCTTGGGTGCCAATTCCCCACGAACCCAAATATCGATTCCACCGGCGTTCCCAAACGTAGCCTTGTTTTTACCACCCGCAGGCACATAATAAACATCACCCGGGACCAAAACACGACTGAATACCGTTTTGCCGCGCGCATCTTCAACCTTGACCCATGATTCTTGAACCGATTGGAAAATAACCTCGGCCGAATCGCGATTTTCAACCCCGAATCTCTCGCGCACCGCTTGTTGATATGCCGGTTCATGATTTACAACCTGGATGGTGGCAACGGCCTCGGTATGGTCTTCGGTCGCAGGTGCAATTAACATAAATGCAACGCCCGCCAACACAACAACCAATATCAAACCGCCAACAAACCATTTCCAATACTTAGCAATAAATTTGCACGCACGACAGTCTTTGATTTCATTCAGTTTTTTACCAAAATTTTCTTTATTTTTTGGTGTGTTTGAAACCTCTTGTTTTTCCACCGGTGCGGCAACCACATCTTCATCGGTATGCTTGGTAATACCCATTTCTTTCTTGATTTTGGCAACAATCATATCCGGGTCAACCCCCAACTCCATCGCATAGTTACGCGCAAAACCCAAAATATAGACCACTTCTGGTAAAACCGTATAGTCCCCTTCCTCTAATGCGGTCAAGAATTCTTCACGAATGCACAGTTGCTTTGCAATGGTTGGAATTTCACGCTTACGCCGCCCCGTTGTTCGGGCATCGCGCAAAATTTCACCCGCCGTCATTTCGGCGTTTATTTTCATATCTTTGTTTTCTTCTGCCATAGATGTGCCCCTTTCTTATATTCACATAATAGACGATATATTTTTATGCGCAACCCCAAAATTGCAAAATTTCATCACGAATTTCATTTGCATCGGTTATCTTGTTGATTTTAATACGAAATTCGGCTGAATTTGGTTGTCCGGCGGAATACCACGCAAGATGCTTACGAAACATAGGTATCGCGGCACGCACACCATAGTATTCAATCATCAAATCCAAATGACGCAGCACCACCGGCCCAATATTTTCCGGCGCACCGGCCCGGCCCAAAACCTCACCAAAAATCCACGGCCGGCCAAGCATTGCGCGCCCTATCATCGCCCCGGCATATCCATTTTCTATCACAGATTCCACGTCCGCGTATGTCTTGATATCGCCATTTGCGATAATTGGAATCGGCATATTTTCTATTTTGGGGTGCACCGCCGCACCAACATATCCCGCCGCACGCGTCCGCCCGTGCAGTGTTGCCCACGCCGCACCATTATCGGCGGCAACACGAATCAAATCGGCCCAATCCATATTATCCGCATCCCACCCAAGACGCGTTTTTATTGACACCGGAATTTTAACCGCCTGCACAACCGCACCTATGATGCGCCCCGCCAACGCGTGGTCCCGCATAAGGTGTGCGCCCGCGCCGGACCGGGTTGCAACCTTGGGCACCGGGCACCCCATATTTATATCAATCCATGTTGCGCCGGCATCCGCCAAAATTCGCGCGGCATCCGCCATCAGTTCGGGCACGGCACCAAAAATCTGGGTACCAACATTGCCTTCGGCGGCATAGTTTTCAAAATTCCGCAAACAATTTTTATGTCCACCAACAATCGAATGGCACGAAATCATTTCGGTTACAACCGGTACCCCGGGCGCAAAGTCCCGAATAATCGTGCGAAACGGCAAATCAGAAATTCCCGCCATCGGTGCAGCAAAAATTTGATTATTAGATATCATTTGTGATATAATGCCACGTATGAAAGACAAAATCAAAAATTTCTTTGGGTTTTTAGGTCGCGCCTGGCGTGGTGGCATTCACGGCAAGGTTGGCGTATTTTTTGCGTTCTTTGCGATGTTTATGTTTGTGCGCATATTCTGGGGCGATGTAAACGTTGCGCATTTTGTCGCGAACATTTGGCACCTGAACACTGAACGAAAAGAATTGGTCGCCGAACAGAAAAAATTAAAAACAATCGAATCTCACATAAGTTTATTGGAAAATTACAGCCCCGATTACGTGGAAGAATTGGGGCTGAAATACCTGAACATCGGCGATGCCGAATATAAAGTTCTTAAAATCTAATTCATTAAAACCACATACGCATTCATATAAAATGCGAACATCAACCACAGTATATATGGAATAATCATATACGCTGTACGACGGTCAACACGAAAGAATTCGCGTGCCATCCAAACCGATGCCACAAACAGTGCCAACAATATGACCAATGCGAACCCCGCCATATTTGCACCAAAGAACACGTATGACCACAGGCCATTTAATACCAACTGAACACCGAACAAAATATATGCGCGAATTTTACTGACGTTTTTACGCGTGTTCACGAACACCAAATACAACGCCCAACCCAACAGGAAATACAGTATTGTCCACGCAACACTAAACACCCACCCCGGCGGTGTCAAACCGGTTGTCACCAACCCGTTATACCACACGTTTGATTCGCCGTGCGGCGTGAATAAAAATCCAAACACCCCCGGCACGAAAGATATTACCATTGCGATAATAAACCACATCCATTTTTTCATAATTTACTCCTTTGATAAATGCATCCAAATTATACCACACCCACCCCGCATATAACATAGGAACCAAAGCGGATAAGTGGTTTCAACGTCAAAAACAAAAAACACCGCACCGAGCGATGTTTTTATTTCTGGCACGCCCGGCAGGACTCGAACCTGCAATCCACAGATTAGAAATCTGTTGCATTATCCATTGTGCTACGGGCGCACATACCCACATTATAACCCATTTTTTCCAAAAAACAAGGGAATCAAAACAAATACAAAAAACGCCCAAAGGGGCGTTTTCAACTTATAAAAAAGGTGTAACAATGAATAGCTTTTCTATTTGGTTCTAACAACCAAATATTTATCTTTATCAAGTGTTAGAAACTCAAAATGCTTATCCTTGTCTTCCGCGGCTTTTGACATAACAGACAGAGGAATTTTGGAAGCATCCATCACTTTTGATTCCAACGGTGCAATTTGATTTAAAAATTTTTTGCATTCCAAAATTGGCAAAGCGGCATTTTTATTATTGGCCTTTATGCGATTGTCTTCTTGGTCCAACAAATTAATAATTAAATCGCCATAATGAACACCGTATAAATCAAAAACTTTTTTGATTTGTTTTACCATGTCATTATTGGAATACAATCCCCATACGTAAATCAAATTCGGAACGACTTCTATCCACATATTATCAGCATAGTTTTCAATTTCCCTTTGATTGAAGGGTGCCGTTGAAATATCTATACCATTTAGACTGCCATTAACCACGGTTTTTTGTTTTCCGGTCGCATCAAAAATCTCTTTTGTCAACGGCCTGAACAATAAATCGTTCTCGGACAGCATTTTAAAAATAAAATCGTTCAACACATTCGGTTTTTGCGCATGCAACGCGCCAAGCACTTGTTTAAACATATCTCTAAAACTTTCAGCATGGCCAGAAAATTTCGTATGTTTTAAACTCCACTCACACCGCTTGGCATATTTCCAATCATGATCCGATGCCAGTGTCAAATTATCAGTATCGTCTTTAAGTAAATCCGCAAGACTAGGCAGTTCAGCCATTTCTTTTTCAATCTTTTCACGATTCTTTTCAAGAATATGGCTAAAACGATCCTTTTTAATTTTAATACCATATTTTTCTTCTAAAAGATAGTGACATTCATTTTTTAAAGACGATGCACTCAAATTCGTATACACTTGATCGGCATAACAGAAAAAGTCATATGGCGTAGCATCCGGACATTTGGACTCAGGATATTTACTCTGTAAATGAATCGCAAGTCCCTTTAAAGACCAGATCTTATCATCATAAACAACTTTATTTGTCTTAACACTCACGATTATTATTTCGGCATCACCACCTAAAAGCACTTTCCCGGTATTTGGGTTCATAAAGCACAAACCATCCCCTCCAAGTGTATCAAATAAACACGGTACTGGAAAGGTTCGTTTTTCACCATCTGTGGTGACAACTTCAATATTTTGTGAATCAGATTCAAACTTTGAATATATGACGAAATTCTCGTCTTCATGAATTTTTTTCATTTTACACTCCTTAGAGATTGCGGGATGAAAACCCTTTCGTTGATTTCACTCACCTTGCGTGAGCGACACAACCAAAATAACATTAGTTATCCAGTTATGCGGTGCGCATAATAACACTTTTAAAATAACTGTCAATAAAAAATTAAAAAAACAAGGGGCGGTTTTGCCACGCCCTTGCCTTTTACCGCCCCTGTCCCACGAAGTTTCAACGAAATGGGAACTAACCACTAACACTAACCACTAATCACTTTTTAACATGCACGTCCATTTGCGGGAACGGAAAGTGGATTTTCTTTTTCGGCAGTTTGTTATAGATTTGTTCCATCATATCGCCACGACTTGGCAACATATCGTCCGCCGCCGTCCAATAACGAACGCCCAATACAACCGCACTGTCCGCCAAATCGGCAACAAACACAACCGGTGCCGGGTCACGCAATACGCGTTTGTCCGCTTTTATTATCGCCAAAATTTCTTTGCGCGCGGTGTCGATATTATCCCCATAGGAAATCGCAATAGACAAATCTGCGCGCCGCGTTTCCGTCATAGACAGGTTTATAATCTGGCTGTTGGACAATGCGCCGTTCGGCAGTAATACAACCTGGTTATCAAATGTGTGAATTTCGGTTGTAAAAATCATAATCTTTTTCACAACGCCGGTTTTGCCGTCCGCGGTGGTTATAATATCACCAACCTTGAACGGTTTCAGGAACATAATAATAATTCCACCGGCAAAGTTCTGCATCGTCCCCGACAGTGCCATACCGACCGCCAAAGATGCCGCGCCCAGCACCGCCACAATGGATGTCATCTGGACCCCAACGGTTGTTAACGATATTATTATCACAAAAATGCGCAACAATATGTTCATAAACGAACCCAAAAATGTCACCAACGATGCATCCGCCCCGCGCCGTTGCAGCATACGTTTGAATGCCCGCGACAGACGTTGCGCAATCCACATACCGCCGGCCAAGACGACAATCGCCGCAATCAATTTCAAACCGAAATCAACCGCCATACCACTAAGCGAATCTATCATCGCCTTTAACCGTTCGGCACTGACCTGAACTTTTTCTGGGACGGCCTGGACCACCTCTACCGCGTTACCAACGACACCGTCAACCACTTCTACTTTTTCCATTTTTATTTTCCTTTTTTTTGTTTAGAATTACATTTCTATATCATCGCACTTTTCGATTGGTTCAGATTCAGTACAATTTGTTTCTTCTTTTTGCCACAATCTGCCAAGGACATTTTTTTGAACTGTGTTACAGTCCTTGGTTACCGTTGATGAACAAAGCCGGCAAATACGCGTATCCCGATTAAATGTAGACCACATCTCTCGCGTGCCACCAGGAATCGCGTATGATACTTTATCACCCGCACCCGACAACCAATAAACGCCCTCAGATGCACCCAGAGATACAGCCGCCGATAATGCCCGTGTAAAGCCCTGGCCGTTACCCTTGCCGTATTCAGCGTTTTGCTTTTCTATACGCCCCGCCCCGGTTGCCGATGAACCGCGACCGCCAATCGCGAGCAGTTTATTATTCAAACCTGCGCCAACCTCATAACTTATACTGTATGGTGGGGCCAATTCAACCCGTTCATCATCAACCGCCCCAACTGGCGCGCCACCGGTTACCGGCAACATTTGACACATATATTGCGCAATATCCGCCGAATAATCTTTGGTTGCCTGGGTCAAATATTCGTTATATTTTGCCTGGTAATTATTCTGGGCCTGGCGCAGGGCGGCGATTGCAATCTGCATTTTAATTTGATCCAACATATGCGGGAAACGCTCCACGGTCGTGTCCGCGGTTCCGGTAATTTGCGCCAAATTGCGACCCTCTACACAGTATCTAATTTTTTCATCATTGGCAATCATATCAATCACGCGGTTAACATTGTTCGCGACATTATTCAATTCGCTTTCAATAGAGGTTAAAATTTCCGCCCTGTTTGGAACATTTTGTTTTTCTGCATTTTTCCGCACGTTTTCCATATAATCGGCAATATCAATTTTTCCATATGTTTTTTCATCCGTGCTGACCGGCAAAGAACCGAACGAAATCATCCCGGTTATGCGATAAATATTTCCGTCTTTGACACTGCGCAGACTGCCGGTGCCGATTGTATCATCGCTTGCAAATTTATTACAATCTGTGGTTGAACCACAAACCGCCATCATTTTATCTTCAACCAATTTTTGGCAGTTTTCCAACGCTTTGTTGTCTATGTTCAAATACAGACCCATAATAATAGAATCAACATCTTCCATTGAAAAATCTTTGCCGTTTTGTTTGTATCCTTTGCACGCGACCAAAGTGTCCAACGGGCACAATTCATGTATGAAATCATAATCCATACCGATGCAATTCATAAAGTCCGGCCCACAACGCGTTTCATCCATAAAGCAATTTTTAACCTCGGCTGTGCAGGCATCTACACGCATCGCCAACAATTTATCTTTGACATAGGACCAAAATGAATCACCCGCCATACGTTCGCACGGTTCAATTTGGTTTTTACAGAAATCGCGCGCCATTTCCGGTCGGGACAAACACGCATCCATTGTTGCCGTGCCCTTGCCCGCAATATCATCCGCACATGCCTTGTGCAAACATTGTGTTATATCGGCCAGGCACGATTGCCGCATATTTGATTCCACGCGATTTTCGGCCAGTTTTAATGTCGGCGCAATCTCGCGCAAGAAGGCCGTCCAAACCGTATCACGCACCGCCATACATTGATCCAATACGCGTTCACAAATTGGACGCTTGGCCTCTAACCGTTCCAACACAGACGGCGTGATATTATACCGCACGGTCGTTTTAACCTTGGTTCCGGCATAACTGTCCGTGGCCGTTTTATTTTGCATATTTTCGCGCGCAATTATTGACACACAGTTCGCCCAATCGCCACCACACGCATCATCGCCCATCATACAGTTCTTTAATTGAACCATACATTCGCCCTGGTTATATTTATTGGCAGAATCAAAACTTTCCTTTAATGCGGTGCGAACATCCTTTTCCGCATTATTCATTGCGGTTTGCGCGGCGGCACGTTGTTGCACAATACTATTTGCGAACGCGCGACAATCGGATTCAACCTGGCGCAAATATGTTTGACGCAGGAACGTCATATCTTTTGCGCAGTTCGCCCCAACCTGGTTTTGACAGGTTTCATCGGCGGCATTAAACAATGCCACGCCGGTTTTATTCATAATATTATCTTCGTCTTCATCTTCGTCGTCATCAAATTTGACTTCGAACATTTTTAACAAATCTGCGCGGTTGTTTTTTGAAACCTTTGGTGTGGAATTGGAATTTGTATTATATACAACATTACCCTTGTCATCATAGGTGCGATTACCACCAAATACAATATCTACATTGGACCCAAGTTTTATTTTTTCAACCTCGACAGTGCTGATACGTGCGGCCTCGGCCAGCATTTCGTTAATCTCGGCCAGTTCCTGTTCATATTTTGCGTTATCGTTACTGCACAGACAACTGCCACCATTGATGTTATCGGAAATACAGAATTGATCCATACAACCGTAATACGCATCATAGCATTCCGTAGAATAAATACCGGTTGCCGCAACACGCGCACGAACATTTGTTCCGTTTTGAATGGCGGACTGCTTTTTTGCCGCCGCACCAAACGCAACAGCGGGCAAAACAATCAAACACGCAACGAACGATATTTTTCGCATTGTTTCAAATCCTACATATTTATATCTTCACAAGATTCAATTTCTTGGCACGAATCTTGCAGACCATCACCCGCCAAATATCCACCAACGCCGCCAACCAATGCGCCCGCACCGGCACCAATCAAGGCACCCCAACCACCGGCCATTGCACCACCCGACAACCCGGCCGCCGCAAGTCCACCCGCGGTCTTTAATGCCGTCATACCCTTGCTTTCACCACCGGTTTCGCAAACGCGTTGCATCCGGCACACGTGACAATTACGCAACGATGGTTCAAACGAGACACTTCTTATATAAGAATAATTTTTATTTTCATCCGTTGCCTTTGGCTTTTTTTCAACCGCATACATGGTCAAACAGTTTTGACGTGCCTCTTCTACATCCTGGGCCCGCGACAGTTCCGCAACACGCGAATCCAAATCCGCCAAATAACGGTTTTCTGCCCCAATTTCCGCAATCATTTTTGCGGTCACAAAGATACTGTCTTTCAAACTGCGCCGGCCTGCGGGCTGAATTGCACTTTTACACGCGGCAATAGTGCGTTCGTTATCAAATTGCTTAAAGAATTCGGTAACGGCCTTTTTACTTTCCGCACGCACACTATCGCGCAGGTCCGTTGTATCTTTCGGTAATTTATTCAGGTTCGCGACAATATCACTTCCGGGCAGGCAATTCATATCCGTTCCACAAACACGTCCAAGCGTTTCCGCAAAATAATTCACACAACCTTGAACCATCTGGTAATCCATCTGTAACAGAACCGAACTTACAATCACATCAAAATACTTTTCGCCTTTGCACGATGCAAACATACCCTGGGGACACATCGCAGTTATATCGGCGATGGATTTTCCAACACATTCCGGCGCGGTAAAGTTTGTTCCGCATTTATCGCGCAGACATTTATCAACATCATTTTGACAGAAATTTGTTCTCAGTTCTGCCAATTTTTCGTTCCAACTTTGCTTCAAACCCGGAATCTTGTTATTACACTCATCAATAATTGGACATACACCCGCGGCAACATTTACGTTGGTCAAACATCCCGAATCCGTGGATACGGCACAGCCCTCCTCTAAACAAGAACGAATTTTCGCGTTGCACGTCAAACGCATATTTTCATCACTGTACTTGGCCGCATCTGCCAAAATCATTTTTGATTCCGCGGTCCAATCTTCCAACACAAATGATTTTACCGCCATACATTGATCCAGGACATTTTCGCACGCGTTCGCACGACGATTCAGCAATGCCGCATCTAAACAGTTTTCAAAATTCACACCACAGCCACCTTTGTCGGAAATGCACGCACGATACGCCAACAAACATTCACCGCGATTGTATTTGTTTGTGGTCGACAACATATCCAACGTTGCCGAACGCACGGCGGCCTGGGCGGTGCGCTTATTCGATTCCGCACCACGTTTTTGTTCCGCCAAATATCCATCAAACGCCTTGCAGTCTTTGATAATTTCACGTTGGTACAATCTTTCTTCCATTTCGGCGCGTTTTACATCGCATTGCGACAAGATATATTCGCAACTTTCCGCCGCCATATCATACAGATTGTCACCAATATCTTCATCCGCCGCCAGGCTTTCTGCCGAACCGCCGCCGTTTATCCACGCAACCAAATCAATACCCGATGTGCGCGATGCGCGTTTCGCGGTTTCACTTTCACCAAATTTAACAAATTTCGCCTGCGCACCCAACCGTTCGCGTTCCACGCCTTCGGTATAAAGTAATTCAGCCTCAGATTGAATTTTTTGAATTTCTTGGATTAAACTTTTCGATTGTTTAATGTTGTTTGAACACGAACAACGTCCGCCTTCGGCTTCGTCCAACATACAAAAATCATCCATACACTCGCGATAGGCATCACGACATTCATCCGGCCCGATAACGGCGGCGACAATTTTTTCCGCCGCGGCCGTGGCTTCGGCGACGGATGCCGCTTCGGTCGGGGTTGGTGCTGCAACCTTGGGCGCGGGTTGCGCCGCAGGCATGGTATTTTTCTTGACCCCGGTAACCTTTTGCGCCGGCACCATTGTTGACATAGATGCGCGAATTCCCACACGCGTTTCGCCCCGATTTCCGCCGTCGCGCGTTGCACCAAACGCAACCATTGGCAAAACCGCCACAATAACTGCAAGTGATTTTATATTCATTTTTCCATCCTACATCTTTCGTATAATTTTACCAGATTACACGTGTTTCCGCAACAAAAAATTCTTGATTTTTTTGGCCAATCAACATATTATTTATGGAAATTAACCCAAGGGATAGATATGGCAAAAGATGATGTTGTTGTTTTTACCGGCACGGTAACAGATAAATTACCGAACACAATGTTCCGGGTAAAATTGGATAATGACCATGAAATTTTGGCAACTGTATGTGGCAAAATGCGCAAGGCGCGCATTTGGGTCAACGTTGGCGAACGCGTCCGCGTTGAAATGACACCATACGATTTGGCCAAGGGTCGCATTACATTTGTTGAACGCAAACGTGCGCCCGATGCCGCGCCGGCACAATAAGTATTGTCAATTATTCAATTATAAAAAATTCCGCGCCCGCGGAATTTTTTTATTACATATAAATGTAAAATACACTTGCGGGGGGATTTTATTTTTTGCTAACCTGTTCTTTGAAAGAGATGAAAGGAATTATTGTTTCCATTATTGTTATCGCACTGTCGTTTGGTGCGTCATCGGCCGCGGTTCGCGGGACCGATTCTTTGTCGCGCGCGAATTCCGCCCCGACATCAAACGTCGCATCACGCGATACAGCATCCCAATCGCGCACCGCAACCAACGTGGTTAATCGCACAGCCAACACGACATCGCGCACCGGCGCAACCCGCGCACGCACGGCCACGCGTTCGAACACGCCCGCCGTATCATCGCGCGCGCTGGATTTACGCACACCACGCACCACAACAACCGGCATAAACGCAAATTCGCGACCCGCACGTGCCGCGACAAATAAAACCGCACGCAGCGCAATAAGTCTGGACCTGAAATCCATCCCAACGAACACATTTAACACACAACAAAACGAATGCCAGGATGCATATTTTGCGTGTATGGATCAATTCTGTGCATTGGCCAACGACAAATATCGGCGTTGCATCTGTTCATCGCGTCTGGACACAATCAAGGCACGCGAACGCGTATTGAACCAAACGGCCGACCAATTACAAGATTTCAAAGATTTGAATATCGAAGCGATACTTAAAACCCCGGCCGAGGTCAAGGCAATGCTGACCGCGAGTGAAGGCGAATTAAAATTGGCCAAGACACGCGACAATTCTGAATCGGCAAAAAAATTGACGGCAATCAGTGATGTTTTGGCCGGCACACGAACAAACGCACTGTCCACCGCGGGCCAGTTGGATATTGGCGGCGATATAAAACAGATTTGGAATACCACAGATTTAATTTCGGGCGCAAGTATTGCAAACCTGACGGGTGAATCACTGTATAATGCCGTTCATTCACAATGCGCCGAATTGGTCGCCGAACGTTGCCCATCGCAAAGAACATTGGATATGGTTGTGTCTGCGTACGGTATGTATATTGAAAACGATTGCACGATAATATTGTCCAACCTGAATAAACAGTCCACAAACGCGAATACCGCCATACGTCAAACGAATCGGGAAATGAACCTGGCGCGGCTTGAAAACTATAATGCGCATAATTCAACGGCAATAAATGAATGTGTTGCCGGGGTCCGCGACAGCATTACCGCCGACACGGCATGCGGTGCAAACTATGTGCACTGTTTGGATTTAACGGGCCTGTATTTGAATCGCGTAACGGGCGCACCGATATATTCTGCGAATTTCTATAAATTAAATGACCAGGTTTCACTTGCCGGCGATGTTTTAACAAACCCGACAAACGCCAAATTGGTCGCCGAATTAAACAATAAAAAGAAATTTGCAGAAAAAACATTGGAAACCTGTCGCGATATCGCCGATTCGGTTTGGGATGAATTCCTGCGCCAGGCAATAACCGAAATATACCAAGGCACACAATCCAGAATACGCCAGGTTAAAAATGAATGTATGGATGTTGTTAATGCCTGCTATGACGAAAAGACAAATCAACTGCGCGATTACAGCAATATTGATGACCAAATGTTATTGGGTGACCGGTTGGTCCTGTCCGAAGAAATGTGCGCAGAAAAATTAACCACGTGCAGCAACCTGTACGGGGGTGGCGCAAACGGGTTGCAGTTGTTAATTACCGAAATGCGCAGTATTACCGACCAAAAGATTGCGCAAAATTGCCTTGCCACACTGACCGATTATGCGAAAAAACTTTGTCGTGCGCCCACAAACGATATGCACGATTATCCATACGGTTGCCGTGTTTACGCGCCGGGCGATATATTGGATGCGCAAAACCCGACCTGCACTTACCTGACCACGCCCGATGCAAGCGGATATATGGAACGCCCCGAACAGAGCATACTGGATGCGATAAGTCCGCAAATCAACCAAACAGATTTGTTATACAATTTTATATGTTGGGAAAACCGTATTTATCACAGTTGTAAAGAAAACTTTTTCCTGCTTGAAGGGAAATGCTATCATTGCCCTGATGGATGGTCATGCCCCGGTGGCACAGAATCTGCGCGCCCCGGTGCCGGTGTTTGTAACCCCGATTATATCGGCAGTTTATATCAAAAAATGGTCATATACGCTATGCAGTATTGTGCACGCCCATCAAACGACACGAACCGCATTATCCCAACCGATGTTTTGGCAAATGTCAACACGCTTATGGATTCTGTTAAACAAAATATGGCGACGGTTTTGGCGGCCGAATGTGAAAAATTGGGTGGCGTGTGGACAACAACATATCAAACAGACGCAAACGGCGAACCCGTCCAGAACAAATTTATTGATTTCTATAACGGAACAAACGCACATTTGGGTTGGGGACTGTGCCGGGAACCATAAACCTTGCACGGACAGTCAAAAAATGTTATAGTTACAAGTAAGGAACACAAGGGGCAGAGATGAAAAAAATATTATCAATCTTTACACTATGTATGGTGTCATCAACCGCGTTCGGCATAACCGATTGGTGGAATCGTGACACAATTTGCACCATTGACGAAACCCGTTGCTATAACGCATCAATCGCCGGTGTGGATTTCAGTTTTGATACCGGTTGGGACATATCGGGTGGATGTCGCGGGAAAAAATACATCTGTGCAAATGCATTAACAACGGGGGCAACCGAACGGACCGCAATGGAACGCGCAGATATAAATGCCGGCACAAATATAAATTCAGATTTTGATACAAACACATACGTATCCGGCGAAGATTGCTATGGCGCGCGTAAATCCAAAAACGGTGGTGCAATGGTAATGTTAAATGGCGATTATGTCCGCGTCTGGTGCAATGGAATATTATCAAGCCCAACCGAAGAATTGGGATACGGTGAAATTACAAATGGGACCCAACCTACTTGTTCGAACCTGGCCCAGGATAATTTTGCGGCAATTTTGAACGGAAAATGCTATGGAAAATACTATAACCCCGATAATTACGCGATCGATTGTAATGGCGATGTTCCAATGTTGATATTGCTGAACGGCGCGAACTATAATCCGGGCGGACGTGGTATGAATCAGGCGGATGCAAATGCCCTGTTTGGGTCAATGGTGACGACATCTGCGGGACAACGTGGGATACATTTCAACAAATGAACGCAAGATTTTAATTATATCACAAAATCCACATTTTGTTAATGTGGATTTTTTATATTTTTTTTAATTTTTTTGATTTTTTTTCTTGTATAAACAATAGCAATCTGTTAAAATAACTGTCGAGTTCAATTGGGGTTGAATTCAGGACTTGTGAGGAGCCCTTAAGCGAGCCGGTATACGCATAGAAATTATATATAGAGTTCCCATGTGTTATATCGTTATCTAGATTCCCGACCCTTCGGGGTGTTTGGTGGCTGCGATGACCTGTGTCGGAATTCCACTGGGATGTCGTAGATTATATTTCCCCAGCACCCCGAACGTCAGTATTTCCGGGGTTTATGTGTTCCGCAGTGCGGTTTTTTTTATTTTAATTTCGAAATTTATCGTGATTTTGATGGCCCGGTATAAAATTTACCGTGAATTGCGCAAAATTTCGGGCGTTCCTTTAACATATATGGAATTTCATTGTTGTTCGCATAAAAATCACCATATATTTCCTTTGGAACACCGGCAAAAGACCTTAGCGCATTACCACTTATATCATAGTTCCCACGAATGGTAACAGACCGCATATCCGGCAAGTGCCGCAATCCGGCGTAAGACAAATCCATATCGCCATGAAAAACAAAACCGTTTGGCAAATCATATACATTATAATATTTGCCGTGTTGGCGAACGATACCTGTGCACGCCATATCATGCGCAATATCAAATTGTTTTTTTACGATAAATGTAACAACCTGCCGCATATAATTGTCTGGTCGCGCCGCATACACACCACGACACCATTGAACCGCATCATCAACAACTTTCAGCATCACGTGCGGCGCACCATCATAGGAACGAATCGAATAAAAGTTCATATTTGCGGCATTTTCGAACGAATGCGCTTCTTCGGCGGACAATTTAATGTGTAATTTTTTGGCCTCGGCCAATATGGCATCCGCATCCGAAAAATAAACCGCATAGCACGAACGCGGCAATTCCATAACCCGATGCCGCCCCATACCTAAACCATTATAATTTTGCACCATAGCAAACCTCTTTTTTGACACAATACTATTTTTTGTCCAACAAATCAAGAAAAAAATATTTTTATTATTATATGCGACAAACAACAAAAAATTTGTAAAAACATATTGTTTTTCGTTTATACAACCAACCAATAAAAATCTCTTTTACCCGACATAGTAACCAAAAACCGGTCAAAAAAAAGGAACGTTTTTGTCCAGTGTTTTTTGTGAAAAAATTATTCAGTAAAATCAACGATTGAAAAATCCGGAAAGTGGGGGGACAAAAACGTTCGTTTTTTGTTATCATTATAAACATAAAACAACGCCGTCAGGCACGACAAGAGAGTCGTCATCCCGGCGCAGGCCGGGACCCATCAACCGAAGCCTTGGCGAAGGTTGATTGCGTCGCAGACAGTGAATGTTTGTCACGCGCAAAGCGCGTTCCAAATTCCCTGCGGGGCAGGTCCT
>JAZQCF010000013.1:0-3063 GCA_045546075.1 Candidatus Enterousia sp.
CCATTGATTCCGTGAAAGAATCCATTGCGTCAATCGTGGATTCTTGGAACGCCGCCGCCGATGCGGCATTGAACGCGGCCAACGCCCAAGTGGATGCTGCGCAAAAGACTTTGGACGCCGAAATTGAAGCCCGCAACGCCGGTTATGCCAATGAGGTAACGACCGCGCAAAAGGAATTGGAATTGGCCAAGAAAAACCAAGATTCGGCCATAAAGGAAAAGCAAAAAGCCCAAAAGGCCCAATTGGCCATTGATACCATAACGCAAGCGTCGTCCCTTATTACCGCATCGGCCAACATTTGGTCGTCATTGTCCGGTATCCCTGTTGTCGGCCCCGGATTGGCCGCCGCCGCGTTGGTTACAATGTGGGCGTCGTTCGCATTTGCCAAGATTAAGGCCGCCCAAGTTGCCGGGCAAACGGAACAATACGGCCAAGGTACGGTTGAACTGTTGCAAGGCGGTTCCCACGCAAGCGGCCACGACATTGACTTGGGAACAAAGGCGGATGGAACCCGCCGCCGGGCCGAGGGCGGCGAATACTTTGCCATTATTAACAAGCGCAATTCCCGCCGTTACGGCCATTTGATTCCGGACGTAATAAATGCGTTCAACGATGGCACGTTTGCGGACAAATACCAACGTGCAAACGCCGCAATGGGTGGTTATGCCGTCGGGTTGGTTGGCGGCGGAAATACGGACGTTTCCGGGCTTGAAAAGGACGTTGCCGCAATCCGCGAACAGGGCGACCGGACCCAATACGTGGACGGCCAAGGAAACACCGTTATTCGGTACAAGAATTTGACCCGCAAGATTTATAAAAACTAATAAATTTTGATAGAAAAATGAACCCGATTTATAGGTTTCAACTTTCCGCCGGAAATGATACCCGCCAAGCGTTCCCCGTGTATAAGGACGATTTGGCGATTGATTACGCGTTGGAACAGAACCAAGAATTTTACCGGGGCAAATTGTCCGGCAAATTGACGTTCCAAAAAGACGATTACTTGTTTATTCGGTCAAAGGCGTTCGACACGCAATTTTACGTCGTAATATCCATTTCGTACAATGGCGGCCAAACGTGGGCCGTCTATTGGTCCGGACAATTTTGGAAAACTGATTGCAAATTTAATGAGGACGACCAAACCGCGATTGTAACGCCGAATGTCAACGACCGTTACAACGCGGTTTTGGCCGGAATGGATAAGGAATACAATTTGATTGATTTGGCCCCGGTAATCCAACCCGTCAAGTTGGACAAACGGCCAATGATTCAAGTTTACGTCCCGGGCCAAACGGTTATTGGTTGTTTCCTTTCCGGTATGTGGTGGGAACAAGAATGTGACGCCGTGACCGATGAAAGCGCATTGGAAAACACATACCATTTTGACAAGAATAAAACATTGCGTATTGGCGAAATTTCCGGAACAACGACCCCGCAATTGCCCGACATATTGACCGCAACGGACCCGTCCGGTTTTGATACGTCTTTAACGGGTGGTGGTTTTACGTTGATTATAAATTATAATGAATCCGACCCGGAAACCGGTTCTTTTTGGGAATTTTCATTAAAAAGAACGGGGGAAAATCCTGTATTGTGGTATTATAAAACTTACGCGGCAATTGGAAATATCCCATACACTGTTGTTTTGTCGCCCGTTGATGGTTCGGGCGCAACGGGTAGTGTAACTATTTATGTACACGATATTTCGGTATTTGCGCGATACGTAACAGACGTTGAACAGGCGTTGGGGATTAATACGTTTCCAATTCCGGACGACGATATTGTGGAAAACAACCGTAATTATTCACGGGTTACCGGTTATTATTTCCCGAACACAATTTGGTTTTCGGACTATCTTACAAGTACACCAACAAAATGGGGAATATATCAACCCGGATTGTATTATGACGACGGGATACCGCCAAGCGCCGGACTTGGCGAAGCGTTCCCAATTGCCCGTGCGGCTTGGGGCCGAATATCATTTTGGTTCGTATTCTTTGCCTTTGATTCCATTGCGGAATCATATTGGCGCAAGGAATACACGCTAAAAGATGCGTTCCCGATTTGGTCGGTTATATCGGTTTTGTTGGCCAAGGTTGCGCCCGGTATTACACACGACGGAACAACGGATTATTCCCAATTCCTGTATGACACCAACCCGATTTCATATATTGACCAACGGTTGTTCATTGCGCCAAAATCAAACGTCATTTCGTCGGGTTATGACCAACCGGCACAAAAGGCCCCAATAACATTAAAACGCGTTATGGATATGTTGCGCGATTGTTTCCGTTGTTATTGGTTTATTGATGAACAAAACCGGTTCCGCGTTGAACATATATCGTATTTTATGCGTGGCGGAACGTACACGGGGCAACCTGTTGTTGGAATTGATTTGACGAAACAGATTGTAACCCGGAACGGCAAACCGTGGGCGTATGCCCGAAACCAATACGAATTTGACAAACCGGAAATGGCGGCCCGTTATCAATTCGGATGGATGGACGATGTTACGGAACTTTTCGACGGATACCCGATTGACATTATTTCCAAGTACGTCAACCCGGACAACATCGAACAAATTGATGTGTCGCAATTCACGTCCGACGTTGATTATATCTTGTTAAATCCCGGGGCCGTTTCAAAAGACGGATTTGTTTTGTTGGCCGCAACGATAAACAATGTTACCAAACAATCAACGATGGCCATAACGGCCGGTTCGGCCCATTCAAGTAATGACGGCCGCGTTTTGGTTAATATTAAAGCGGGGGAACACTTTACATTAAAATTGTCAAATGGTTCGGGTCAACTTGCTTCAACTGTTATAGATGCGCAAGTTTATGTCAAATATGGCGAAAATAACGCAAGCGTTCGAATTGGATTTTATAATTTCACGACGGGTGTTGAAAAGGAATTTACCGCCGCCGACAATATTACAAGTATTGGCGTTTACTTTGGAAGCGGTAGTATAGTTTCTTCCGGTTCGGCATATTTGACCGCCAAATATGTTGGTGGAATTAAATTACCGTATGGGAATTTCCAAATAAATGGTTCGGACCATAT
>JAZQCF010000014.1:0-37567 GCA_045546075.1 Candidatus Enterousia sp.
TATATATGCGCGGGGTGGTCAAAAACGAACGTTTTTGTCCAGTACTTTTTTAGAAAAAATTATTCAGTAAAATCAACAACCGTAAAGTCCCAAAAAAGGGGGACAAAAACGTTCCTTTTTTGTTACCATTATGGGTGTAAAGACAACGCCGCCAGGCACGACAAGAGAGTCGTCATACCGCCGAAGGGCGGTACCCAGGCCGAGCGACAGGGAGGACCTGCCCCGCAGGGAATTTGGAACGCGCTTTGCGCGTGACAAACATACACTGTCTGCGACGCAAGTGTTCTCTTCGTTCACACTGGGTCCCGGCCTGCGCCGGAATGACGGTGAAAAAACAAAAAGAGGGAAAATATGAGCAAAAAATCATTATTCATTGGTGCGGTCGCATCAATTATCGCAATCAATTCAGTTTTCGGGGATACAACATCAACCGTTACATCACGAGGGTATGTTGATGCGGCGGTCGCAACGAAACAGCCGAAAATTCCCGCCGCCGGTACGAACGCATCTACACCCGGTGAAACGGTCGTTACATACACATCAACCGGCGATGGCACAATCGGTGAACGCGGAATTGTTGATATGGAAAGTGGATATATCGAGGGCGGTTTGGTTACCGCCGAAGCATTGGTAGAGTATGCTAACTGTATGAACGATAGACAAACGGGCTTTGAATGTACGGAAGAAAATTCAAATGGTGATTGTATGCTGATAAACCTGTTTGAAGAGGTTTGGTCCTGTGATAATCCGTTGGCGGGAAAAAGATGCAGCACGAATTCCGATTGCGGCCAAAATGAACGTTGCTTTAATGGCAGGTGTGAAGTGGAACCCATAATAGGTTGATTTGAATAATACTAATTTATTCTTTGTAATCCGGAATTTTTTATGGTATAATTCGGGTATTAAGAAAGGAGTATTACAAGATGAAAAAACATTTTTCGATGTTTATGGTTATGGCCGCACTGTGTGCGGTGCCGGCAATGGCCGCAACAAACTGGGGTTCCCAGGCGGGGTCCAGTGCAGACCTGACGGGGGCACCGGCGGTGCGTTCAAATCCGGCGAACGTGAATTATCAAAAATATGAAACACGTTCAACCACGCGCACATATTCAAATGCCGGTGGGCAAAATTATGGCGCGGTGCAATATACTGCACAACCGACAACGCGCAGCCAGATGTATCGTTCATACAACAGTGGCACTGCAACACGGACCGCAACAACGAACCGGACCGAAACGGTGCGTTCATCAATGAAGCGTAAATACTATTTGGCGCATCCGTTCTTTCAACCGACCGAAGGTAAATTCGGTATGATAACCGATTTGTCCTATAATACCGCAAAGTATGATTTGGATTTTATACCGAACGGAACAATGTCTGATACCAAGGCAAAGTGGGAAATGAGACAGTTTGCCATCAAAGAAGATTTAAGTTATGGTATCACCGACAAATTGGGTGTCCTGTTGATGGGGCGTTACGATATCAGCAAATATAAATTCGATTGGTCAACCGCGCCAGATGACGAAATGAAAGATAATGATTTGAATATCTTTGGTGCCGGTTTGCAATGGCGTTTCATTGATAATGAAAAATGGATTGCGACTGTGTCTGGTTACTATGAACGGCAAAAAGACATCGCCAATGAATTTGTGTTGGATTTCAAGGCCGGGTATAAAGTTTCAAAATCAACAATCTATGGTTTGGCACGTGGTTGGTTGGTGAACTTTGATGACGAATATTATGGCAACGGTATCACCGGTGAAAACGAAGGTGGTGTTGTTGAATCTTTGTTCGTTGCGTATGACGAAGATGCCAAGACAACGTTCTTTATCGAAGGTGGTTTGGGTGTGTTCAGTGTTCTGGAAGAAGATTGGACATTGAACCTTGAAGCCATATTTGGCCACTATGATTGGCATAACCAGGCATCCATCAAGGGTGCAATCGGTTGGCAACCGAACGATTGGTTCGCAATGGAACTGTATGCGAAAACATCGTTCTATGACACCGCAGAAGGCAAAAAGTTGAATTTCTATGGAACCGAAAGTGGTGTATGGGGTGCCATGGGCCAGGCAAAATTGGACAAATATAACGAAACATCTTTTGGTGGACGGGTTATATTCTACTTCTAGGTTAAACAATAGATGCCGGCGGCGTGATGTGTCGCCGGAATTTTTTATAAGGATTAAAAAATGGGAAACAATTAATGCGTAAATTATTGTTTGGAATTTTTGGTATTGTGTTTTGTGGTGGCGCATATGCGGGCGATTTGAATATTGATACAAATGACCCATTGTTTTTGCAATCGCGCAGTGGTTTGTTGTCACGCACGGCATTGGATTATTTTGATAATGGCCTGCGTATTGGGCAACATATATCGTATGGTTTAACCGATCGATTGGCGATTGGCGGCAATGTTCATTATCAACAAGATTTCGATGGTCACGAAGACGGTTTTTCCAGTTTTGATATCGGCGGGCTGTATCGTTTGGGTGCGGCAGATGAAAATTCCAATCATATAATTTATGATGTATTGTTTGGGTTAAAATTCGGTGGTTCGCATCGTGTGCGCACGCCGGATTATGCCGATTCTACTTACTATGTTGGATTGCGCTTTGGTCGTCAATATTCGGGCGTAACATTGGCCGCCACGATTAAATCCAGTTGGATTTTCGATGATGTGCCAAATGGTATGGCCTTCATAGATTTTAATCCAGAGGTTTATTTCCGTGTGAACGATAATTGGCGTGTCGGTGGAAACCTTGCATTGCGCAAGGCAACCAATAAACATTATGACGAAGAATCCATTGGAATAAAAATTGTGCGCGAATATGGTCGCACACAATATGTTGGACATTTTGATTATGGATTTGAACACGACGGAATAACAACGGGCCTGGCGATTAATATATTATTCTAGAATTATTCATCGTCCGGTTTGTTTGCGCGTGCACGCAGTGTGTTCCAATATTCCAACCGCTTTTTAATTTCGCGTTCAAACCCGCGTTCAATCGGTCTATAAAATGTTTGGCGTGACATACTTTCGGGAAAACAGTTTTGACCACTGCATCCGGATTCTGTGTCGGGGTCATAAATATATCCGCGCCCATACCCCAGGTTTTTCATCATCTTGGTTGGGGCATTCAAAATATTTTTGGGCGGCATAAGATTAGATGTTTGTTTGGCAACCGCATAGGATGCCATTTTGGCACGGTCAACCGAAACACTTTTCGGTGCGGTCCCAAGGTATATTACCAATTCCGTCATGGCAAGGTCGCCTTCGGGACTGCCCATACGTTCATAAATCTGCCACGCAGCAAGCGCAAGTTGCATTGCATTTGGGTCGGCCAGGCCGACATCCTCCATCGCGAACCGGGTCAGGCGGCGGAATATATACATTGGGTCTTGACCCGCCGTCATCATACGCGCAACCCAATACAGCGCGGCATCGGTGTCACTGGCCCGCAGGGATTTATGGACCGCAGAAATCATATTGTAATGTTCGTCACCCGTTTTGTCGGACAGGGGCGCGCGCTTTTGAATAACAGAATCCAAATCATCGGGGGCAAGGTTCTTTTTGAACTTTGCCGATACCAAATATTCCGCGGTATTCAGTAAGAAACGTGCATCACCATCCGCAATTTCGGCCAAGTGTTTTTTTGCATCGGCATCCAACGGTAATTTTTTCCCCAGATGTTTTTCGGCCCGGTCAATCAACACCATTAAATCCGCCGTATCCAACGGTTCCAATACACCAATGTGGCACCGTGACAATAAAGCGTTATTCAAATTAAAACTGGGGTTTTCGGTGGTCGCGCCGATAAAAACAACCGTGCCATCTTCCAAATATGGCAACAGGGTATCCTGTTGTGTTTTATTAAATCGGTGAATTTCATCAATAAACAACAATGTGCCACGCCCAATTTTTGCGTTTGTGCGCGCAACCTCCATCGTCTTTTTAATATCCGCCGTGCCGGAAAATACCGCAGACATAGGAACAAAATCCATATCAACAGAATTTGCCAATGCGCGCGCAATCGTTGTCTTTCCGCATCCCGGTGGTCCCCATAATATCAGGTTTGAAAGTTTTTTATTATCAACCATACGGCGGACAATGCCGTTTTCGCCCAATAATGCGTGTTGCCCAACAACTTCGTCAATTGTGTTGGGACGCATTATGTCTGCCAATGGTCGTGTCGTATTAGACATTTTATTATCGTGCCTTTTTGTGATATAATAATTCTATTAAATAAATATGTGATTGGCAAATGCTAAATTAAACGGGGGCAAACAAATGCGTGTATATGTAAATATTGAAGACAAACGTTGGAAAAAATATAAAATAGACTTTGAAAAAATCGCCAATGCTGTGGCCGGCGCAAAGTATAAAGATGCTGAAGTATCAATCACATTGGTTGATGATAAATATATCAAGAAAATAAATAAAAAATATCGTGGGATAAATAAACCAACGAACGTTCTGTCGTTTGAATTGGATGACGACGTTTTGTTGGGCGATATTTTTATATCTATTGATACCGTTATGGCCCAGGCGGCGGATGCAAATATATCTGTGCCGGAACATACCGCACATATGGTGGTACACGGTATTTTACATTTGATGGGTTATGATCATATTAAAAATGCCGACGCAGAAAAAATGGAATCCAAAGAAATTTTGATTTTGAAAAAATTGGGATACAAAAACCCCTATACGGCGGATTCCGGCGTATGCACCGATGAATCGTGTTGTCCCGGTGGACGAACAATCGTGTGGTGCCGTAGATTTTTTTGCGGTGCATTTGGTCGAACATTGTTATATATGATATGTGGTGCGGTCGCATCGATGGGGTTTGCGCCGTTCTATATATGGTGGGCAACATTTGTTGGAATTTTGGGTGCATATTTGTTGTCGGTGAACACATTGCCGGGACATTCGTTTGTTGGAAAATTTGTGCGTGTATTTCCGTTTTCCGCGGTGTATGCGATGTCTATGTTTTGGTGGGTGCTGAACAGTATCTATGTCGTGCCAGAATTGGCGGTCCAGTTTGCCGCGTGGACCATCCCCGGTATAATTGGCATAGGTATTGTTGGCGGGATAATTTTTGCAATTCCGTTTTTGGCAATTTCGGGTATGCGAACAAATCCGCCGTGCAGACCGTTTTTGTTTGCCGCCGTATGGACGTTAATTTTGTGGGCGCGTGAATGGGCGTTCACCGGTTTCCCGTGGAACCCGATTGCGAATATTGCGATTGAAAATATGTATGTGGCAAATTCTATGTCTTTGTTTGGGGCGTTGGGATTGACCTTTGTTATAATTGGGATAATTGCATCTGTGGCCGAGGTTATTAAAAATCGCCACAATGGATTAAATTGGTTCGCATTGATTCTGTTCATAATGTTTGGTGTGATTGGTGTAATTTATGGAATTAAAAATATCGGTGTTGCCGAAAATCAAAATATTGCCAGAACCCCGATTGTACGCATTGTACAACCCGCACAAAGTGCAGTTCAAAAAGCGTCACATTCGCGAACAATGGCGATTCAAAATGCGAACTATAATTTGCACGTTATGGCATCTTTGGCGGCGGCCGATGGCGATTATGATTTTGTTGTGTTTCCCGAAACGGCATATCCATTTGTAATGATTCCGGGTGACAAGATGTCGTTGGCCCAGGTTTTATCAAAACCAATTATTATTGGGTCGAATTATTTTAATGATGGCAAATTATATAATTCTTTGTTGGTGGCAACGCCAGATGGCAACGTTTCCAACGTATACAGTAAATCGCACCTGGTGCCGTTTGGGGAATATCGGCCGTTTGGGAACCTGATTCCAACACCGGGTATGTTGACACCGGGTAATGGACCAGAATTGATAACAATGAATTTGAACAATTCGCAATTTGTTTTTGCGCCGGCGGTTTGTTATGAAATAATATTTTCAAATTCTTTGATTCCGGGCACCCAAACGCCGGATGCAATTATAAATATTACAAATGATAATTGGTTTGGCAAAACACCCGGTACGTATCAGCATTTAGATATGGTACGTCGTTATGCAATCGAATCAGGGGTGCCAATCATTCGTTCTAATTATTCAGGAATCAGTGCCTTTGTATTATCCAATGGAAATGTTATTGCAAATATTCCAATCGGTCATCCCGGCGTAATAGATGGTGCCGTTTGGGGTGCGCATAAAACACTGTATCGCGCTTTGGGACGTGATATGTGGATGATAATATTGTTGGTTGTGTCGTGTATGGGGGCGATATGGATGTTTGATGTATCGCGCCCACGCGATTAGAAAATTATTTATGAAAATAATTCAGGACCCACACGCGAATCGCAGACGATAGATTATCGCCGATTTTGCGTGTGTCGTCTATTTCCGCAATCAATGCCGCCACAGATACGTTGCGGCGCGTGGCAATTTCGCGCAGTGCGACAACAAATTCGTCTTCCAATGAGACGCTGGTTTGATGACCGGATAAAGATACAGACAATTTTTTCATATTATATTTTCCCACCAATTAAACAATCCAACATTGCGCGATATGGGTCATCGTATTTTCTTAACACGTTTAATCCAATGTTATACAGCATCGTGCAATTACCAAAAGAATCAAATGCAAACCAAAATAAATCGTTCCGGCCGAAAATTGTTTTTCCACGCAATGCCGCCAGGTTTGTAAGTTCATTATTTAATTGAAAAATATCGGGTATTGGATGCTTGCCGGGTTTTCCAAATTGCTTTGGACCAAATATATATCCGTTGCCCAATTTGATGCCGCCGCATATTTGATATATGTCGGTAAGAAACCCGGGTAATGTCGCAGCGCGTATTTTTTGCAGATTCACATTTATAATGTTGATATTTCCAATCGGGCATGCGGGGGCAAACATTGCGCCGCGTGATTTTAATATGTCCAAGAATTCTTGTTGTGTCATAATGTCGGTTCCTATGGGTTGCGCCGGTTCGCCGCGATATTTGCCGCGGCCATCTGGCTAAGCCGGTCGGACACCGCGTTTCCGCCGTTCCCAGATATTGTCGAATGTATCGGCATATAGATTTTCTTAACAGGGTTCGGCAACCAAATTGTTTCGTTGCCGCTTTGTTCTAGTATAAACCGGTCCAGGTTTTGTGATTGCGGAAATGTAAAACACATAAATAAATTATCAACCTCTAATTTCCCGCCCCACATTAACGGGACCCGAAAACGTATCGACATATTGTCTGGGATTTCCCGGCCCATTAATAAATTCATAAATTCGTCCCGGTCCAGGTTCATCATAGCTAATTCTTGGACAGAATCAGACAGCGAGCGCATAAAATCGCGACACACAGAACGATATTTTTGAAACCAATCTTGTTCAACAGGAAAAATTTTAGGCTGAATCGCCATTATTGGCAAATCTGCAATTTTCAAATCAATTAAACGTTTTTCGGCCGTGGCCTGGGTCCACTGCATTACTGTTTCCCTATGTAATTTACAACGGTTTCAATATATGTAGATATTGCATCAAATAAATCTGGGTCGTAATCGGTTGGTTTGGTGTTGGGGTGCGTGTTGATAAATTCGCGGAATTCATCCATCGTACCAAATACAGAGATTAATTCCGGGTTGTTCGATGATTCGTGTGTATTTATTATGCACCCGCGCACATTCATATCGTTTGCGGTATCGCCCAATGTGTCATCAAAAACCGTAATCATTGTTTGTATCGCATCCGTCATATCGGGCACGGAAACGTTTTCTGTATATATCCAAACGGTTTGGTCATAGGCCAATGCAACCACAGGTTTTACCAATTTCCCAATGCGTTGGCACGGTTTTACAACGTATCCGGCATTTTCAACGATACTGCCAATTTCTGCAATGTGCGGACCGGCAACGGGTTCCGGCGTGTTTATTTTTGGCGTGGGCACATTTAATCGCGGAACATTGTTCGTGCGATTTTGGGTTGGCAGCGTTTGACGTGTCCCCATTGGTGACATTGGACGCGCCGGATTCGGGCGTGGCGCAATGCTTGGTGCAACGTTGTTTGTCGTATCTTGAATGGGTTCATTTACATTTTTGTTTGATTTTGGACGATGCAAAATATTTGGTGTGTCCACACCGGTTGGGGCTGGTGGCATTTGCGATGGTTCGATAAAGAACATTTTTACCTTGGGTCGCGCCAACAGATAGAGTCCCGTTAGACCGATTATAATCGCCGCGATAAGCGAGATATAAAAATCCAACTTGATTTCTGTGCGGTATGCTTGCAGTCCCGACAGGTATGCCCAATGTGCCGCAGAAAATATATTGAACCCGTATTTGATATTCATCCAAAACGTTGTGGCCAATGTAACGGTCAATAACCATAAGAGTCCCAATAAAAGATTACTAAATTTTTTTGTCATTTCGCTTAAATTATATCACATTTGTGATAAAGTAAAAAGTGTTATGATGAAATATGATGGTATTTTGGATGATATAGAATTGCTTAAAGCATTATGGATTGGCGATTCGATAAAAGACGATGCCGATTTGGCGCGTGTCGCAGATTCTGCAATCGGGATGTCTGTGCCGTTTGTTTCGATGCCCGCTGGGGCCGTGGGAACATTTTGGCCATGGATAGAAGACAGAAACATAAAGATATTGGCGCGAATAAATTTTGAAATTGATGCCGAACCCGAAAAGGCAGACAATGAAATATCGGCGTTTTCAAAATACTTAACCGCGACGTTTAGAAAGGGTGCATCCGGTGCCCAAGTGTTTGTTCCGTATGCCCATGTTGCCCAATTTGTAGATGCGATTTATCCAATAAGAAACGACCTGTTTTTTGACCGATATTTATCCATTGGTTTGGATGTCGACAAGACGGACAATACAGATTGGAGTGATGTGTTTGAAAAAATTATGAAAATAAAACCAGATGCCATTTTACTGTTCGGGCGCACAGAAAAATTTAATCCTAATACTAACTTTGTTGGGTGTGTGTTTTCAATGTTGGAAAATTGGAAACCGGGCCCAGATTTACATTTGATGTTTGGTAAAAATATGTTGCGGGTTAGTCAGGTTCTAAGGTTGACCGAAAAAATGCGACCGGAAATTCTTAAAAATTTGCGTGTTTTTGTAGAACAATAAAACCTATTTACGTGTCAATATCATATACCGTGTTTTTTCGGTGTGCGCCATATTCTTTTTTTGATACCGGGTTTGGATTGTTTTCATATTCGAATCGGTAATATCCAGGTTTGTATTTTTAACCTGGGCATCAATCCAATCATAGTATTCCCAATGGTCTGTGCCGATTATTATTTTGCCATTTTGGGCAAGGTTTTTGGCCAAAATATTCAAAAATTCTGCGCTTAACAGGCGGCGTTTTTCGTGTCGTGCCTTGGGCCACGGGTCGGGGTGCAGGACCCATATTTCGGCAAATGAAAATTTATTTTTGTTTAATATTAAACGCACGTCATCCGGCCATATTCGAATATTTTTATATTCCGGTAATATGTTATTGTTTGCATCACAAATGGCCGAGAGCAGGGCGGCAACCCCATTTTCAAACGGTTCTGCGCCAATTATCATTTTGTCTGGATTGTTTAATGCCAATTCGCGAACGTGTTCACCGGCACCGAATCCAATTTCCAAAATGTCCGCATTTGCCGATTCGTTTGGTATGATTTTGGGTAAAATATTCTGCATCAGGCACGTTTTACGTGCAGATAATTTTTTGCCATGACGGCGGCCAAATGTTCTTATTTCTTGTTTTTCCATATATTTAGTATAGAATGCGAATATTAGAAATACAAGGATTTGATTATGAGACCAGGTTTAACGGAAGATTTAATCGCACGCGTTTTGGGTGGCGCGCCAAAATATACTTTGGCGGAATTAGAGAAAAAATTCCCGCCACGCAATTTGCCGGCGGGTAGCATGGTGACCCGATTCGCCCCAAGTCCCACGGGTATGATGCACCTGGGCGGGCTGTACCAGGCATTGATAGATTCTAAATTGGCATATGATACCGGTGGCGTGTTTATGTTGCGAATCGAAGACACCGACACCAAGCGCGAGGTTGCAGATGCCGTAAAATTGATAATCGAATCGCTGAATAAATTTGGCATAACGTATAATGATATGCCTGAATATGGGCCATATTATCAATCGCAACGCAAAGACATTTATCATTCGGTTGCGGCGGAACTGTTGCGGACCGGGCGCGCATATCCGTGCTTTTTAACTGCGGACGATATGGAACGCATTCGCGCAGAACAATCTGCGGCGGGATTCGCGACCGGCATATACGGCGAATTTGCGCGCGACCGTGATATTACCCCGGACGAGATTATTCGGCGTATGGATGATGGCGCGGTGCCAACGATTCGGCTGTATTCGACCGGCAACCCGGCGCAGAAAATTTTCTGTAAAGATGCGGTGCGCGGTTCAATCGGGTTTCCGGAAAATAACGAAGATTTGGTGTTGATTAAATCAAATGATGGGCTGCCAACTTACCATTTCGCGCATCTGTGCGATGACCATTTTATGCGCACAACGCACGTTATTCGTGGTAAAGAATGGTTGCCGTCTTTGCCGTTACATACACAATTATTTCGTATGATGGAATGGACACCGCCGTTGTATATTCATACATCTACGATTGATAAAATTGATGCGGAAACCGGGAAACAGCGCAAACTGTCCAAACGGAAAGACCCGGAAAGTAATGTCGCGTTTTTCTTGCGCGATGGGTGGCCAACGGCCGCGGTGTTGGAATACCTTGGGAATATCGCGGCATCGGGATATGAAGAGGCGAAATTAAAAGGCACAGTGAAAACAATCTGGGAATATCCAATCAAGCCTAAAAAAATTCCTATGTCGGGCGCGTTGTTCGATATGAAGAAATTGGAATGGTGGGCCAAAGAGTATATTGGCGCAATGTCGGTTCCCGATTTGGTGCGTGCGGTTACCGATTGGGCAAATGAATATGGTGATGAAAAGCAAAAAATGCAGGTCGCAGACCAGGCGTATTTAACCGCGGTTTTGGCGATTGAACGCGACAACCCAAAGCGTGTGCGCAAAGATTTTATTACTTGGAAACAGACATTGGAAATCGTGGAATTTTTCTGGGATGAATTGTTCGTGCCGAACACTGAATACAAATATAACCGTGATGTGTTAAATGCGTTCTTGGATACATTTAATATTGCGGATGACAAAGACGCGTGGTGGAATAAAATTGTTGAAATTGCGAATCGCGCGGGGGTTAAAAATGGCGATGTTGCGATGAATCTGCGCGTGGCATTGGCGGGGCGGACAAACACCCCAGACCTGTATTCCATAATAACGGTAATGGGCGCAGAACGCGTGATTAAAAGGATAAAGGCGGTAATGTGACAAACACTAAACGGGTGCGTTTGAAAAATGTGCGGCGCGACAGGCGCGCGTCGCGTATGCTGCGTTGCCTGCGGGCGACGGGGCTGTTTCGGTGGGAACGGCGTTCAACGCGCGCCGAAGAAGTTTTGAATATCTTGACCCACGGAATCGGTATAGGCCTTGCGATTGCGGGTTTGACATTGTTGGTTGTGTTTGCGGCAATTTATGGAAACGCGTGGTCTGTTGTGTCGTGTGCGATTTTCGGGTTTACGATGTTCACACTTTATTTTGGTTCAACAATGTGCCACGCGCTGATTGGTCGGCGCGGCGAATGTTTTTTCGAAGTTTGGGATAACATCGCCATCTATGCGTTGATTGCCGGTACATACACGCCTTTCTTACTGGTCAACCTGCGTGGGGCGATTGGATGGACGGTGTTTGGAATATTGTGGGCGATTGTGATTTTTGGCGCGGTGACCAAGATTCGCAACCCGCACCAGCAACCAAAATGGACGGTCGCGTTGTATTTAGTAATGGGGTGGACGTTGCTGTTTATATTGCCGGTAATGATACGGAATATTCCACCGCGGGGATTGTGGTTCATCCTGGCGGGTGGGTTGTCGTACACGGTTGGGGTGATATTCTACCTGTGGCGGAAATTAAAGTTTTCACATGCGATATGGCACCTGTTTGTGATTGGTGGAACGGTGTGCTTTTTCTTTGCGGTGCTGTACGGCGCGATACTTGACATTTAGTTCCGTCTGCGCTGTCGCTCCGTCGCGACAAGGGTTAGTTCCCACTTCGCACGCCGTGCTTCGTGGGACAAGGGTTGGTGATAAGCAAAAACCCGCGGATTTCTGTGGTTTTTTTTATATATGCGCGGGGTGGTCAAAAACGAACGTTTTTGTCCAGTACTTTTTTAGAAAAAATTATTCAGTAAAATCAACAACCGGAAAGTCCGCAAAATGGGGGGACAAAAACGTTCCTTTTTTGTTACCATTATAAACGTAAAACAAAGAGGGAAAATATGAGCAAACAAGCCTTATTCATTGGTGCGATTGCATCAATTATCGCAATCAATTCAGTTTTGGCGGATACAACCGTTACATCAAAACAATACGTTGATACCACGCGCCAGGCTACTATTCCGGCGGCGGGCACAAATGCATCAACACCTGGCTCGGCGGTTGTAACATATACAGGTACCGCGGGACAAATCGGTGAACGTTTTATATGTGATGCCGATGCCGACGACAATGGCTATTGTGATGACGATAATCTGGTTACATTTGATTTATTAGGCAACCAGATAAGCGGGCTGAACGACCAGATGGATGATTTTGACAATTATATTAGCGAGCAAATTCAACAGGTAACCAACCTGCCGCAAACAGCTTCTACAAATAAAGTATGTGTTGCCTGGGAGCCAGGGATGGAAAGTGGTGGTGACGCTTATTGTATTCTGTGGAATTTGGTTGACACGTTGGTTTACGGGTTTCCCGCGTGCCAGACAGCTGCAGATTGTAATGGTTTTGCACAGAGCTGTCCAATGAGAATGGCGCGTTGTGATGGGTGGCCCTCACATTGCGAGTGTGATGATGGAGCGGCGAATTAATTCACATTAGGCATACGGTATTAAAAATCGTATGCCTTGACTTTTTTATTGGGTGGGAATATAATTCGTTTGTTATGAAACAATTTTTGTTTATCTTTACGACAACCACAACAACCCCGTTTGGGGTGCGGTAATTTATTATTGCGTTTTTGATAACGCGCGAATATAATCAATCAGTTAAAAAAATAACACAAAAAATTAGAGGATTTTTATTATGTCTTATCCAATTGAAATGATTCGGCACTCGTTGGCACACGTTATGGCGGCGGCGGTGCAAAAATTACATCCAGATGTTAAATTCGCGGGCGGCCCGGCGATTGAAAACGGATTCTATTACGATTTTGATACTGATTACCGTTTTTCCGAAGAAGACTTTGCAAAAATAGAAAAAGAAATGCGCGAACTGATTAAATCAAATGGTCGATTCGAACAACGCATTATTGATTTAGATGAAGCAAAACAGATTTTTGCAAACCAACCGTATAAAATGGAATGGTTAAACGAATATGATGCCGCGGGCGAAAAACTGTCGATTTATACTTTCCGTGACTTTACCGATTTGTGCCGTGGACCGCACGTGGAATCAAGTAAAGATTTGCCACGCGACGGATTCAAGATTCGTGCCGTGGCCGGTGCATACTGGAAAGGGGACGCGAAAAATAAAATGTTGCAACGTATTTATGTTGACGCGTTCGAAAGCAAAGAGGCATTGGATGCGTTCCTTAAAATGCAGGAAGAGGCCGCAAAACGCGACCATCGTAAAATTGGACGTGAAATGGATTTGTTCCATTTTGAACCGGAATATGCGCCGGGGGCGGTGTTCTGGCACGACAAGGGTTATCGCGTATATCGCAAATTGATTGAATATATGCGTGCACGTCAAGAACGCGCGGGGTATTTGGAAATTTCAACCCCCGCCGTTATGGACCGGTCTTTGTGGGAAACTTCGGGACACTGGGAAAAATATGGCGCGCATAACTATTCCGGTAAAACCGAAGACGACCGTATGTTCTGTATTAAACCGATGAATTGCCCGGGCGGAATTTTGGTGTATCGTCAAAATATTCGTTCATATCGTGATTTGCCGTTGCGCCTGGCTGAATTTGGCAAAGTTCATCGTTACGAAGCATCGGGGTCCTTGATGGGATTGATGCGTGTGCGCGAATTTACCCAGGACGATGCACATATTTTCTGTGCGCCGGAACAGATGGAAGGTGAATGCATTGAAACGCTGAAATTGATTTTGGATATTTATAAACAGTTTGGGTTTAATGATGTTAAAATCTATCTGTCAACGCGACCGGAAAAACGTATTGGGTCTGATGAAATTTGGGATATGTGCGAAAATGCACTGTCAAATGCGTTGACCACGCACGGTTATGCGTTTGAAATCAATCCGGGCGAAGGCGCGTTCTATGGCCCGAAATTGGAATTCATTTTGCGTGACGCGATTGGTCGCGAATGGCAATGCGGAACGATTCAGGTCGATATGAACCTGCCGGAAAGATTCGATATTTCCTATATTGGTGAAGATGGTGAAAAACATCGTCCGGTTATGTTGCACCGCGCATTGTTCGGTTCGATTGAACGCTTTATGGGTATATTGATTGAAAATCATGCGGGGAATTTGCCACTCTGGCTGTCGCCGGAACCGGTGGTTGTTGTGCCGATTTCCGAAAAGCATCGCGAATATGCCGAAAGCGTTGTCGCAGATTTGCGCGCGGCGGGAATATATGCACGTGCCGATTTGCGCGATGAAAAGGTCAATTACAAGGTTCGCGAATTGTCTGTGGCGAAAACGCCGATTATCGCCGTTGTTGGGGAAAAAGAAAGCGCGGATAAAACCGTCACCCTGCGCAGATTGGGCGTGGAAAAACAGGAAGTTGTTCCATTGGCAGATTTTATCGCAAGTATGCAAAATGCGGTTAAATTGCCGTTATAATCATGACGTCATCCCGGCGAAAGCCGGGATCTGGTCGTCACGGCTGAAAATACGAGGTCCCGACTTTCGTCGGGATGACGAAAGTAAAGGAAAACATATGAAAAAAATAATCTTGGTTATTGCGTTGTTGGCACCGGTGGCGTTGGCGGCGTGTTCGCAGACATGTGAAACCGAACCGATTGTGGAAGAAAATCATAAACTGATTGTGCCACCAAATTTTGGCGCACGTCCTGCAAAATAATTTTGTGATATCATTTTTTTATGGTATAATATATCCAGTATATAAAGGGAGAAACCATAATGAATGATGAAAATTTGGACTTGTTAGATTTAGACGATGCCGATACACCGGTTGATGATAATTTGCCGGATGCAACACCGTTTGCCGCGCCACGTCCACATCGGCCGTGGTTGTTGTTGATAATTGGGTTGGCCATAATTATTTTGGCGGTCTTTATTATAATTCGTGTCGTGGGCAGTAATTCATCATCATCTATAGATGTTGATTTGGGTGCGCCAATTGTTGTCGAAGAACGCGCGCCGGATGTTCAGCCTGAACCTGTTATGCCGCAACCGGCACCGGTTGTTCAACCGAATCCGGCACAACAGCCCGCACCGGCACCAATGGCGATAGTCCCGGTTGCAGCACCGGCGGCCCAGCCTGTACCGGTTGCCCAACCACAACCCCAACAAAATCAAAATGTGCGGGTTGTTGAAGACCGCAAGGATGTAAAATTTGAACCGAATCGCGCCGCGGCAACACCAAAGCCGATTCCGGCACCGGCACCCAAGACGGTGAAAACACCGACAAAACCAAAGCCGGCACCAAAACCCGCCGCGCAAAAGGTTGCAAACGGTGGTTGGTACGTCCAATTCGGGTCTTACAGCACGAGAGCCGCCGCCGAAGCCGCACAGAAAAAGATTCGCAACGAACATCAAAGTCTGTTTAGCGGTAAACAATTTGTGATATTGGCCGCGGTGTTGCCGAACGGTTCGACAACATATCGTCTGCGCGTGGCATTTGCGAATTCGAACGATGCAAATGGGTTCTGTCGAAATGCCAAATCGGACGGTTTGGATTGCTATGTCGCAAAATAGTTATTAGTGGTTAGTAAAAGGAGTTAAATATGTTTGGAAGATTGGGTTGGATGGAAATACTGGTCATCGTGTTGTTGTTGGTAATCTTGTTCGGTCATGCCAAGATTCCAACGATGATGAAAAACCTGGCCGGGGGAATCAAGACTTTCAAGAAAGAAATGAAAGACAATGATGCCAAACAGCCTGAGGCGAAACCGGCCGCGGCACACGTGAAACGCGAAACCGCGAAAAAAGAATCGGTGAAAAAAGAAACCGTCAAAAAATCGGTCAAGAAAACACCGGTCAAAAAGGCAGCGGCAAAACGTAAAACGCAAAAAAAGAAATAAAAAAAAACGGGCGGTGAAAACCGCCTGTTCTTTTTTGTATTCTTATTTACGTTTTTCGTGTTCTTCTTGTTCTTCGATTGTCATTGTGGCCAAGGGGCGCGCCAACATACGCGACAGGCCGATTTCATCACCGGAAATAACACTGTAACCAAATGTGCCGTTTTCGATTCGTTCCAATGCCGCGTTTATTTTGACCAACAATTTATTGTCGCGTTCCGCCATACGCAATGTCATGGTGTTTTCCTGTTCGGCAACCGCAATATCTAAATCATCGCCCGTTATATTTGCATTTGTTTTATTTGCATTATTGATAGAATTCAGGGCCGACGCATTTTGTTGCTGGATTTCTTCTTTTTGGGCATTTAATAATTGATAGAAATACGCCAAATGTTCCGGACACATATATGGTTCGGTTTTCTTGGGTACATATTTCGGTGCCAATTCAATATTTTTATAGTTTTGTTTTGCCATGTGTTTAGCCTTTTAGTTCTTTAATCCAATCGGTCAGGGTTTCTTGGTCCATAAGGCCGCTGCGCGCTTCGACCAATTCACCGGATTTGAATGCCAATACGCTTGGGATACCGCGGATGCCAAATTTTGCCGGTGTGCGTTTGCCTTCTTCAACATTAAATTTTATGAATTTGACATCGGGCATAGTATCGGATGTGGCCTCGAATATAGGGCCGAACATACGGCATGGTCCACACCACGGTGCCCAGAAATCAACCAATGTTAATTCCCCACCAATCATTTCGTTAAAGTTATCATCGTTTGCGTGATGTATTGCCATATTTTTCTCCTTTCGTATTGATTTGGGCTTTTAGTGTATTATAATTCATTAAAAAAGCAAGAGAAAACATAAAATGAATAAAATCATATATTTAGATTCGGCCGCAAGCGCGTTGAAACCAAGGTTCGTTATAGATGCGGAACGGAAATTCTTGCGGGAATCGTACGCCAACGCCGGGCGGGGGGTGTGTGCACGTGCGGCGGCGGTTGATTATATGGTGGCGGATGCGCGGCGGCGCGTCGCAAAATTTATAAACGCCGACGCGTCCCAGATTGTTTTTACATCGGGGGCAACCGATGGGTTAAACCGAATCGTAAATATTTTATCACGGCAACCCTGGTACAGGGAAATGTCAACCTTTGCGGTGTCTGATTTGGACCATCATTCGGCGCGACTGCCGTGGGAGGCATTATTGCACAACGGCAAAATTCGCAAGATGTTCAAATGCGAATTGGATGAAAACTTTGATATAAATCCAAATAAAATCCCAAAGACAGATTTCTTGGTTATAACCGCAATGTCAAATGTTTTGGGCCGGGCGCAAGACGTACAAAAAATAATCGCGGCGGCACGCCGGAAAAATCCGGATGTTGTGACAATCGTTGATGCATCGCAATATGTTGTTCATAAAAAAATAGATGTTAAAAAATGGGACACGGATTTCTTGGTGTTTTCGGGACATAAAATTGGTGCCGATACCGGTGTTGGTGTTTTATATATTCGCGATGCGGAAAAATATTTTCCAGATAAATTCGGTGGCGGAATGGTGTTGCGTGTTGGGGATATGGATGCGGCACGTAATGCATCATATGGCGCATGGGTTTATGAAAATAATCCGGAATCTTGTTGGATAACGGCGCGTTCGCCCGAAAAATGGGAGGCCGGAACATTGCCACTGACCCAGATTGCGGGAATGATACCGGCGATAGATTATTTGGAACAAAATCGTCCAAATTTGGATTTAATAAAATATGCGTATGATGAATTATCGAAAATACCGCGCGTAAAAATTCTTACCCACCGTGATGCTGCGATTTTAAGTTTTATTATTGATGGTGTGCATCCGTTGGATGCGGGTGCGATACTTGGCGCAAACGATATTTGTGTGCGTGTTGGAAATATGTGTGCGTCGTGGATTCATCAATTAATGGGAATTGATGGTTCGATTCGTATGTCAATCGGTCCGTGGAATAAAATTGGTGATGTTAAAAAATTTGTATCTGTGATAAAACGGATTGTGAAATAAAATGGCGTTTACAAAAGATGATATTATTGCGGCATTAAAAACCGTCTATGACCCGGAAATTCCGGTAAACATTTGGGATATGGGTTTGGTGTATGATATTCAAATCAATCCTGATTCGGTTGTGATAAAAATGACGTTTACAAGTCCTACGTGTCCCATGATGGAAGAATTATTGGCGCGTGTAAAAGATGTTGTATCAAATGTTGTTGCGCCAACACCGGTTCGTGTTGATTTGGTTTGGGAACCGGCGTGGGATTTGTCGCGTATGACGGATGCGGCGCGTATTGAATTGGATTTAACAAACAGTGGGTGGTAAACATTGACATATAATGAAATTAAACATTTGTTGGATATAACAGACGACCCCGCAATGCGGTTGGAAATGTTGATGGATATTGGTCGGCAATTACCGCCTGTGCCGGGTGATGCGGTGTGTACAGAAATTATGGGTTGTTCATCATTTGTTCAAATTTGCCGAAATGGAAATAATTTTTATGGTACGGCCGATTCAGCGATTGTTCGTGGAATTGTTGCAGTATTCATATCTATTGTTGATGGAAAAACGCCGGACGAGATTCGCAACACAGATTTAGAAAAAATGTTTGCCGATTTGAAAATCAATGTCGGTGCGGCGCGATTGAACGGTGTAAATTCTATGATTCGTTTTTTCAAGAATTTGTGATAGAATAGGGTGATAAGATTTTAATCGGATTTATAAAATGAACGAAGACGAAAAAATGTTTCGCATCGGTATAGGGATGCTTGTTGTGATGGTTGTTGTAACGGTCGCGTTACAGGTATGCTATCGTGCACAAAACCGGGAACGTGAACGCGTGCGGCGGGAAATTATTCAAACTCAACAAGATATCGCTGTGTCCCAGGCAAAATTTGCATCATTGGTGCGGCCCGAAAGTTTGCGTAATTTGGTGTCGGGAACGGTGCCCCATGCCGAGGTAATAAGTTTTCATAAATCTGTTGAAATTGGCGAATTACCCGATAGAATAAAGTGATGTTTGAAGTAGGACGGGATATTTTTAGACACGGTTTTACAGGTGTCGGTGGAAATACGCTGGGGCACAGTCGTATGCGTTTGGTGTATGCGGTATTTCTGGGGGCATTTGTTGTTTTTGCAGGACGGACATTACAGTTGGCAATCCAGGGAACGAATCGCGTCCGCCCAATGGGCGCAGATGGCGCGTGGGGTGTAAGTCGCGCAGATATTATTGACCGCAACGGTGATATATTGGCAAAAAATGTTATGTCGGGGCATATAACGTTGCGTCCACCCCAGGTTAAAAATCGCGAGGCCGCCGCCCAACTGATTCACGATGTGTTGCCGTATGAATATTCTGTGAATCAGGTTTTGAAGTTGTTGGATTCAGGGCGCAGGTTTATATACATCAAAAAATATGTAACAGATTCTGTGCGTGAAAAAGTTATGTCGGCCAAGGTCGCGGGTGTAGATATCGAATCGGTCCAGGCGCGCCGTTATCCAAAACGCAGATTATTTTCGCACGTTGTTGGATTTGTTGGAAACGATGGCCACGGATTAGAAGGGGTCGAACGAACATATGATGCGTATCTGCGTGACAGTAATGCGCCGTTGCAGTTGTCGTTGGATTCGCGAATTCAATCGGTGTTCTATGAACAATTATCCGGTGCAATGCAAAAATATCGGGCAAAAAGTGCGATGGGAATGCTTATGAATTCCAGCACAGGCGAGATGATTGCGATGGTGTCTTTGCCGGATTTTGACCCGGAAAATTTGGGATTAGATTCCGCATCAAAGCGCAGTTTTATGCCTATGCGTGGTGTGTTTGAAATGGGTTCTATCTTCAAAGTTTTCAATACCGCAATGGCGATGGAAAATGGCATAAATAAAGAATATTATGTCAAAGAACCGTTCAAAATTCGTGATAAATTTGGACGTGTTGCCGCAACAATTCACGATGTACGCAGTTTCAAACCGCCACGTCCAAATTTATCGGTTGAAGAAATAATGCTGCATTCCTGTAACGTGGGCAGTGTTCAAATTGCATTGGATTTGCCCGATGGCACACAACAGGAATTCTTTCATCGTATTCATTTGGATGCGCCATTGAATTTGGAATTTGGTAAAACCGAATCGCCATTGACACCGCGCAAATGGGGACCAACCGAACGTGCGACCGTATCGTTTGGACACGGCATTTCGGTAACACCGATGCATTTGCTGTTGGCGGTAAATTCTATGACAAACGGTGGTATATACATTTATCCAACATTACAGAAACGTAATTTTGGACCACTGCGTGGGGAACGGGTTTTGACGGATGATATATCATCGCGCCTGCGTGGTATTATGTTGCGAATCGCCGAAGAAACCACTGCGAAGCAGGCGCGGATTGCCGGCATTCAAATCGGTGGTAAAACCGCCACGGCCGAAAAGCGTGTAAATGGAACAATCGATAAATTCAAAAATTTGACCGCGTTTGTTGGCATATTCCCGGTTGCCGCGCCCCAGTATATTATATTGGTTGTGTTGGACGAACCAAAGGGGACCGAAGATACATATGGACTGCGCACCGCCGCGTGGAACGCCGTGCCAACCGCCGGGAAAATCTTGGACAGCATCCTGCCGTTGCTATTTGAATAATTTTATTGTATAATAATATCGATAATAAAAAAGAGTATTCAAGTTGAGAAAGATAGTAGAAAAATCCATGCTGGGACGGGCATGGATTGTGGCGGATGATAATAATTATTCAAATGCGGGCGAAGATGATTTATTGCGCCACATTTTGTCGCGTCGCGGGATTGCGGGTGATGAAGTTGAAAAATTTTTGAATCCATCTGTCAAAGAATATATGCCTGACCCATTTGTACTGCGCGATATGCAGGCCGCATCCCATATAATCAGTCAGGCCATTTTGAATAATGACAAAATTGCGATTTATGGCGATTATGATGTTGATGGCATTACATCTACGGCAATTTTTGTAAAATATCTGCGATTGATTGGTGCCGATGTTATCTGGCATTTGCCAACGCGTGAAGGCGAAGGATATGGTTTGAATGCCGATGCCGTTCGTACAATTTATGAATCAGGCGCAAAATTGTTGGTTACGGTTGATTGTGGTATAAGTGGCGGGGCCGAGGTTGATTTGGCGCGGTCATTGGGGATGCGCGTGGTTGTAACCGACCATCATTCACCCGATAATCAATTACCAAATGCGGATGCGGTTGTTAATCCAAAGCGCACGGATGATGAATCTGGGCTGACTTACCTGGCGGGGGTGGGGGTTGCGTTTTTGACTTTGGTTGCGGTCAATCGCGAATTAAAGAATTCAGGGCGCGCGGATTTAATTGAAAAAATACAATCAATAAATTTATTAAATTTTCTGGATTGTGTCGCGTTGGGGACAATATGCGATACTATGGCGTTGGTTGGGTTAAACCGTGCGTTTGTTGCAACGGGGTTAAAAGTGTTGAAAATGCGGCAAAATTTAGGACTGCGCGTTTTAATGGATGTTGCACACGTGGACAAGGTTTCGGTCTATACGGCGGGGTTTGTTATTGGGCCGCGCCTTAATGCGGCGGGCCGTCTTGATTCTGCGGCACCCGCGTTGGAATTGTTGTTAACCGATAATCCGTTGATTGCGTATGATTTGGCAAATAAATTGGATGCGATGAATCAAGAAAGAATCAATATACAAAACGCAATTATGATTCAGGCAACCGATATGGCCGATCGTTATTGTGCCGATGGCCGATGCAGCCTGTTTATATGTGGTGATAATTGGCACGGTGGTGTTATGGGAATAATTGCCGGTCGATTAAAGGATAAATATAATTTGCCAACCTGTGTTGCAACCCGTGCAGATGGAATGATAAACGGTTCGGGTCGTTCGATTGGTGGCGTAAACCTGGGGGCGATAATTCACGATGCGTTGGCGCACGGCATTATATGCGAAGGCGGCGGGCACGCGGCGGCGGCGGGATTTTCTTTGCCGGCGGACAAAGAATATGAATTTTGCGAATTTTTGGAACGTTCTGTCTTGGACCAGTTAAATGGTTCTTTGCCGGCAACAGATACAATGGTTGATATGGAGATTGATGCCGCCGGCGCGACAATGAAATTGGTTAAAAAATTGGAACAAATGGAACCCTTTGGCCAAGGAAATCCCGAACCAACATTGGTTTTGCGTGGTGCGGTGTTAAATCATGCGCTGCTAATGGGGCGGGGTGGCGCGCATCTGCGTGGCGATTTTCGTACGTCTGGGGGCGCGCGTTTAGACTTTGTTGGGTTTAATTTGGTTGGAACCCCGGTTGGTAATTTTTTACTGGACGATGCGAACATAAATACTAAAATGATGGTGTTGGGTCGATTAAAGGAAAATTCATATAACGGCCGAACCAGTGCACAATTTATACTGGAAGATATTGCGATATGATAACACAGGAACAGGTTAAAATCTTTGACGACAAAATCAGGGCCGCCGGGTCGATTATTCTGTGCGCGCATAAAAATCCAGATGGGGATGCGCTGTGTTCTGTGTTGGCGTTGGCGCATTTGATTGAAACAAATTATGGCAAAGATGTTGTATGCGCGTATGATGGGAATATCCCGGATAACTTGGATGATGTGCCATTGCGCAAACGGGCGCGATACTTTGAACGCATTGAAAATGATACAACGTTTGATGTTGCGATTGTTTTGGATTATGGAATTGAAAAAAATATTGGTGGACCACACCGGTTTGTGGAAAATGCCGGATTTATAATTGAGATAGATCATCACATAAACGATGATAAAATTGGTGCGCTGTGTATTGATGATGCCAATGCCGCCGCCACGGCCGAGATTATATATAACCTGATGATTGCGGCCGGGTGGACGTGTGATTTGGTTGCGGCGCGTTTGATAATGACGGGAATTATCACGGATACAGGATGCTTTAAGTATGTTAAGCGTGCCGAAGTTATGCGCGTTGCGGGGAATTTGGTTGAATTTGGTGTCGATATTCAGCGTATTGTAAATGAATTGTCAAATAAACCACGTCGCACCGTTGTTACCGAGGCCGCATCTGTTGGTGCCACAGAATTCTTTTTTGGGAATAAATTGGCCTTGGCGATTATTGATGCCAACCAATATAAGCATATAGATGGTCGCGGGGAGACGGCATTAAACCTGTTGGGGCAAATGCGCGGGTTGGAATACATTGTTTTATTAAAAGAACAAAAGCCTAATCAAATTGGGGTATCGTTGCGCGGTCGCGGACATGCGGTTGATAAAATTGCGATGGCATTGGGTGGCGGCGGGCACGAATATGCCGCCGGCGCGGTTGTTTATGATACACTGGAAAATGTTAAAAAACGTGTTCTGGAATTGTTCAAGGGGGGAATAAAATGAAACGATTTTTAATTGCGTTTGTATGTGCGTTAATGGTGAATTCTGCATTTGCGGCGGTGGATGCTGCATTGGTTGCGCGTGCAGAAAAATATTTGAATTCTATAACGGGGATTACCGGGGATTTTGTTCAAACAAATAATGGTAAAAGCGAGCGTGGAACATTTTCAATGCTGCGTCCGGGGCGCGTGCGGTTGGATTATAAAAACCTGCCGGTGCAGTTGATGGCGGACGGTGCAGATTTGTATTTCTATGATAAATCTTTGGACCAAATTACAACTGTGCCACTTACCAGTACGCCTGCCGGAATTTTGGTTCGCAAAAAGATTGATTTGCGAAATGCCGATATTAATGTTGTTGACACAATCGAAGGCAAAGACACGTTCACGTTAAAAATGAATCTGCGTGGTAACGAAGGTTTGGGAAATATGTCGGTTACATTTAATAAAAAAACGGTTGGATTAAATTCTTGGACGATTGTTGATGCGACCGGAAACAAGACCGATGTGAAGTTTAATAATTTGAAAACAAAAACAGATTTTGGAAAACACTATTTCCAAATTCAACGCCACAAGACAATCAGTACCAGTGGCGGCGATGATTTCTATGATTAAATATGTTTGGAATAAGTTGGGCGGAATTTATCGTTATATTATTGGTCGCAATTTTGGTTGTGCCGGCGCGATATTGGCCCGATGTGGCGCGCGCATTGGCACGCGTGGTTAAATTTGTTCGCGGAATTGTATGGAAAATTACAGATGCAGGCGAAAAAATCAAAGAACAAATTGAATTAGAAAAACCAATCAACGAAATTATGAATACGACGACGCGCGATGTATTGGACGCGTTTTCGGTGAAAAAGAAACCGGTAAAAAAATCCGGACGCGGGGGTGCAAAATGAAACGTATGACAATGATGCAACATTTTGCCGAACTGCGTCGGCGGGTGCTGTGGACCATTGGTTTTTTTGTTGTCGCGTTCGGGGTGGGGTGGTTTGTTGCGCCATATATCCAAGAATTTTTGACCGCGCCATTGATTGCCGTGTGGGGTGATGCACAATTACTCTATACCGGAATAACCGATGGGTTGATGATAAATTTATCGTTATCTTTGTTGATTGCGGTTATGATGACTACGCCATTTGCGTTGTACCAGGTTTGGGCATTTGTTGCGCCGGGTCTGCATAGAAACGAACGACAATTTGCGTTGCCAATTTTTATTCTGTCACCGATTTTGTTTTTGATTGGTGCGGCGTTTGCGTTTTATATTTTGTTTCCGTTTGTGTTTCGGTTTTTTATCGAATTAAACGAATCGGCACCGGTGCCCGCGATAATAATGCCGGCGGTGCGCGATTACCTGGCGTTCGCAATCGGTATGTTAAAGGTTTTTGGAATCGCGTTCCAATTACCGTTGGTTATGGTGTTGTTGAATCGTGCAGGTGTGTTGTCGCGTGCGCGCGTGGTTGCGATGCGGCGTTATGCGATAATAATCATTGTGATTGCGGCGGCGGTGTTGACCCCGCCAGATGTAGTTTCGCAAATATTGCTGGCCGTGCCAATGTGGGCACTGTTCGAAATCAGCATTTTGTTTATGAAGAAATAGTGAAACCATATATTTGTTTTCAATGTTTTTTGTGATATAATTTCGGTATGAAAAATTTCGTATCGGCGATTGTTATTTTGTGCGCGGGCGCGTGTGTTGCGTCCTGTGATTTACAGCCAAAAATAACCGCGTTGCCCGATAGTGTTGGCGATTTTATATCGGCGCGATACCCGGCAATGTTGGCCGACCCCAATACAGAACCCGAAATTTATAATTCTGCGGTCACGGACTATGGCGTATATGCATCGCCGGAACTGTATGGTTCGGGTGCGTTGGATGAATATGTCAATTATGTCGGGGTTGATGATTACATATTAAAACCGGAACCGGAATCTGTTGCGCCCGCGGTGGGGCCCGAACCCGTGGGCAAAGACGCGCCGGTGCGTGACGCGCCAAAGCCTGAACCAAAGCCGGAATCAAAACCCGAACCGGAACCCGAAGCCGTGCCGGATGATGTTTTGGATATTCCGGAATATGAACCGGGCGAACTGAACGTGCCGGCGCGCGCGGCGGTTGGCAACGTTGTTGTGCGGCGCGGGGATACACTGTATTCCATTGCGCGTGAAAACAATACAACAGTTGCAGATTTGGCACGGATGAATAACCTGAAAGAACCGTATGTAATAAAAATCGGCCAAAGTTTGAAATTAAAAACCGCGGCCCCGGTCGAACCAAAACCGGTGGTTAAAACCACAGAACAAAAGCCCACAGAACAGAAATCCACCACAAAACCGGTGTCGCAACCCGAACCCAAGGTGGAAAAAAAGGTTGAAACAAAACCCGCCGAAAAACCCACGGCCAAACCTGTGGTAAAACCGGCAACGAAACCTGAACCGGAAAAGCCTAAATCGGTGGATGTGCGTGTGCCGTTAAAGACGATTACCGTGGCGCGTGGGGATACATTGTATTCTTTGTCGCGTAAATATGAAATTCCGGTTAATGATTTGGCGGTTATGAATAAATTGACCGCGCCGTTCGCATTAAATGTGGGCCAGAAACTGCGCGTGCCGGATTTACCGGACGCAAAGCCCAGTGTTACAACCGTTGCGCCGTCCAAGGCCGCGGCACAGCCCAAGACCACGACACCGAAAAAATCATCAACGGCCAAGACCACAACAGATACAAAATCGAAAAAACCGGTGGAAAAAACCACACAGAAAAAAACAGAGGTGAAAAAACCGGAACAAAAAACCACAACCAAAACAAAGGCATCCGCCAGTCAGCCGATTGCAGCGCGTTCATCATCGCGCTTTACGTGGCCGGTACGTGGAACGATTTTGTCGCACTATGGTGCAAAGTCGGGCGGGTTATATAACGATGGTATAAACATATCGGCCGCCGCGGGCGCAACGGTTGTTGCGGCGGAAAACGGTGTTGTTGCATATGCCGGGAATGAAGTCCGTGGGATGGGTAACCTGATTATTATTCAGCACGCCGATGGTTGGATGACGGTCTATGCGCATTTGAATTCTATGTCGGTGCGGCGCGGCGCGCGTGTGAACGTTGGACAAAAAATTGGAACCGTTGGTCAAACGGGCAAGGTCACAAAACCACAACTGCACTTTGAAATCCGCAAAGGAACCAAGTCATACAACCCAACAAATTATTTGAAAAAATAAATTAGTGGTTAGTGGATAGTAAAAATGGTTGCGAATCGCAACCATTTTTAATTTTTGTGCAATTTGTTTAGATGCTTTTGCCTTGAAATCTTTTCAGGTTTGTGTGCTTTGCCGCGACGTGCAAAAATTAAAATCGGCACAAGGCCGATTATAGATTTTGTCCGCCTTCGCCGATATAATATCTGTATTTTACGAAATAATTCTGTGGGGCTACGGCGCGACACTCAAAAATTTTAAGCCCACGCTTGCTTGCGTGGGCTAACAATTTTTGGTGGTGGGCGCATGGGGATTGCACATCCCAAACATAAATGTTTGGGGCCCTTCCACTCGCAACGGTTTTACTGCGTTACACTTGTAAAACCGGCTATCGTGTCGAACCCCTTGGGGTTTTCGTCCAATGTCCCGATGCAAAAATTAAAATCGGCACAAGGCCGATTTGAATTTTTGGTGGGCGCATGGGGACTCGAACCCCAGACCCACTGATTAAGAGTCAGTTGCTCTACCAACTGAGCTATGCACCCGGGTCCGCTTAACGCGCAAATTATATACCCTTTTTTGCAAAATGCAAGTTTTTATCGTGTGTCACACGGCCCGGGAAACAGAAAGGTATCCATACCTATATAAACTTTCATATTGCCGTGATAAGATTTTAATTGTCAAAGAGTGTCAAGGCACCCTTGGGAACAAACAAAAAAAGGAGAAAAAATGAAAAAAGTTGCAATTCCCGTTTTGGCCGCAATCGTCGCGTGTCCTGCAATGGCCGGTCAACATAACCAAAACGAAAGTTTTTGGGATTCAATTGATCCATATATTGCATTGCGTGTTGGTGCGGGTTATACAAACCTGAACTATCGATTCAATGATTACAAAGAATCTTTAAGTGATGAAGAAATGCATGCGCGTGTCGCACTCGGCTTGTCCAGTTGGTGTCACAAAGCGCGGACCGAAATTGAATGGTCTATGTTTACAAAAATCAAAGACAGCGCAAGTTTTGGTTCAACAGAATTAAGCGTTGATACCAAATTGCAGACTTTGTTGATGAACGCGTATATGGACTTTGGTGATTATCAAATGATTCGTCCGTTCGTGGGTCTGGGTGCCGGTGTCGCATTTGCAAATGTATCAAATGGCATTTATGATAGGGACCTGACACGATTCTCGGCAATGGGGTCATTGGGTGTAACGTTTGATTGGCGGCAATTTGCCGTTGATATGGCGTTCCGCTATACATATGCAGATGTCGAATCTGGCCTGCATAATTTTGGTGGCGACATTGGTATAAGATATATGTTCTAAACATAAAACCGATTAAATGTTGTTCGGCCCCAAATTTTATTTGGGGTCTTTTTTGATTTAATTCCAATCAAAATGATTACAAGATATGTTGTATTTAGGTAATCATACCTGGGGCAAATGCGCGATGCGTGTATTATAATTTCATCGTAACAACAACAAGGGAGAAAAAAATGAAAAACATATTTAATAAAATTACTTTGGCAACCTTGGCATTTGGGGCCGCGGTTGTTCTGGCCGGGTGCAGTGGCGGATGTGGTGGTGCGCATCATCATACACAAAAACACTATGCACACAACAAACCCCAAGAAGTCGTCGTGTACGAAGCCAGTGAAACAATCGTTGCCGAAGTGCCAAATACAAATATTATGAAGGCAAATATGGTTACCCGCAGCAGCCGTGGTGGCACGTCCGAGATGGGGTATATCAAGTTTGCACCAACCGATAATGGTACAAAAATGATGGTCGATTTGATTGATTTGCGTCCGGGCAAAGACTATATGGTCAAAATATATCCGTGCGGAAATTGTGGCGACAGCAGTTGCTGTGCATCCAAGTGTATGAATGTTAAATTGCCGATGATTGGCATTGACGAGCCGGGTCGTTTAACCAAGACATATACTGTTCGTGGATTGGATTGTGCCAATTTGCAAAACGCAAAAATAATTTTGACCCGTGATGGTGGATACAAGGCTGCATGGGGTAGAATATATTCCATTGATTAATTGCTTGTTTGTTTGGGGCCTGTTCAAAAATGGGTGTAGTTTTCACACCCATTTTTTTTGCTTTTTTTACTTTAAGAAACAAATCCTGTGTGTTAGCATACGCGTGTATGAAAAAACTTACGCATATTATTTTGAGGGTTTTATGTGTATTTCTGCCACATGTTTGTGCGGCGGCGGCGGATGAAGTAATTTATATTGGTGGCGACCATACGTTTGATGCAAACCAGGTAATAGATGCCGATATTCATATTACAGGTTCTGGAACGATAACAAATTATGGTGTGTTAAGCGGAAAAATAATTATTGATTCTGGTTATGCGGTAAGTTTTCAAAATTTCGAGCAAATAACTTCAAGTTTTGAGTTAAATGAAACAGCAACAATTATCCAGATTGTAACATCCAGTGATGATTTACACAAAATTGGCAATTTAACAGGACATACCGTTAATGTTAATATACCGAAAGGCAATATATTGCATATGGCGGATTTTGTAAATGTGGTTTCCGGTGCGACAACTGTGGATATTGCATCAGGTGAATTTTTATTGGATGCAAATGTGTCATATAATAATGTTCCATTTGATATGCATGATAATACGGTTTTATATGTGAACGGTATACCGGACGATTTGTCCAGACCCATGATTTTGGGAAAATCTGGAAACCCGGTTTTACACGGTGTGAATATTGACCCGATGTACGAAATTGCAATAAATGAATATTTGTTGCCAGATGTATATGTCCGTCTTGTGCGACGCACAGATTATGTTAATATTATGCCGGATTATAATTTGGGAAATTATTTGGATAATTTGCGTGATATAAATCCAGATGATAAATTACTTGCCGCATTGGACAATGCACGTACCAGGCCGGAACTTAATAAAATTTTGTCGCGGTCTGGGCGCGTTAACCCAATTAAATTAATGGATGCGCCACGTTCGATAAATACTTTCTTGGATTCAATGGCGATTGATGATATTCGGTTCGGTTTCGTTGCGCGTCCATTTTATATTTATTCGGGTGATTATTCTTTTGTTGGTGGTGCGGGAAATGTTTCGGGAAAAATCGCAAAGGACACGATTGGAACGTTTGGGTTTGTTGGTGGTTCGTTAAAGTATAGTGGTGATTATGATAAATATTCGGGTACAATGTTTGGTGGAAACCTTGGCGGGCGGTATATGGATAAAGATTTTTATTTACGTGCATTTGGCGCAATGTCGTATGTAAAGTTTAATGATATAAATGCGTTTGATGGTGTGCGTATGGTGCGTGATGCGAACGGTATTAACGGTGTTGGAACATTTGATGCCGGATTGGTTTATGCGATTGGGGAAGAATTAAAAATGATTCCTTTTGTTGGTGCGCGTGTGGATTATGCGTCTGTTATAAATAATGCAAATACAGATATTGCGGCACGTGCAGGATTAAATTTGAATGTCGATACAAATACCGATGGGAATTGGTATAAATTCGGCGCACGAATTTTAGGGCAAAGTGACGGCGCGTTTTATTTTGGTATTGGGACAGATATGCTGTCAACGGCCGATGGTGTTGGTGGTGGCGCATCGATTGGAATTTTATACGATGATATGGGCCTTTCGTACAAGGCGGAATTAAATATAAAATTTGAATTCTAATCACAAATAATTTTTCCACGCAGTGACGCGCGATTTGCCGCAGTGATTTTTATATTTGCCATTGTTGGTGCGTGGGTGTCCGCCGGTTTTGCAACGATACATTGTTGCATATATGGTGTGCGATAAATCAGGTGTCGACCCGTTTTATCATCGCCTTCGCACAGGCACATCAAGGTTTTATCAACGCACGATTCATTAAATTCACGTTGAATTTCATTAAGTGCATTATCCAATATGGCAAGTCTTTCGCGTTTTATATTTTCCGGAATTTGGTCTGGCATTAATGCCGCCGCCGTATGCGGGCGCGGGGAATATTTGAATGAATAAGAATTTATATAACGAACGCGCCGTGCGATTTCCAATGTTTGTTCAAAATCTGCATCCGTTTCGCCCGGAAAGCCAACAATGAAATCACTGGAAATTTGGATGTCGGGTCGCGCCATACGCAATTTATCAATAATTTCCAGATATGCATCCAAACTGTACGGGCGATTCATACGGCGCAGGACATCGGGCGCGCCACTTTGAATCGGCATATTCAAAAATGGCAGAAGTTTTGGTTCGGTTGCAAACATTTGAATTAAATCATCGGTCATTTCGGTTGGATAACTGGATGTAAAGCGTATACGGCGAATTTCCGGCATTTTTGCCGCCGCACGGATTAAATCAGACAATCGATATGTTTTACCGTTTTCATCGGTGTATTTATAACCGTTCACATTTTGCCCCAAGAAACAAATTTCCACTGCGCCGGTTTTTGCGGCATGCAATGTGTCGCGAACAACATCGTCAAAGGCGCGTGAAACCTCACGCCCACGTGTGTATGGCACGATGCAATATGTACAGCAATGATTGCAACCTTCTTGGATTGGAATATATGAAACGGTTGGCGCACGAACCATTTGCGGTAATTCATCAAATTTTTCAAGTCCACCTAAATCTATGTTCAATAATTTTGAATCTGGGTTTTCCAAAATTTCTGGCAATCGGTGATAACTTTGCGGTCCCAAAACAAAATTTAATTCGGGTATGCGGTGGAATGCGGCCGCGCCCGCTTCGCGTGCAACACACCCGATAATACCGAACAGGGCATTCGGTTTTTTTGCATCACGTATGCGCCCAAGTTCGGAAAATACTTTATTGGTTGCCTTTTCGCGCACAGAACAAGTGTTCAATATTATTATGTCTGCATCGGCAACGTCTTTGGTGGCGACCATCCCACGTGCGTCAAGCATGGCGGCGATGCGCCAACTGTCGTACACATTCATTTGGCAACCAAAGGTTTTAATAAAGTATTTTTTTTGTTTTGGCATTTTTGATTATTTATCGGGTTTGTAATTTTTTGGCCGTGGTATTTATTAAGCGGTCGCGTGCACCCAAAAAACTTTCTGGAACAATGCTTGAATTTCTTGGAACCAATTCATAACTTTGACCGAAAATAACATCATAGTTAAATTTTAATACATAAAGTATGTCTTTCATTTTTTCTTCCTTTTTATTTACATCTTGTTCGATTAAAGAATCTTTGTCTGTATGTTTGTTTTGTTTGATTAAATTGTTTCAATGTATGTCGTATATTAAATTCTGGTTTGTTTTTTTCAAGTTTTTTGTTAAGTAATAAAATTTCGCGGTTCAGTATTGAAACTCTTTGTAAATATTTTGCGATAATTTTTTCCGCAAAATCTGCAATACCCATGCGTTCCACCGGTTGCCCGACATCGGCAATAATCAATGTCGCATCTTGTATGTTGTCTGTCGTTTTTATTTGACGTATACGCAACAATTCTGCGATTTTTTGTCGCATGGTTTTATCAATGTTTGGTGATATAAATGCGATTGTTTCCGTCATTACCTTAACCCAATTTTTGTTTCAATATTTCGTTCACGACGGCGGGGTTCGCACTGCCACCCGATTTCTTCATAACATTGCCGACAAAGAATCCAAGCAATCCCACCTTGCCAGATTTATATTGTTCAACCTGGGGTGCGTTGGCGGCAATAACTTCGTCGATAATTTTTTCAATCGCACCGGTGTCGGTAATTTGTTTCATACCGAATTTGTCGGCGATTTCACGCGGGGTGCCGGATGCGCCATCCAACATTTTAATAAAGATTTCTTTGGCCTGTTTGCCGTTGATATCTTTGCTTGCGACCATGTCCACCAATTCCGCCAAATCGGCCGGCGTGATAATACGCATACCATCCACAATGCCGGATTTTTCGTTTGTTATGTCATAGTTTTCCGGGTGCGCGAACAGTTCGCTTATCATCCAATTCGCAACGCCCTTGGCGCGTTCGACTTTGTTTGCGACCGCCGCATCGAACCAGTGTGAAATATCAACAGTTTCGGTAAGGCGCGCCGCATCATATTCCGCCAAACCAAATTTTTCGATATAACGCGTCCGTGTCGCCGTCGGCAATTCCGGCATAGTTTTGCGTATGCGTTCGATTTGTTCGTCTGTGATAATAAGTGGCAACAAATCCGGGTCTGGGAAATACCGATAATCCAACGCGTCTTCTTTGCTGCGCATAACGGTTGTTATACCTTCGTCGGGGTGATAGCGCATAGTGTTGCGTTCAATCGTGCCACCGTTTTCCAGAATTTCGATTTGACGTTTTGCTTCATATTCTATGGCGGATTTTATAAATTTGAACGAAACCATATTTTTGATTTCGCAACGTTCATTAAAGTATTTTGCGCCAACGGGACGAACCGAAACATTAACGTCTGCGCGCATAGAACCTTCTTCCATATTTGCGTGTGACACACCCAGGGCGCGCGCAATTTCGCGAATTTGTCGCAGGTATTTTTCTGCCTCGTCCGGGGAAGTGATATAAGAATTGTTTTCCGGATTTTTTACATCCAAAAACGTTACAATTTCCAACAGCGCAACACCCGTACGATTATAGTCAGCAAAAGATTTTGTTGGATGAACATCGTGTTTTAATTTTCCGGCATCCTGTTCCAAATGTGCGCGTTCAATTAAAATCTTTTTAGGCTTCCCGTCGTCGCCCATAATTTCAATCCACCCACGCCCGACAACCGGTGGTTGGTCCGCAGGTTGAGAAATCTGGTATCCCTGGGGCAGGTCAGGGTAAAAATACTGTTTACGGGCAAAACGACTTACGTGTGAAATTTCTGCGTTTATGCCAAGGCCGAATTTAATCGCTTGGTCTACGCAGTATTCGTTCAGCACCGGCAACATACCCGGCATGGCGACATCAACCATTGAAACCTGGGTGTTGGGGGCAACCGTTGGATTATAGTCCGCGGATGCGCCACTAAATAATTTTGATTTGGACAGAACCTCGATATGAGTTTCCAATCCAACAACAACTTCCCAATCGCCTGTTTTGCCATGAATTGTAAACATTTTTCTTTTTCCTTGCTTTTTGGTTTTTTGTATCTTATTATACACCCTGCGGATGGCCAGATAGCTCAGTTGGTAGAGCAAGGGACTGAAAATCCCTGTGTCAGTGGTTCGATTCCACTTCTGGCCACCATTTTTTATTTCCCCATTATCTTTGTCGGTCTGTTATCGATGTTTGCAAATTGTTCAATATGTTTTGCCAACTGCAGAACACGGACATCGTCAAACATTTTGCCTACAACCTGCATACCCAATGGTAAATTGTTTGATGCCAAACCGCATGGAACGCTGACCGCCGGCACGCCGGCCAGGTTCATTGCCACTGTGAACAAATCCAACGCATAGTATTCCAATGGTGTCATATCGGCACTTAGTGGTAACGCCGTGCCGGCACCCGTTGGACATACAATCAAATCGCAACTTTCAAATGCGTGGTTAAACGCATCTGCAATCATACGGCGAACACGCGCGGCCTGGATAAAATATACATCGTATGATTCACTGGATAATACCGCGGTGCCGATAATCATACGGCGTTTAACTTCGTCGCCAAAACCAGCTGCGCGCGTTTTTTTATACGTATCGTTCAGGTCTGTGCCATCCACGCGCAATCCATAACGCATACCGTCATATCGGGCCAGGTTCGATGATGCCTCGGCCGGGGCGATAATATAATATGCCGCCAATGCGTCCAGTATATTTGGAATTGAAACCTCTACAATTTCTGCGCCGGCGGATTTCAAATCGGCCACGCGTTTTTCAAATAATGTTTTCATATCGGCGGAAATTTGAACGCCGTTCAATTCGCGAATTACACCAATACGCAATTTTTTTCCATCGCCCAGAATTGGTTGCAACGGCGTGGCAAGGTTTAATTTAACATCGGCACTTGTTGAATCTTTGTCGTCATGACCCGCCATTGCCGATAACAACAACGCCGCATCATCAACCGTGCGTGCGATTGGGCCCGGTGTGTCAAGGCTTGACGCAAACGCAACACAACCCCAGCGGGAACACAGACCGTATGTCGGCTTCATTCCAACCAGTCCGGTAATAGATGCCGGGAACCGTATCGAACCACCGGTGTCGGTTCCGGTTGCCCCCATGGCCAGGCCGGATGCGACCGCCGATGTAGAACCACCCGACGAACCGCCGGCGGTTAAACGTTTTTCCATTTGCCACGGATTCACCGGCGCGCCAAAGTAAGATGTTTTGGAAAATGTTCCCATTGCGAATTCGTCCAGGTTTGATTTACCAAGCAGGACTGTTCCGGCATCGATAAATTTTTGTGAAACCGTAGATTCGTATTCCGGTACAAAGTTTTCCAACATGTGTGAAGCCGCGGTTGTGCGAATTCCCTTTGTCGCAAATAAATCTTTCATCGCAATTGGAATCCCGTCCAATGCGCGCATATCGCCACCTTTGATGCGTTCATCCGCGGCGGCGGCATCCGCCAACGCGCGTTCGGCCGTGACGGTAATATAGGCATTTAATTCGGGATTATACTTTTCAATGCGTTCAATGTGCGCGCGCGCAAGTTCGGTTGCGCTAATTTCGCGCGATTTTAATTTCTGTAATGCTTCGGTAATGGTCAGGTCTATCATAGTTTCCTACCTTGATTTTTTGTTTGGTATATTTGTAAATATTTGTCGGGCGATTTTATATGGACATTTGCCATCGCGCATGCGTTGTAAACATTTTTGAATTTTGTTTTCCGTTGGTTTTTGTGCGTTTGGCGACATACATTTAAATTTTATATCGTCGCAATGAATAAAGAAAGTGTCCCCGAAATAATCTGGTTTTTGCAAATGCATATTGGTTAAACATTCACATGCTTTGTAATCCCATACAATGTTGGTCACATATACATCTTTACCGTTTTTGTGCTGTACGGTTTTGTTAATATCATTCGTTACAAAAATGATTTTTTTTGTTTTGCTCATCATCATCCTATCTTTGTTTTACATATCTGTCTGGGAATAAAACTTCGCCTATAAATTTTTTTATAAATGGTGAAGTGCATTGTCCGTCCTGCATACACAGTGGACATGTCGACGGGCATCCCGGCCAACATTCACGATTTTCTTCATCGGTAATAATTTCGACAATCAATTCGTTCTTTTTGTTCTTTGGGCGCAACGGCATAAATATTTTTGGCGCGTCAAAGCCACGCGAATGAATCACATATTTATCAAAATGCACATTAAATGCACAGGTATTATAGTAATGCCCATCGGCAAACGGATGACGACCGCGAATATAATTCAAAAAATCTTGGGTTTGTTGCTCGGTCCATGTGCCCAACTTTAATTTTGTTGGCGCGCGTCTATCCAGGGAATAGGTTGTAAGAATTACATTTGTTTCTTTCTTGGCCGCCATCTTAATCCCCTTCCATAACCTTTGGAACCGCAAAGTATCCGCGTGAAACACCCGCCGCATCCGGTGCGTTCGCCAAGATTTTATCGCGAATGCCACCATCGGTCACCACATCGTGACGGCGGGGCAGGGTATGTTCCGCCGGCGACAACATTGGTTCAACACCCGTTGTATCAATTTGCTTTAATTTATCAATCCATTCGATAACGGAATCTATGTTCATCTGTTCCAATTTTTCATCCGGAATATCAATTTTGATAAGTTCCGCAAATTTATGTAATTGACTCTTGCTAAATGCCATTTTGAATCCTATTATTTTACGTAAAGGTGATTATACAATGATTTTGGGTAATTTCAAGGCTTTTAACACGCCGGGTCGGCTGATTGGAATCGATTGGGGTGCGCGCCGCACCGGTGTTGCCATAACGGATGAATCGCGCGAATTCGTTTTCGCGCGTGCGCCGATTGTGTCGAACAGTGGGGCGGAATTGGTCCGTGCGGTTCTGGAATTGGTGCGTGCGGAAAAAATCGTTGGCATAGTTATTGGTTTGCCCCTGCGGATGGACGGAACTGAATCGGAAACGACCGGGCGGGTACGCGCGTTTGCAGATGCCTTGGCGCACGAAACCGATGTGCCTATAATATTTATCGATGAAACATTGTCTTCAACCGAGGCCCAGGGTCAAATGGGTCGCGTGCGGCGTGCGGACATCAAAGAAAAATTGGATTCAAATGCCGCCCGTGTAATATTGGAAAACGCCATCGCGTTGATTGGGCGGGGGAAGTGTTAGTGGTTAGTTCCCACTTCGCACGCCGTGCTTCGTGGGACAAGGGTTAGTGATTGATAAAACCCGCGGGGAACCGCGGTTTTTTATATGCGTGTGGGGTGGTCAAAAACGAACGTTTTTGTCCAGTGCTTTTTTGATGTTTTTCAAATTATAAGAAATGGCGGATTTCCGCCATTTTTAATTGACAAAAATTCATTTTAGACTGGTCACAAAAAACGTTCGTTTTTTGTTACCATTATAAACATAAAACAACGCCGTCAGGCACTCGTCATCCCGGCGCAGGCCGGGACCCAGTGTGAACGAAGTGAACACTTGCGTCGCAGACAGTGAATGTTTGTCACGCGCAAAGCGCGTTCCAAATTCCCTGCGGGGCAGGTCCTCGCT
>JAZQCF010000015.1:0-31536 GCA_045546075.1 Candidatus Enterousia sp.
GACTTTGATTATGAAAACAATGAAGTTGCCTCTGGTCACGAAGGCGACCTGGTGACAGCGGATATTTACCCGGCTGTTGGTCAGATGTATAACTGGATACAAACAATTCAAAACAATATGCCCGATTTTGACGACCTGCCGACAACGACGGTTACATATAAAACATGTTACCAGGAAGTAAATGGCGATTGTATCCTGTGGAATTTAAGTGATAAAAATGTTTATGGACACGAATGCGAAACCTCTCTTGATTGCCCGTGTAATGGTGGATATTACAGCTGTAACAATGGCCGTTGCGATGTTGGCAATGGGTGTATGGCTTTTTAGGCCGCAAAAATAATTTTGCGTGGCCCGGTGTTCGGCGGATTTTTCACACAACAAAAGGCGTGCAAAAAATGCACGCCGAATTTTTTATTGGCCACATTACGCCATTTTGGCGGCGGCGCGTGTCAAACGAGAAACCTTGCGCGATGCGCGTTTTTTCGGCATAGTTTTGCCGGCGGCCTTCATCATTTTGCTTTCCGCGCTGCGCACCGCGGCGACCGCGGCGGCCTTGTCGCCGGATGCGATTGCCTTAATGGCCTTTTTGTTTTCTGTTTTAACCGCACTGCGACGCGCAGTATTTACGGCATTTTTCTTTGCCGTGACCAAGATTCTTTTTTTAGATGATTTGTGGTTTGCCACTTTATTTTCCTTTTATTTGTTTACGTTTTTTGATATTTTATAGAAAACAAACACAAAATCAAGGGAAAAAAGGAAAAATACAAATGTTATATGTATTCGCAATAATTATTTCTTATTTGTTGGGTTCAATACCGTTTGGGTTGTTGATAACGCGTTTCGCCGGTCGGGGTGATTTGCGCCAGGTTGGCAGTGGCAACATCGGTGCAACAAATGTGATGCGTGTTGGTGGGTTACGTATGGCGGCATTAGTTTGGATTTTGGATATGGCCAAGGCGATATGTGCCGTGTTGTTGGGACGTTTTATTGGGGGCGATGTGTTTGCCGCATGGTGCGGGGTTGCGGCCGTTATCGGCCACTGTTTTCCCATATGGATGCGATTTCACGGTGGCAAAGGTGTGTCGTGTTTGTTCGGGATGTTGTTGGCGATAAACCCGATTATGTTTATTGTTTGCGGAATTGAATGGTTGATTGTTGCGTTGTCCACGGGATATTCATCTGCCGGGGCGTTGACGGTGTTCGTGGTCGCGCCCGTGTTGGGTTTCGCAATAAATTCTGGTTTAGGGATTGCTTTATTGGTTACGGTTTTATTAGAGGTTTGGTTGCATCGTGAAAACATCGGTCGCCTGGTTGGGGGAACAGAATCCAAGATAACGTGGCGTTGGAAAAAATAGTATCTCGGCTTTTGTCCTTTATTTTATCGTGTTTTTGTGATATAATTATCAGCGTAAATCGTATTTGATGGGAGGGATTATATGAAAAAAATTTTTGCCGTATTGTTTATGGCGATGCCGGTGGTTGCCGTTGCAGCCAATGCGCGTGACCCGCGTGTGGGCACGACCAGTATGGTTAATGCGCAATTTGCGCCACGTGCGATGATTGCATCCAAGAACCAACTGACCACGCCAGATATTTCGTTAAGTACGAATCGTTCGCCCAGTATCAAAGACGATGATGTTAAGGCCGCAATCCCTAAAAATCCGGAAAAAGATAAGCGCGAGGCCGAACGTGCCGCCTGCCTGAATAACAATATTGGAATTGGAAATACTTTCGTTTGGGCATCGCGATTCAGTAACACCACAAATTATGCCACTATGCAGGAAGATGTGGAAAACCCGGAAAATAATGTTTGCTTTGTTAAAGTGGACTTAAAGTCCGCCGATTCGCGAATTTCTATGAGTGATATTCCGTCAAAATATTTTCAATGGGGTGAAATGATAAACTGTGGTTCGTGGGTTGATGAAGAAATGTTGCGCCAACGTATTTTGGATGCCAAGAAGTCTGGCCGCACATGGGCAACGGTTGGTGGTGCGGTTGGTGGCGCGGCCGTTGGTGTGGGTTCAATGGAATTGTTTGGAAACAGACTGATTGGTGGTGCGGTCGAAGGTCAAAAGAATAAAAACCTGACCCCGACCCAGGTTCTGCGTTCCCAGTTGTTGACACTGAAAAACAAGGGCGATGCGCGTTATCAAGAATTCAAAACGAATTTGAAATACTTGCAGGATGCGTGCGATAAGTTCAAGGCCGCGGGTGGCACATTGCCAAATGAATGTACAGAATTCGAATCGTTAAGGGATATTTAATATCTGTTAATGAAATTTTTAACCGAACGCCCTTTGGGGCGTTTTTTCTTGCGATTTTGGGATAAATAATTTTATAGTGCGGATTATGAAAGATTTATTTGAACGTTTACTAATATTGCGGTCGCCAAAAATTGGCCCGGCATCATATAATAATTTGCGGGGGCGGTTTGGAACAGATGCGGAAATTCTGGAACATATGGATGTTTCAAACGAATTGCGCGATTCGGTTATGCGGGAAATGGATTTGGCAAATCGATTGAATGTGCATTTTATTGCGGACGATGATGATTTGTATCCATCAAACCTTAGGGCGATTAAAAATCATCCGCCGGTTTTAACTGCGCGCGGGAATATTGAAACGTTGCGGCGCGAATCGGTTGCGATGGTTGGAACACGGCACGCAACGGGTGCGGCGATGAACTTTGTTGCCGATATTGCTTCTGCGTTTGCCGAACATAATATTGCGGTCGTGTCGGGAATGGCCATGGGAACGGATGCGGCCGCACATCGCGGCGCGTTGCGTGCGGCGGGTAATATGAACACTGTCGCGGTGTTGGCCGGTGGGGTTGATTATATATGGCCGATTGAAAATGAAAAACTGTATTACGAAATATTGGAACGCGGCGTGGTGGTCAGTGATATGCCCGTTGGATTTGTGCCCAAGGGAACAAATTTTGTGCAACGAAATCGCATTATCGCCGGAATCGGTTCAAAACTTATTTTGTCTGAGGCCGATTCGAATTCAGGCAGTATGAAAACCGCACAATTTGCACGCACGTATGGGCGCACAATATATGCGATTCCATCGCATCCGGCGGATTCCCGTGCGGTTGGACCAAATTCACTGATTCGGTCGGGCGACGCAATTTTGTGTATGGGTGTCCAAGATTTCTTTGTGGAAAAAAATTCCGTACCGGAAAATAAAAAAATCGCCGAATCGGAAAATCCAATACTGGATAAAATTGGCCCCGTTCCGGTATCAGAATCTGTATTGGCAGAAATTGCCGGAAAAAGCATTTCGGAAATAAAGCGCGAATTGGTGATGTTAGAATTACAAGGTTTGATTCGAAAAATGGATGCGGGATACGTTCGCGCATAAGAAAAAAAGTGTCTATACAGTGTATATACAAAGTGCAGAAATCTGGCAAAAATCCGAATCGGTGTCAAAAAATAAATTTGAAAAAAATGGTGAATATTTGGTTGTAAATGGAAATGAATCTTATAAATTGTTTCACGTAGTCAGGACGATAAGGAAAGGAAGATTCAAGTACAGAAAGTTGGCAAGATAGTGAAAGGAAGTTTTAAGCATAGAAGTAAAATGTCTTGATGTAGGGTTTATAGAAAGGTTAGGTTTCAAAATAAAACAAGCAGGGCGAGAGAGAAACGTAGGACAAAACATAAACGAACGTTAAATCTTATTAAAATATGATTTTGGTAATGTTTGGCGTTTGTATGCGGGTGGCTTTTGCACACTTTGCACCGGCAGGAAACTCTTTCGCAAGATAAAAGGAGAAACGGCATGCAGGCAGCAATTTTGAACAAACAGGTAAATTCAAATGAAATCAAAAATGCGATTTCAAACAAAATGGATGCGGCCTGTTTTTCTGCGTGGATTGCGCCTTTGTCGATTGATGTGTTGGATGGTGTGTTGGAATTTGGTGCGCCGAATCAATTCACCGCAGATTTTGTTTCTATGACATATATGGGTGCGTTAAATGCGGTTGCCGCCGAATATGGTATGGATGCGCGCATTGTTGTTAAGAATGCACCGGCGGTAAAAAATACAACCGCAAATGATAATAATGTACAAACATATTCTGCGCCGGCCCCGAAGAAAATTGCCGGCGATTTTGATTCATTTATTTCATGTGAAGAAAATGCGTTTGTTGTGTCTGCGTGCAAGAAAATGGCGATGGGCGCGGCAACATTTTCACCGCTGTTTATTTATGGACCGGCGGGTTGTGGAAAATCATTGTTGGCGGGTGCGATAAACGCAACCGCATCGGGGCGCGTTGTTATGATGACCGGTTCGATGTTCGTGGCGGAATTTGCGCGCGCGTTGCAGAATCGCACAATATTCGCATTCAAAGATTATTGCCGTAATTGCGATACATTTATTCTGGATGATGTTCAGGTGTTATCTGGCAAACGTGCAACGTGTGAAGAATTTTTACAACTGATAATGGATTTGCGTGCGGCGGGTAAAAACATTGTTTTGACGGCGAATGCGGCACCGGGTAATTTGACCGGGTTTGACCATCGTGCCCAGTCTTTGTTCGCATCTGGTTTGGTGGCGGATGTTGTTGCGCCAACACGCGCGGTGCGTAAAACAATATTTGAACGTGCGGGTGTTGATTCGAAATTGGCAGACACAATCGCGGGTCGCGTTACATCAAATGGTCATGTGATTGGTGGTATTGTAAATAAAATTCGTACCTATGCAGAAATTATGGGTGAATCCGTCAATGAAACGATTGTGGAAAAATTATTGGCGGATACATTGAAAAAATCTAAATCGCCGATTGTTATGGTTAAATCTATGTGTGAAAAATTGGGCGTATCGTATGATGCGGTATGTGGCACAGGTCGTGCGCGTGGTTTGGTTTTAGCGCGTCAAATGATGATGGTTGTGTTGAAGCGTGTAACAGATTTGTCTTTGACCGAAATTGGCGAATATGTTGGTGGTCGTGACCATGCAACGGTTATGTATGCGTTGGCGCGCATTGAAAAAATGCTGTCGTCTGATTTGGTAATGTCGGCCCAAATTGCAGAAATGGTTGAAGAATATAAATAAATGCTTGGTAATTTGCCCGATATTGTGATAGAATACAGCATATGTAAGAGGGCAAAAATGAAAAAGTTTCTTGTATTTTTTGTGGTAATGTTTGGAATCGCGTGCAGTGCGATGGCCGATTATTATGGTGATCAGTCGGATGCCAAGGGTGGCGACGGGTTTTGTGTTTTAAAGCCGGAGCCAGAAAGCAAGATGGATAATTATGCTATTTACTTCAAGACTGGTGAATCTAACGTTTCGTCTGAGTGCGCAGATAGTTTTAATGATGTAAAACAAGAATTGGCGAAATTGTGGAACGATGGCGGGGTTTCATATTTTGTTGTTGTGGCTAGTGCGGATCAACAGGGCGAGAGTAGAAATTATGATAATGACAAATTGTCCAAGGATCGTTATGATTATGCTGTAAAAAATATTTTGCCGTCGGGGGCACGTATAGAAAATAAAGGTTGGGTTGCTGGCACTGCCAGCAACAAGGAGTTTGCACCGCAATATACAAAAAGTTGGTCGTATCGCAGTGTTTATATTTACCCCGTGTGGGAAAGGGCAATTTGTGACCAAGAGTTGGTTAATATGATAAAGAGCAATGTCGAAAAGTTAGAAGGTGCGGTTAAAAAATATCCGGGGGTGGCAGATTTAGCGACACTTTTGAAAAATTACAAGGACGCTCAGGCGATATGTGATAGCCCAAAGAAATTGACCGCGACCCAGGCAAATAATCTTAGCAAATTGTTGGCTGGTTCATCGGTTTTGTTGGAAAGCGTTAATACGCAGTATAATATCAATTTGGAACAAACGACGGTTGTCAATGCAGATATTAGCAGGTATTATTCAAGTCTTGCCGAAATTCGTGCGGGGTTAAAAATAAATGAATGGCGGGATGCCGAGGGTAAATTTAACACTGCGCGCCTTGCGTCCGATTCGATTGCGGGTGTGGTTTTGGGCACCGTTGGCGGAATTGTTACCAGTAAATTGGTCAAAAAGAACCAATTAAAGAAAGGTTTCGAAGATTTGTCCTGTAATGTCGGCGGGCAAAAGGTTGCCGACTATGGCGATACTTTCCGGGTTGGAATGAATTAAAAAAATCCCCATTCGGGGATTTTTTTTATCGTGTACGAACAGTATTTTTATATCTTTTCAGCATAGCCGTGCGTTCGTTGATTGTTCGGTGCAGGTCATCAAACGCCACCGGCGGCAGGTTTGTCCAATCATTATTATGAACATCAATATCGTTTGTCGGGTACAGTGTTACAAGCGGTTTACCTGCCTGGTCCAGGTATTCAATAATTGTGCCTGCCGTTTGTGTGCCCAATGCCGCCACCAGGATGTCGTATTGGTTTATGCATTTGCGGACACAGCGTTCAGAAAATTCTTTGAAAGTCGGTTTTGTTGCATCATCCGGATTGATAATCGGCAATGTGTTGCCCATAAGTAATGCGTTGACCTTGCTTTTTACCCGATTCATATCAATAATATACACTTTTTTATAAGGATTTTGTTCGTTTGCCATAACACATACCTCCTTTGGTCTTTGTTCACAAGCCCGCAGAGTATATAACAAATTTGAAAAATGTCAAGTGTAGGATGGGTCAGGAATTTTATTCTGGGCCACCACAAGTGCAATTATTACCATTGGCAGAACATCCGTATGTACCATTACAACAGTTTGTGGCACACTCTGCGCGTGATTGACATTGCGCGCCGGATGCCCAACATTGCCCATAAACGGTTTGATCCGCCATCGTCCATAGTGTGCAATCCGGTAAGTCCACACAGGTCATTTTAGATGTTGTAATTGTTGGCAGGTTGGTTGCCTGTTGTATCTGGTTATAAATATCGTCCATCTGGTTATAAATATCGACCACGGCTGGGTAAATATCCGCCGTTACCAGGTCGCCTTCGTGACCAGAGACAACTTCATTGTTTTCATAATCAAAGTTCGTATCCGGATCAAAAATTGCGCGCTCGCTGAATTGCGCCTGGCCGTTTTGTGTGCCGTTATATGTGACGACATTTCCGGTTGTGCCGGCGGTGATTTTATCTTGTTTTAACGCATCCTGGGTATCCACATAGTTACGTGATGTAACAACCGTGTCCGCCAAAACTGAATTGATTGCGATAATTGATGCGACCGCACCAATGAATAATGATTTTTTGCTCATATTTTCCCTCTTTGTTTTTTCCACCGTCATCCCGGCTTTCTCTCGTCATCCCGGCGCACCGGGTCCCGAAAAATGCGAATGCATTTTTTGGGTGGTCCAGGCCGGGATCGTGTCAGTCTCGTCGTGAACCACCAGATCCCGTTTTACAACGGGATGACGGCTTTTTTCCGCGGGATGACAATAATGCCTGACGGCGTTGTTTTATGTTTATAATGATAACAAAAAACGAACGTTTTTTGTGACCAGTCTAAAATGAGTTTTTGTCAATTAAAAATGGCGGATTTCCGCTATTTTCTATATTTTGAAAAACATCAAAAAAGCACTGGACAAAAACGTTCGTTTTTGACCACCCCACACAAATATAAAAACCCGCGGAATCCCGCGGGTTTTGTTAACATTGGTCGCTTTATACAAACAAATCTTTGACAAACTGGGCATGTTCGGTGATGAAACGGAATCGAAACTCCGGTTTTTTCCCCATAAGTTCTGATACAATCGTGCGCGTTTTTTCGGTGTCTTCGGCACCATCGTCCGTGCGCGGGGGCAGTTCAACCCGAATAAGCCGGCGTGTTTTCGGTGACATTGTTGTTTCTTTTAATTGGTTCGGCATCATTTCACCCAATCCCTTAAACCGGGATATTTCAACACGTTTATTTTTATATTTGCCGTTGGTCAATTCGTCCAATTCTTCATCCGTGTCCACATAGACAGATTCTGTGCCGTGTGTTAATTTATACAGCGGTGGACACGATAGATACAAATGCCCCCCGTAAATCAGTTGTGGCATCATTTGATAGAAAAACGCCATCAGCAATGATGCAATATGACTGCCATCGACATCGGCATCGGTCATAATAATTATCTTTTCGTATCGCAGTTTTGCGTCATCCCAATTTTTTGCGGTGCCTGCGCCGATAATGTCAATCAAATCGTTTAATTCGCGGTTATTGCCGAATCTTTCATCCGAATTTGATATAACATTTAACACCTTGCCACGCAGGGGCATAATCGCCTGGGTCGCGCGGTCGCGTGCCTGTTTTGCGGTGCCGCCCGCCGATTCCCCCTCTACAATAAACAGTTCTGTTCCGGCAACGCCGTGTTTGGAACAATCCGCCAATTTTGCCGGCATACGAATACGTTTTGTTGGGGTCTTGCGGGCAACCTCTTTGACCTGTTTTACGCGGATGCGCGCATTGGCCAGGTTTATTATAAATTCCAATAATGCATTTGCCGTTTTCGGGTCGGCCGCCAAGAACATTTCCCACGGGTCACGCAGCGCGTTTTCAGTGTATTTTGCAACCTCTGGATTAGATAATTTTTCTTTGGTTTGACCCAAAAACTGTGGTGTTTTATAGAATACAGATACAATCGCCGCAACCGAATCAAAAACATCTTCGCCGATAATGTTTGCGGCGGCCTTGTTGTTTACCTTGTCCCCGTATGCCTTAATCCCGCGGGTAATGGCGGACTTAAACCCGCTTTCGTGTGTGCCACCGTCAATGGTTGCAATGGTGTTGCAATATGATGCAAAGAATCCATCGTCCGATGCCGCGCCGTTTTCATCGGTTAAAAAGGTCAATGCCCATTCCACACGTCCCGAATCGTCCGGGAAATCAACCGCACCGGAAAACATTTTCGGTAAAATACGCGGTTTATCGCGGGTCTTTTCATCCAAGAAGTCCGCCACGCCGTTTGGATAATAGAACGTTGTGTCGGCCGGGATGTCCATATCCGCGGTCAGTAATTCCGGCGCACAATGCCAATCTATTTTTACACCGCGGGACAAAAAGGCCTTGGCCCGCGCCATACGATAAATCTTAACCGGTTTGAATACCGCCGATTCACCAAAAATTTCATCATCGATTGTAAAGCGTATCGCCGTTCCGTGCGCACGCGTCGCATTTCCACGTTCAATTTTTGATGTTGCGCGACCACGGGAAAAAGTCTGGTGCCATTCGTAACCGTCACGCGAAATCGTTACATCCATATTGGACGAAAGGGCGTTGACAACCGCACTGCCCACGCCGTGCAGGCCGCCACTGGTTTTATACACATTATTATTAAATTTGCCCCCCGAATGCAGAGTGGTTAAAATAATCTCTAACGCGGATTTGCCGGGGTATTTTGGATGTTCGTCAACCGGGATTCCACGACCGTCATCAATTATTTCTATGGTTTTTGAATCAATTAAACGTACCGTGATTTTCTTGGCGAAACCGGCCACGGCTTCGTCAATAGAATTGTCCATAATTTCAATCGGCAAATGGTGCCACGCCTTTTCATCGGTGCCACCAATATACATACCTGGACGCAGACGGACCGGTTCCAAACCTTCTAGAACCTGGATATCCGATGCGTCATAAGAGTGCGAATTTTGTTCAACCATAATGCATTTATTATTAGAACATTATTTTGTTTTTCGCAAGGGTAAACATAAAATTTGTTAAAAAAATGACCGTCCGGAAGATGGACGGTCAGGATGATTTTATTATGTTTGATTGCTTTAATGTTCTCTTCTTTGTGGTGGAAAGGGTACCGGTTTATCTAAAGTTGCTTCGAAAATACCAGTTTCATGTAATATGTGCTCTCCGCGTTCCCAATATCCACGTTTTTCCGCCTCTCTTGCCTCTTTTAGAAAATTCTTAATATGGCCATTAAGCACCATAGAACGTAGCCAATTTTTATATTGTTCCTCGTTATCCGTTTCGCATAATGCAATAAGTTGTAATACGTTCATTTCATGCTTGGTAAGTGGGCGTTTAAGGTAAAAATTCGGTATTTGTTCAAGCGGCAAATTCCGGTATTTTTCGTTGTGTTCAACGTTTTCTTGTAAAAATTCGTATAACCTATCCATGTCATGGTCCTTTTTGTCTTTTGTTGTTATAGCACAAAATATTAAAATGTCAATACACAATAAGAATATTAGTGGGCTTGATTTTGTCAAAAAACACATTATATATTTAGGCAAGAAATAATTACGGACCGTTGAAATGAATAAAAATCCTTATGAAGTTTTGGGTGTTGCACGCGATGCGACAGATGCCGATATTAAAAAGGCCTATCATAAATTGGTGATGAAGTATCATCCGGATAAAAATCCGGGGGACAAGGCCGCCGAAGAAAAATTCAAAGAAGTAAATAACGCATTTGATATATTAAAAGACCCGCAAAAACGCGCGGCCTATGACCGATATGGCGATGCCGCGTTCGCCGGTGGAAACGGCGCGTCGGCGGGAATGGGCGGAAACCCGTTTGGAAACGGCGCGTTTCACTTTGATATGGGCGGCGGTGCCGGTATGGAGGATATATTGCGCGAAGCAATGCGCGGGTTCGGCTTTGGCGGGTTCGATGGTGCCGGCGCGCGGGGCGCGGGCGCACGGACACGCGGACGCGATTTACTGGACGAAGTGGAAATTTCACTGCGCGATGCATATTTTGGTAAAACGCATACGGTCAAGTTTTCCAGTAATGTAAAATGTGAAAAGTGTAATGGATATGGGACGGCCGATGGAAAGCCTGCGTCAACATGTTCGCGGTGTCGCGGAACCGGTTTTGTGAATGTGCAACGGGGTTTCTTTGCGATGCAAACACCGTGCCCGGAATGTAACGGTTTGGGACACAGAATTGATAAAAAATGTCCCGATTGCGATGGGGCGGGCGTTGTCCATAAAAATCGAACGATTGATGTAAAAATTCCCGCCGGAATTGAAGACGGGGCGCGATTGCGCCTGGCCGGGCAAGGTGAAGCGGGGGCAAACGGTGGCGGGGCCGGTGATTTCTATCTGGATGTACGCGTATTGCCGGATGATAAATTTGAACGCGATGGTGCAAATTTAATAATGCACGTTGATTTACCGTTCACAACATTGGCGTTGGGCGGTGAAATTGAAATCGAAACAATCGATGATAAAAAACTGTCGGTCAAGGTGCCAAGTGGAACCCAGGTTGGTGAAAAATTGCGCGTGCGTGGGCACGGTATGCCGACCGGGCGTGCATCATCGTTTGGTGATTTGTACATAGAAATTGGAATAACAATTCCAACCAAACTTACCGAAAAACAAAAGAAAATTTTAACCGAATTTGCCGAAACGAAATCCGCCAAAAAGGGATGGTTCTAGAACGTTCTATACGGCGATTTATGCTGTATTGGTGATTTTGTGCCTGTAAAAAAACCCGCCGTGGCGGGTCTTTTTATTTCTTAATGTTTTTTGATTTGCGGATAAAATCCATCGTGTATTGTGTTGCCGACCAAATGGATGCCGCCAATGCAAACCACAGCCCAAATATACCGATATTTGGTAATGCGTAAATTGCATATAATATAAATTTACCACTTGATGCGGAACCCGCCGATGCACCCAATGCGAACAATGCCAAGAATGCGATAATTGCAATCATCTGCATCGCGGTTTTGATTTTACCCATTGAAAATCTTGCGTGCGGGACCGGCATTTCAATCTTTTGTGTGCCCAAAAATTCGCGCAGGCCGCTAATATACAATTCACGCGCAATCATTATTATAATCGGTATCACGATGAACCATACCGGCATCATAATACACAATAATATTGATGTATTTACCACCAACAGTTTATCGCCAATATGATCCATAACGCCACCGATTTTTGTGCATACATCGTATTTCCGGGCCAGGTATCCATCAAAGAAATCGGTTAATGCCGCCAAAACAAACAAAATAAGTGTTGTCATATACATTCCCGACATCAATGTTCCAATAATGGCAAAAGACGCAAAAATGCGAAATGCCGATAAAAAGTTTACAAAAAATTTCATTTTATATTCCTTTGGTTGTATTTGCGATTTTAATTATATCATATTTTTAATGAAAATGATTGTATATTTTTTCCGCCGCAGATTTCCCAAGTCCCGGCACGCGCAACAATGCCGCCATATCTGCATCCATAATTCCGCGGACAGATCCAAAATGATTTAATAATAATTTTTTGCGCACTGCGCCGATTCCTTCTATTTTATCCAAACACGAACCGGTCATTGATTTTGCGCGCGTTGTCCGGTGATATGTTATGACAAAATGATGCGCTTCGTCCCGGACGCGTCGCAACATTAAAAACAATTTTGAATCCTTGGACAGTGTTCTGTCTTCGGTGCCATCCGGCATAATAAAATGTTCATCTCCATTGCGGACTTCGCCTTTGGTGACCCCCAGAACGGGGATGTTTGGTACGGTGGCGTGTGCAATATTCCATTGTGCGCGTCCACCGTCAACAATAATAAGGTCTAATTCAGGACTGTTTTTTACGGCGCGTTCCACAAATTCCGCCATCATTGCAATATCGTTTCCGGCGCGTGTCGTGTCGTGTAATTTGAAGTGTCTGTATCCAGATTTTATAAAACCATCGTGTCCAAATGTTATCATCGCACCCACAGGGTTTGTTCCAAACAAATGTGAATTATCAAACACACCGGCATATGTGATTTTTTTGCCAATCCAACGTTCCATTTCATCAATTGTTTTATTCCAATTTTCTGCATTATGCGAATCGTGGCTATACGCCGGATTCCGCCGTATACCGCGAACGGATGTGTTTGTTAATGCGGCGATTTTGTCGCGTAATAACGCGGCGTTTTCAAAATCCATTTTGTCGGCGTATGCTTTCATTTGTGCGGATAATTCTGCAACAATGGGTTCGCTGTCGCCGGTTAATATGCGACGCGCCAATTTCACATTTTCATCATAATTTGGAACATCCATTGTGCACGGACCACTGCATCGGCCAATTTGATACAACAGGCATGGTCGCACACGATTATTCATAAATGTATCATTACAGGTTCGAATTTGACAAACCTTTTGTATCATTTTTATGGTTTCGTTTAATGCCTGGACCGAAGGATATGGACCGTAAACGTCGCGACGTTGGGAAATTTTACCCCGAAATTTTAACAGGCGTGGATATTTATGATTCGTTAATGCCAACATCGGGTACATTTTCCCATCGGTTAACATTATGTTGTATTTAGGCTTCTGGGTTTTGATAAGTTTTTGTTCCAATAACAGTGCATCCGATTCGGTTGCGGTAATTTCCCATTCAACGCGCGTAACCAGTGTTCGCATAACCTGTTTGTGTAATTCCAGTTTTGATATATCAATATACTGGCGCAGCCGATTCGCAAGATTTTTTGCCTTGCCAACATAAAGCAGGGTATCGTTTGCACCATACATACGATAAACCCCGGGGGATTCGGGGGCATTTGTAATTAAATCGCGGAATTGAATATTCATAATCGTTATGATAGAATAAATATAACCAAATAGCAAACAAAGGAATAAAAAATGAAATATGAATCTGGACGTTCAATGATAGAAATGTTGGGTGTTTTGGCAATTATGGGTGTTTTAACCGTTGGGGCCATTGGAATGATTTCAACCGCAATGCGAACGCAAAAGCGGAACACCGTTAACGAAGAAGTGTTACAAATTGTAACCGGGGTGCGCCAATTACTGGGCGAATATGATGATTTTTCCAATATAAACAATTCTACGATTTTTGGTGCGATTGGAATGTCGGCCAAGAACACATATGGCGGAACGTATGAATTGGCGGTTGACCCGGCGAACAGTCGTCAATTTATTGTATCAATAACCGGTCTGTCCGATGGTGATTGTGAATACTTTGTAACCAAGGCGTGGTCTGATTCTGTTGGGTATTTGGCAACCGACGGAAAACAAAGTGGTGCATCCGGCAGTTGTAATGCCGGCAACGGTAAGAATGTTGTAAAAATAACATATGGCGAATAATCCGGATGGCGGAATTGATAACGGTTTCTTCGGTTGAAGACGGAACACGATTGTTGCGGTGGTTTTTGCGACATTTTCCGTCAATGCCACAACGCGAATTTTATCGGCTGTGTCGTGGTGGCCAGATACGTGTAAATTCGCGCCGTTGTCATGGAACAGAAATTCTGCGCGAAGGTGATGCGGTGCGCGTGCCACCAACCATTGCAGAATATGCCACAGAGCCCAAGAAAAAAACCGAATCGGGCGAACATTTTTCTTTAAGCGATTTGGAAAAATTGCGCCTGTGCATTGTCCACAGTGATGATGATATTGTTGTTTTTAATAAACCGGCGGGTTTGGCGGTCCAGGGTGGAACAGGAATAAGAAAATCTGTTGATAAAATGGCGGCGGCATTGTTCCCGTATGCCAAGATTTCTTTGGTTCATCGTCTGGATATGGAAACCAGTGGTTTGTTGGTTGTCGCAAAAAGCCAACACGCCGCCCAGGTTTTGTCACGTCAATTTCAAACCAAGACTGCGCGCAAAGAGTATTTGGCGCTGTTGAATGGTGATGTCGCAGAATCCCGGGGGGTAATAGATAACTATTTATTAAAGGGACGCGTATTCGATTCGCCGGATCGTGAAAATGGGACCGGTGCGCGCCCGCATCACGCGGTTACAGAATTTCGGGTCTTGGCGCGGGCATCAGGAATGTTGACGTGGGTATTGTTTCGACCGCAAACCGGGCGGACGCATCAATTACGTATGCACAGTGCGTTTTCATTAAACGCACCAATTGTTGGGGATGATTTATACGGTCACGGGCGCGATATGGATGTTGGGCTGCGTTCGGTAATTGCAACAAATAATTTATTCCTGTTTGCACATAAAATCACGTTTCAGCATCCGGCCACAGGCCGTATGGTTACGTTTCGCGCACCGGTGCCCGATTTTATGAAACCGGTAATAAGTTTATTGGAATTGCCATTACCATAAGGATTTTGGGATGACACGAAAGAAAAAATTTTTTGTGATTGCGCGGGTTATATTTATATTCTTTATGGTGTTGGGTGTCGCAATCGTTATTGCATTGTCCAAAATGGATATGAACGTTTTGCGTTCAAATTTGCTTGGGGTGTTACGGTCTTCGACCGGCTTGCCCATCGAGATTACCGGTGATGTGTCGTGGAAATTATCTTTGCGTCCGCGTGTTACTGTGCGCGGGGTCAGTATTCCAAATACGGCGAAATCGAAACATAAAAATTTCTTTGAAGCCGAAACCATTGAAGTTGGTTTGGATTTAATATCTTTGTTTTCCAATCGACCGACAATTCAAAGAATTCGTGTGAACGATGCCAAGGTTTTTGTTGATAAAAATTCCAATGGTAAATATGAATTTTTTGATACAACAAATAATGATGATAAAAATGGCTATACGGCGGATTCCGGCGTAGAGAAAGAAAATGTCCAACCGGAATATCCATTTATTGACCCGGGTTTTGGAATGTTAACCATTAATAATTTTGATGCGTATGTTGATGGTCAAAAATATTCTGTTTCACAATTAAGTTTTCGTGCGGGCAATTTTTCACAAAAACGGGAATACAGGGGTTGGGTTAAGTTGGACAACACATTGATACCGTTTATAATTTCTTTTGATAAATACAATGCAGAACGCAAAGTTTATCCGGTCAAGGTTGCATTTTCATCTGATGGCGATGCATTGATTGCCGATGTTGCGTTGGAAGGAACCAGTAAAATTCCAATTGATTTTATTATCAAAGGCGATATTCCCGATGTTACCCCGATTGGAAATTTCTTGGGATTAAATTTACCCAAAATGCCAGAGATAAGTGTAAATGTTGCGGGCGGATTGGGGCACGATAAATTAACACTGCATAAATCGTCCATTGCCGTTCGGGGCAGTGATATAAATATGTCGGGAACGATTGATTGGTCAAAAAAAATCACAGACATAAATTTGAAATTATCATCAAAGAAAATCAACCTGTTGGAATTGTTCCCGGAAATATATGGTTCTAAAAAGCATCCGGCAAACTATAAACCAAATGTTTTCAAAGATATGCCATTGTTCGGTTCGTTCCTGTATAATAAAAAAATAACATTAAATGTTGATTTGGGGCGTTTAATTGTCTATCGCAATTTGTCATTGAACAACCTTAAGGTGGGGGCGAGTGTTCGTGATAATGTTATACGCATAACCGCAAATACGGGGTTTGCCGATGGTAATATAGATGCCGCGATTGACGGAACAATAGAATCATCGGGCCAGATGTATTTAGAAATGGGGGGCGTTGGTCGTGGAATAACGGTTGGAAAAATACTGGAACAGATAAACACGAATGATTTTATTTCTGAATTGCCGGTTGATTTCGAGGTTTATGTTCGTGGTAACGGGACAAATATGACCGAAGTGATGAAAACAATCACTGGTCCGGTGCGATTGTATTCTACGGCATCCGGGTATGCGCATTCTGATTTGGTGGCATATATGTATGGGACAGATTTCTTGACCAGTCTGCGCCACACCATCCAAGATATGTTCCGTTCAAAAAAGAAATATGACCAAATGAAAATAAATTGTGTGGCGGTAAATTTGAAGTTGCGTGATGGGTTGGCGGAAACCCACAATGGTGTTGCCATAGAAACAAATGCGATAAATATTATGTTGGATGGCGATGTTAATTTGGGGCGTGAAAAATTGGATTTATCTTTGACGACAATACCTGTGCGTGGAATAAAATTATCTTTGTCCGGAAATGTTGTGAATACGATAAAATTGTCTGGTAATTTGGCGGAACCGGATATTACTATCAGTGGTGCCGCCATCGCGGGCAAGGCGTTATCGGCCACGGGACTGGGGCTGTTGTTGGCACCGATTACCGGCGGAATAGGGCTGGTTGCGGGGGCGGGTGTTGGATTATTGGCCGGTGATTTGTTGGAAAATTGGCTGGCGGATGAACATCCGTGTAAAACCGCATTAAAGAAAGGTGCGCCGGCGCGACGCGACGACCCGGAATGGATGGATTTGCCTGTAATTGATTTGGCCAATGGTGTTATAAATCCTGAATCCGGGGCGGTGACGAATAAATAATTTTTTGCGCGCTTTTGCCCTTGCACCGAATCGGCATTTTTTGATAAAATCACCCCAGAGAGAATGTGGAAAGGTTATTTTAGAACAGATAAACAGGAGCGTTAAAATGGAATTTTCTGTGTTTCGTCAGGTTTTAATCCGGGCGTTGGGGCATATGCAGTCTATTGTTGAAAAGCGGGCAACATTGCCAATATTGATGAATGTTAAATTGGATGTTGGTGATGATTTGGTTTTGTCTGCGACAAACGTCGATTTAGAATTGGTTGAACACGTTGCCGCCGATGTAACATTGGGGGGCAAAATTACTGTCCCGGTCCAGATGTTGTATGATATTGTGCGTAAATTGCCGGATGATGCCGAAATATCGTTCAAACAGTCGGGGGATTCTCTGGTGGTGGCAAGTGGCCGCGCCGTATTTCATTTGCCGACGTTGCCGGCGGAAAATTTCCCGGCCATGGCGGGCAGCAACCTGACCACAAAATTCCAGATGACAACCGGGGATTTGGCCCATCTTATCAATCAAACAAAGTTTGCAATTCCAACCGATGATGTACGCTATCACTTGGGGGGAATTTATTTCCATATTTCAAATGACGATGGTGCGGCTAAATTGACGGCGGTCGCAACCGATGCCCAACGTATGGCACTGTGTGCGATGGCGGCACCGGCGGGCTCTGCGGAAATGCCGTCTGTGATTTTGCCGCGTCGCGTGATTGGCGAATTGTCCAAATTATTGGAAGACGCAACCGTTGATGATGTCAATGTCGAATTGTCGGATACCAAGGCGCGTTTTACGATTGGTGCCGCCATTTTGACCAGTAAATTGGTCGATGCCCAGTATCCAAACTATCGCGTTGTTATCCCCAAGGGTAATGACAAGATTGCCATTATGGACCGCAAACAATTCTTGAACGCGGTTGATTTGGTTTCGGTGGCCAGTATTGATAAAACAAAATCTGTTCAGTTGACATTTTCTATGAACAAATTGGTTGTGAACGCATCCAGTCCGGATGCCGGAACCGCAACCCAAGAACTAGATATCGAATACAATGGCGATGCATCGTTCAGTGTTACATTTAATGTAAAGTTCTTGATGGATGTTGCAGGCCAGGTCGAAGGTGAAAAATTTCAGATGGAAATGCAAGACCCGCTTTCGCCGACGATTATCAAATCAACCAACAAAGACACCGATGCATTGTTTATTTTGATGCCAATGCGGATGTAGGGTATAATGTTTTGTTTCGCCTTCGCCACTTTGCTAAAGCTTCGTGGCGCAGGCACCAAGGCTTCGGTGGACAGGAATTAGTAAAAACCCGCGGTTTTCCGCGGGTTTTTATATGCGTGCGGGGTGGTCAAAAACGTTCCTTTTTTGTTACCATTATGGGTGTAAAACAAAGAGGAAAAATATGAGCAAAAGACCATTATTCATTGGTGCGATTGCATCAATTATCGCATTTAATTCAGTTTTCGCAGCATCATCAACCGTTACATCCAAAGATTATGTGGACACACAAGATGCGTTAAAGCAAAATAAAATACCCGCCGCCGGTACAAATGCATCTACGCCCGGTGAAACCGTTGTTACATATACCACAACCGGCAATGGTGTAATTGGTGAACGTGGAATTTATGATGGTACACAGGCGTATAATAATAGATTTGATAACAATAAATTGGTGACTGTCGATGTAATACAAAGAAACAATAATTGTATTCAAAATGCTATGCCGGGGTTTGATTGTGAAGAAGAAGATTTAAATGGTAATTGTTTATTGGTTCATCTGTATGAACCAACTTATGACTGTGACGATCCGTTTGATGATAGAACACGGTGTCTAACCGTGGCGGATTGCACTTGCCTATCGGGAAGCTCGTACTGTGATAATGGGTATTGTGGGTGTATTAAATAAAAATCGCCGGTTGGCGATTTTTATTTTGTCTGTAAAATTGTAATGCCTATGGGCATACGGCGATTTGTTCCAATACGTTTTGGACATCGTCATTTATGGATACCGTAACCGCACGGTTCAGGCCGTCTGTATAGGTCCAATAGAATTTAGATGCGGCAAAATCCGGACTGGCGTTCCATGCGTCAACAAACGGGGCCAACATCGCCGTGAACCATTGCCGGCCGCGGCACAGGCACCCATTGCGAACGTCTGCGATAACCGCGGCGGTTGCCGTTTCGGGGTATTTTTCATCTAATTCGGTGTCGTTCATCATTAAACAGCGGTTCCCGATGTTATAGAAATTTGCATCGTCCGCCATAAATTTATAAATCAAACCATCCGATGCGCCCGCGTTTTTCAATGAATATTTCATACCTTCGATACAGCATGCGCGTGCAGATTTCATCAGCATTTTATAACGTTCCACCAATGGTGCCGCGGCGGGTGAATTCGCATCCAATTCGCCGTTGCAATTCGCAGACGACAACAATTCATACATTTTGTCTGCACGAATCTTGGGACTGCGCGGGGACACGGTTTCACGAATAATCGGTTTGCGCCGCCAAATATTGCATTCGGTTTCGGTTTCGAACGGACAACCGTCATCGCCGAACGCGGTACGAATTGGTGCAGACATATCCTGGGCCACGTATTTCGGGTCGGGCGCAAATGTTGTCGGCGTGTCGCACGGCGGTGTTACGTCCACAATTTCGGTCGTGGATGTGTCCAGCCACAAATTTTCACTTGGTTTGTTTGGTGATAATAATTCTTCAATGCGGGCGCGCGTTTCCGCGGCATCGTTCATGGTGTCATTATACAATTCAACCAATTCAACATCGTTTGCATCCGGTTCGCGCAAATAAAGTTCCGGCAGGTCGCTTAACATCCAATCGCGAAAATCTTTCTTTTGATAATTCGATATAGAATCATCCCAAAGTGGCACGCCGTTTTTCCAACTGACGGTTTTGGGATATGTGCGCGGTGTGTATTTCCCGTTTGTTCCGTCCCACAGTGGTGCGCGGTCATCAATCGGTGCAGGCTTGATAGACAGCAATTTAACATTGCGCATCGGCATCAGGTTCGATGGCGCATCAACCACAACTTCGTCGGTCACCGTTTCATATTCCACAATCGGTTCGTCCGGCGCGTCATAGTCAAACCATGAATATTCACGGTTCACAGATTCAACAACCGGTTCGGGTTCATAGCAATCATCGCCCGTACATTCGGACGCGACTGCGGCCGCCATGCTGCACATGCAAATCATAGACGACAAAAATAAAATCTTGGTCTTCATGATTTGAATTATATCACAAATCGGGTGCGAAAAAAAGAATAAAAAACTTGCGTTTTTGGAATGTTTTTTATAACCTTAACCCGTTATAAATAAAACCAAGAGGATTTAATATGGCATCTGTGACAGCAAATGATATGCGGGTCGGTTGGGTGATTTCCCATAACGGCCACCGTTATACCGTAACATCTATTACCAAGGTTAAACCCGGCAAGGGCGGCGCGTTTGTTCAGGCCGACCTGCGCGATATTGATTCAGGAAACAAGGGCGGCGACCGTTGGCGCGCCGAAGACAAGGTTGAAAAACTTATGGTTGAAGACCGTGATTGCCAATACCTGTATTCCGATGGAACCGATGCGTATTTTATGAATTTGTCTGATTACGAGCAATTTACTATGCCGATGGATTCATTGGGTGAACAGGTTAAATTCTTGGCACCCGATATGACGGTTAAAACGAACTTTGTCGAAGGTCAACCGGTGTCTATGACTTTGCCGAAAACTGTTGTTGCGACAATCGTTGAAACCGAACCGGCATTAAAGGGGCAGACCGCAACCGGCAGTGGCGGCAAACCTGCAATTTTGGATAACGGCGTGCGTGTCCAGGTTCCGGTTTTCGTTGAACAGGGCGAAAAGATTGTGGTAAATACTGAAACACTTGAATACGTCGAACGGGCGAAATAGTGGATAGTGTAAGTGGTTAGTGAAAACGGTTGCAAATGCGACCGTTTTTAATTATAATATTTTCGCATTGGTTGACGACCGGTGCGGGGTTTGAAAAGCCCTTAGAGAATAAACTCCACCATTGGTTGGAGGATTGCGAATATATTGAATAAGCAATACTGTATCTCTACAGCTTTTCAACCTCCAACCGTCAAACGTCTTGACGGTATTTTTATAACCAAAAATGGAGGTATAAAATGGTTACGTTGGTTGATACAAAATACTATGGGCAACTTATGCGGAATTCGCGCCGGAACCAATCGGTTCGCGCCAAGGATGTCGCAAAAATGTTTGGCGTATCGGTGCGGCAATTACATCGATATGAACAGGGTAAAGAGATTGTTCCGGAAAACATTGTTCAGTCTTTATTTAGTAATGGGTTTTGCCTGTTGCGGTGTAAACGCATTTGTAAAAAATAAAAACGGCGCATCGCGCCGTTTTCACACTAACCACTTACACTATCCACTAACCACTCTGTTTGCCGAATTCATAATGTTAATTATTTCACCGACCGTGTTGTCGTATACGGCGGATTTTGCGGCATCCAGGTATTCGCGTGGATTAAAAATATCTGGGTGTGCGCCGAATATTTCGCGAATTGCCGCCGTAAAGGCCATACGATTATCACTGTCCACATTTATTTTACATACATTCATTTTTGCCGCACGTTTCAGTTGTTCGATTGGTATTCCACGTGCGCCCGACATATTGCCACCGTTCGCGTTTATTGTGTCAACCAATACATCCGGGATACAAGATGCCCCGTGCAGGACCAAGGGCAGGTCGGGTAAAATATTCGCAATTTCCGCCAAAATATCAAAACGCAAAGTTTCATTATCGTGTTTTCGTTTGTATGCGCCGTGCGATGTCCCGATTGCGACCGCAAGTGAATCAATATTTGTGCGTGCCACAAATTCCGCCGCGTCCGCGGGGCGGGTAAATATTTCAGTGTTAGAATTTGTGTTTTCGTCTTCGAATCCGGTTAGTGTCCCCAATTCGGCCTCGGCCGAGGCACTGTGACGATGCGCGTATTCCGCCACACGTGCGGAAATGGCTATGTTTTCATCAAACGGTAATGCGCTTGCGTCAATCATAACACTGGAAAATCCCAAATCTATGGCGTGGGCACAGGATTCGAAACTGTGTCCGTGGTCCAGGTGCAACGCAATTTCTTCGTGTGGTTTAATACCCGCCGCACGAACCATAGACATTAACATTTCATCACCCATATATTTTAATGCGGATTCCGATACCGCCATAATTATAGGACTGTGTGTGTCGCGTGCCGCCCTAAGAATCGCGGAAAATGTTTCCATATTATAGAAATTAAATGCCCCGACCGCATAGTGCCCCGCCAGTGCGTTTGCCATCATTTGGTTCGTGTTCACCAATCCAAATTCGTGGTATTTTGCCATCCATACATTCCTTTAAGGCAATTATATCATATTTTTATTGGTGGTGCACAAAATAATTGACACCGGGGGCATTTGTGCCAAAATACCATTGAACGAATCGGGAGTGTGATAGAGGCAACAAACATAAGGATTATGCGATGAAAAAACTTCTGGTTTATATGATTGCGATGGCGGGTTTGGCGGGTTGCACATACTATGATTATTACAAGGGTGGTGTCCGTTATACCCAGGATGGTAAAGATTGCATCTATTACAGTGATGAATATGCACGTCATTATTCGGCGAATATTGATGGCATTGATGGTAATAACCGCATTGTTTATAAAAACACCCGTTGTGAAGATTTGTTCGCACGCGATAATGGTGGTCGCGTCGCGCGTAATGACCGCAAGGTTTTGGTTCCTGCAATGATTGAAAGCGCACCGGTGGCCGCGGATTGTGGATGCTGTCGCGCAGAACCGATTTCCCGTCGTTTTTATACAATAACCGGGAAATAAGTGGTTAGTTTCCACTTTGCCAAGGCTTCTTGGAACAAGGGTTAGTAAAATGGTTGCGGGATGCAGCCATTTTTTGTCGTTCCGGACGTGTATCGTCATCCCCCGAAAAAAAACTGTCATCCCGGCGGAAGCCGGGATCTGGTGGTTCACGACGGGGCTGAAGAGATACCGGCCTGCGCCGGGATGACGCTGAGAGTACAGGATGACGGTAACACTTGAAATCGATATATTTTTGTGATAAAATATCACCGAAAAGGAGATTTAATATGAAGAAGATTTCAAATTATGTTTTGGCGGCATCGGTGTTCGTGATGGCAAGTATGCCTGCGTTCGCGGATAGTCCTGTGTGTGATTTAATTAGAAATTTAAAGGGTGTTATAAACATTTTGCGAACATTGGCGTTTGTTGGTGCCGCATTTGTTTTGATGGATTGGGCGTGGGGCTTTATCAAAGCCGGTGATGTTAAAAAGGACGATATTAAAGATAAAGGAATTGGTATGTTGGTCGGTTTCTTTATTCTGTTCGGTGTCGGCTTTGTTTTGCAATTTGTTGGGTCAACGGGCGGCCAAGAATATTTCGGTTGCGTTGTTGATGCGTTCAAAGTAGGGCACTAAAAATATATAAAAAATAAAAAGGCATCTGTTGATGCCTTTCTTTTTTTGCTTTAACGCACGTGGTCGTTCAGGTGTGCGCGTGCGAATTCGAATTCGCGTTTATTGTGCCATTTTTCGACTTCGTCCACCGATACACCGCTGTTATAAACGCTGCGCACAAAATTGTGTTCGGGGTTACCGAATTTCTTTTGCATATCTTTGCGTGCCGCAATCATTTCATTGTACACAACCCCGCGCAGAATACTGTATTCGCGCGCAGGAACCTCAAAATCCCATTTGTGGACAATGTTTTCAAGTGCGTTGCCATATGCCGCCAATAAATGCGCATTCATAAAATCTGCCAATGGTTTGTTATCGGGCAGTTTGTATTCATATTGAATATCGGCCGCGTTCAGGTTCCCAAACAGCCATTTGGTCATTTCGCGATTCAATTCGGCATAGTGTTTGTTTTGTGCGTGCAATTTATTCATAATGCCGTTTAATTGCTTTTGGTATTTTCTAACATTGTCGCGTAAACCGATACGTGCGGTCTGTAATGCGTTTTTGTATATCTCCATTGCGGCGGTGTTATTTGGTGCCAAGAAGTATTCTTGATGAAAAATTGTCGGTTTGGTTTTGCCGATTTCTTTGAACAACGCCCATGCGGCAAAACGTGTCAATTCTGCGTCAAATTTTTTATCGTCCAAAACGCGGAAGTGTTGTGATGCCATTTTTGACATACGTTCTGGATTTTTTTCTTTCATCTTGTTCGGGGTGTATGCGCGAACAAGATTGTCCAATGTAATCGTACTTTTGTATGGTTCGGCATTTAATCCGTCAATCGTTTGGAATAAACTGGACAGTTTCCAAAATTCGGTTGTTGGTACATCGATTTTTTCGTCCGGTGCCCATTCCGGCCACAAAGACATTTTGCTGTATGTTCGGGTGTTTTGTCGTGCCGCGTTCAACAATTCGTATTCTTGTTTGTATGGCATTAAAATGTTTTCCATTTTTCTTTCCTTTGGTTATTGTTTGTTGTTATCTTCGGTATTCGCCAACGAAAACAGGACAGACGAAATTAACGATTGGTATGGAACGTGCTGGGCGGCGGCCAATTCTTTAAGCCGGTCCAAAATGGGGCGCGGAATTCGCATATTTATAACCGCATCGGATTTATTAAATGCGCGATATGCGGCATATTCCCGCAACAGCGATTCAATGTTCATTACAAAAAGTTGTTGCATCACGTTTGGCATTTTTATCCTTTATATACGTTATCCAATACATTGTACAATACAACCGTCTTTACAGGTCACTATACCATTGTATTTACATTTGTCAATACATTTGTATAAACGCCAGTATTTACGGGCGTGTTGGCGTTTGTATGGCGGCCTGTATGGTCCGGAAAACCGTGGTATTTTTGCGATACTATAAATTTTTTTGTGTCTGTTTTTTTGGGTGGTTTTAGGCTTGATTTTGGGTGTTTAATGGACTTGCACTTTATATATTGATGTTCTAAAATGCGAATCGGTTATAAAACATTTTTACAGGGAAAGGATTTTTTATGTTCAAACAAATTTTGGGGTTGGCGTTTGCCGTGTTTGCGTTGTGTGTGCCGATGGCGCGTGCGGAATTAAAGGTTGATATTGTTGCGGGTGGGGCGGAACCGATTTCGGTTGCGGTCCAGAAGTTTGAAACCGCAAACGGTGCATCCGCCACCGATGCCGCGACAATTCGCAGTGTGGTTGAGGCCGACCTGAAACGTACCGGTTTGTTTCATATTGTGAACCACGATGCGTTTCCGGAATTTGTTAAAATGGACGCGATGCCGTCGTTTAAGTCTTGGGCGGCGATTAAGGCGGCGGTGTTGGTGCAATCTAAATTAACCAAATTGGCAGATGGCAAATATCAACTGGATTTCTATGTTTGGGATGTTGCGGGCCAAGAACAGATAGAGGCGCAAAGTCTGGCCGCGTCGAAAAAGTCTGTGCGACGTTTGGGGCATATTATGGCGGACGCGATTTATGAAAGATTAACGGGCGAGGTTGGATATTTCGATACCCAGATTGTGTTTATTGCCGAAACCGGCCCGATTGATAAACGCACCAAACGTATGGCGATTATGGACCAAGACGGATATGGAATGCGTTATCTGTCGGATGAAAAAACATTTGTTATGTCGCCACATTTTTCGCCGAATATGCAATCGATAGTCTTTTTATCTTACTATAACGATGACCCGATGGTTTGGATTTTGGATTTGAACACAGGTGCGCAAAGGCGGCTTGGGCAATTCGGCGGAATGAACTTTGCGCCGCGGTTTTCGCCGGACGGGTCGCGTGTGGCATTGTCTTTGGTAAAAAATGGCATTACGCACATATATGAATATGATATAGAAAACAATTTCTTGAAGCAATTAACGACCGGCAATTCGATTAACACCAGTCCAAGTTATTCCCCAGACGGCCGTAAAATTGCGTTTAATTCCGACCGCAGTGGGTCCCAGCAAATTCACGTCTTGGACCTGGAATCCGGCGCGGTAGAGCGCATTACGTACGGGGCGGGGCGGTATGCAACGCCGGCGTGGTCGCCGGACGGGCAATTCATCGCCTTTACGAAAATGGCGGACGATACTTTCTATGTCGGTGTGATGTCGCCAAGTGGTAAAAACGAAAAGATTTTGGCGGGTGGTTGGTTTATGGAGGCCCCATCCTGGGCCCCGGGTTCGCGCCGTGTGGTATATTATGAAACCGAACGCGCGGATGACAATATCGAACGGGTCAGTCATATTCGCAGTGTCGATATTACCGGGCAAAATATATACGATATAGATTTGCCGGACGGCGTAAATGGATTGGAACCAACATGGTCGCCACGGTTGCCGTAATGCGGAAATTTGCCGGTTTTATTTTCGGGATTTTGTTTGTTGGCATGGCGGCGGCCACGCCGGCGCGCGTGGATTATATTGTTGACGGCGATACTTTTGGGGCAACGGTTATGTTGGACGAAGATATCCGTGTCCCGGTGCGTGTGCGTATTCGGGACATAGACACACCGGAAATTCATGGGAAATGTGCGGCGGAACGGGCAAGGGCGACACGCGCGAAAACGCGACTTGGGGAAATTTTGCCGGTGGGCGGCATTGTAGAATTAACAAACATCAAAGATGATAAATATTTGGGGCGTATTGATGCCAATGTTCGCGATGCGAATGGCGGGGATGTTTCGGCGCATATGGTCCGTTCAGGATTGGCCCGCCGCTATAACGGTGGCAAACGTGCCGGTTGGTGTAAATAAGTGTGGTTGTTGCACCATCCCATTCGTCATCCCGGCGGAAAAAGAACGTCATCCCGGCGAAAGCCGGGATCCCTTCAGTCTTCGACGATAATAAAGAGATCCCGCGTTTCCGCGGGATGACGGGGAAATGCGGGATGACAAATGGGGGGCGGGATGACGGCGAAAATGTGGGATGACGGTTATCCGTTTACAGGTTCGTAACCTGTTTCAATCAATAATTTGTTATACAGGTCATTCCAATCCGGGTTCATTTTTTCAATCAGTTGAATTTTCCATACGCGATTCCACTCTTTCATTTGTCGTTCGCGGATAACCATATTATCCAATCGATTGTGATATTCGAAATAGACCAATTTGTCCAGGTTATATCGTGCGGTAAAACTTTTTGGGATAAGTTTGTTTTTATGTTCAAACACGCGTCCAATTAAATCAGAGGTAGAACCTATATACAGTGTCCCATTTTTTTTATTGGTCATTATATAAACAAAACCGCCTGATTTTTCCATGTATTTAATGTTATAAGTGTTTTGTGTGTTTGCAAGTTTTTTTTATTTGTCATCCCGGCGGAAAAAGCCGTCATCCCGGCGCACATTCGTCATGTTGCACCCCAATTTGTCATCCCGCGGAAACGCGGGATCTGGTGGTTCACGACGAGACTGAAGAGATCCCGGCTCGTACATCGTCATCCCGCGGAAACGCGGGATCTCTTTGTTATCGTCGAAGACTGAAGAGATCCCGGCCTGCGCCGGGATGACGGGGAAATGTGGGATGACGTAAAAAAACACCCACGGGGATGCGTGGGTGTTTGAGGACACAAGCAATTTTTGGCATATAGTATCCCGGGGTTATTAAGCCCAGATACCATTACCGTATTTATTATGCACCTGTACCAACGCTGGCTTCGGCCTGGGCAATCGGTACCCACATTGGGCTGCCCGAGGTGCCATCAGTAATCAAAGCACAAGGGTTTGTTGCTGTGCAACTAGACGGCATCGGCAACACTTGACCATTGGTTTGTGATTGAACATAATCATAAACCTGATCGCCGGTTGTCAAACCCGTTTCGCCATTGGCAACACCGTTCGTAGAAACATCTGCAGCAGATGCTGTACCTAATGTCGGTTTGTTTTGGATGTAAGCATCACTGGTTGTATTTGTTTCGGTCCAGTTTGCTTGTACGTTCGCTTCGGCAGAAACAGCATTAGTGACATATGATTCAACGGCGGCCTGAGATGGATAGTTCGCGGCCTTTTCTTCAGCGGTTGCGTTTGTGTCAATTGTTTGTTGTTTATTGCTCAAACTCTCAAGACCTGTGATGGCTATTGTCGAACCAGCCGCTTGGTTGGCTGCAAATGAGCCAGTAACGGTTCCGCCATCCACAGTTACGGTCAAAGCACCATTACCAACATTTGCTGTATTATGCAAAGCATCATATACAGCGCCACCGGTTACCAGGTTTGTTCCATTTTCTGCTACGCCGCCGGTTGTATTAGCACTAAATTGATTATTAGCATCTTTTGTGATGGTTGTGCCATCGGCAGAATAAGTCGTATCGGTAAGGGCCAAGGTTACCGGAGAATTTGTGGCCTGGTTAGCGCTAAACGTACCAATTGTTTCGCCGTTTTGGGTAACTGTTAATGTACCAGACTGAACGGTTGCGCCAGTTTCTTGCAAGGCTGTTTTAACAGCGGCGACAGATGGGTATTGAGTGGCTGCTGCATCGCCAGTTGCAGTAAGGTCTTGGGCTTTATCTGCAACGTTCTGGAAATGTGTATCAACATAAGATTTTGATGTAACGGTATTGTCGGATGCCGCCATGGCGTTTGCAGACAAGATTGCCGCCGCGAAGCCAACGAATACCAATCCACGTACTTTAAATTTCATTGTATGTTCCTTTTGCTTGTTTTTGTTTGTTGTTGTTGTTACACGGGTGCATACAATAATTGACTGTATATATCCATGCGTTCTTTCTTTTGACCCCTGAACCGCTTTTTTCCCCTCGGTTTTGCGATTCAGTTATCTAAGCTCTTTATTTACCTTTTGTCGTCATACCGCACCTGATGCGGTATCCCTTTGCGCCATCGTAGATTGGGCCGCAACCTGACTCTACGAGGTCCCGATTTTCATCGGGATGACGTTTTTGCAATTTGTTGATGTTTTGCCTGAATCTAACAAATTGCCCCCTCAAAAGCATTCGTCGCAATCCCTCTTTGCGACCGGTGTCTTTGGCGACACCCCGCCGGATTTTATCCGGCACCCCTCTAGCCAGAGGGGAATTTTTGCGACACCACTATGGTTCGGTCGGTGTCGTGCCACCACCGGTGTCGCCACCCGCGGTTGGATCTTCGTCCGCCGTGATTACACGGAACCACAGTTGATTTCCGTTTTCGTCAACCGACATCACATATTGACCTTCGCCCGGACGGTTTGCATCCCACCATTGTTTCCATCCTTCAACCCAGTTTAATGTACCCGCGATGTCATTTGCCAATTTCGCACGCACAACCGCCTGGTCATCAATGAACGGTGTTGTTACGGTATTTTCGTATGCCAAATCGCCCAAGTTATCCAAATCGGTCGTGGTCGCAAATTCTACATCGGATGGAACAACCATACCGTCGTTGCCAATGACCAGTGTCTTGTTCGCGTTTTCAACACCTTGGTTTTTATCAACCTTGGTATCCAGGTCCGCCGTCGTAACCTGGCCATCGGTTATGTTTTGGATTTGTTGGTCGATTTCCGTTTTGGAATAGTAATTATCACTTGGGGTGACCATACCGTCGTCGCCAATCGCCAAAACCTTGCCCGCGTTGTCGGCGCCTTGGTCTTTATCAACCTTTTTATCCAATTCCGCCATCAATTCCGTGCGCAGGTTCGTGATGCTTTGATTTATCGTTTGGTCAATGCCATCAAAGTCCAATTTTTCACTTATCGCGTCCCACGTAATTAATGTCTGCCATTCGGTGTCGCCAACATACCGCCAGAGCAACCCATCGTCGTTGGTGCCCATTTCAACCTCGCGTCCGTCGGTGCCGTCACCAATTTCTAAATCTTGTTTGATTCTTTCCAGGTCCAATATCAATTCATCGCCCGCAATGGTGATGTATGTGGAATCAGCCAATGCGTCCTGTTTGTCGGTCTGTAACGATGCAACGTCCGTTTCCAGTTGTTCAACACGACCCGTTAAATCGGAACCCGCACCGCCCGATGTACTGATGGATTTTGGTGCGCCAATATATTTACCAATGGACAGACGGGGGGATGATGCAACACGGCCAACCGTCGCGCCACCCGTCGACACAGAACCACCCATTGTCGTGCCGGTTGATGGTGTCGCCGCGGTCGATGCCGCGCCGGTTGATACCGATGCCGTTGGACGGATGTACCCGCCGGTCGCACGCAATGAACCCGCACGTGCCGCCGCCGTAGCATTTGCCGCCGCCGCCGCAGAATCATATGTGCCCGCACCACCAATCGTACGAACCGTTGGTGCCGCGTTCGCAACCGATGCCGCCACAACGCACATTATTGATACCAATGATGTTTTTATTCCCTCTCTCATCTCGCTTTCCCTATGTAAGGCATTATATCACAATTTTGGTCGTTTCCAAAATCCTTTTTATATTTTTTTTAATTTTTTTTTTAGAACTCGTAACGCAGGCCCAATGACAACGAATTGTCAATTACAAATCCAACCTTGGTTTCAAAAGCTTCGGCATTATTATAGTCATTTCCTGGTAAGAAATTGCGTGTCCATTTTGGTCCCGTAAAGCCCGCAAGGCGATAACGGAAATCCAACGCGACCGATTCGGACAGGTTATACGAGTACCCCGCCATCAATGCGCCCATGAAAGATAATTTCATTTCAGAGGCATCACCGGCGGCAAACCACTTGTTGTCAAGCGTGCCACGTGGAAATGCCATACCAACACCCGCACCTAAATAGATGCCGGATTCAAAATCATAATATGCGTTTGCCGTGATATACGGTGTTTGCAATTTGAATGTAAATTCATTATCGGAATCACTGAATTGGGTCAAATATCCAAATTCAACATCGCCACGCCAATTCGGTGTGAAACGATAACCGGCAAATATGTTGCCACCAAATACCGGTTCAAATGTATAATCATCGTGATCTGCGTCCGGGTCGACAATCGCAGATGCCGGTGTCACTTTGTATTTATTCTTCCATGACATAAGGTGCAGACCAACACGGCCGCCAACATACCAATTACCATCGTGGGCACGACGCGCCGGTGCAACACTTAATGGTGCCGGTTCGGCATATTCCGGATATTCAACAACCGTGCCGTCCGAATCCAAGACCGTCGTCGTGTATTGCGTGTCATCATACATCGTTGTTGGGTCGCCCGCAGTGATGTGAATAACACGAATCTTTTTAGGCTTGCACCCGCCGTTACATGTTTCCGCCGCCATTGACGTACCAACGGTGGCAAGAACCGCAACCAAACTGACCATAAATTTTTTCATAACTTTTTCTCCATTTATTTTTTTTCTTGGTAACAAGTATATCACATTTTTGGACGTATTCAAAATACAAAAATAAAAAAGTGGTTAGTTACCACTTCGCACGGTGTGCTTCGTGGGACAGGGGTTAGTGGGTAGTGGGGTGGGGGGGGGGGAAATGGGGCGTGACCCACAGTAAAAATTT
>JAZQCF010000016.1:0-10528 GCA_045546075.1 Candidatus Enterousia sp.
CACCCCGCGCATATATAAAAAAAACCACAGAAATCCGCGGGTTTTTGCTTATCACCAACCCTTGTCCCACGAAGCACGGCGTGCGAAGTGGGAACTAACACCCGTCGCGACGGAGCGATAGCGCAGACGGAACTAATCAACTTTCTTCATAACCAACGATGCGTTGGTGCCGCCAAAGCCGAACGAATTGGACAGCGCGACATTAACCTTGCGTTTTTTCGCAACATTTGGCACCAAGTCGAAATCCCCAACCTCTTCAATCGGGTTTTCCAAATTGATTGTTGGCGGAACAATTCCATCGCGAATCGCCATAACGCAGAATATCGCCTCAACCGCACCGGCGGCACCCAACAGGTGTCCCGTCATAGACTTTGTCGAAGACATACACGCACCCGTTCCACCAAACATATTTTTTACCGCCGTCAATTCTCCAATATCGCCCAATCCCGTTGATGTTCCGTGCGCGTTGATATAGTCAACATCCGCCGGCGACAGACCCGCATCCTTCAACGCCGCCGCCATCGCACGTGCGCCGCCTTCGCCACCTTCGGCCGGGGCGGTTATATGATACGCGTCCCCCGACAGGCCATAACCGGCAACCTCGGCATAAATTTTGGCACCACGCGCAACCGCGTGTTCATATTCTTCCAGAACCAAAATACCTGCACCTTCGGACATAATGAATCCATCACGGTCGCGGTCCCACGGACGTGATGCGTGCGCCGGATCATCGTTGCGCGTGCTTAATGCCTTCATCGCCGAAAATCCGGCAACACCAATTTTACCAACCGCGCCTTCGCATCCACCACAGACCATAATATCGGCATCACCGTGTTGAATCAAACGCACACCTTCACCGATACTGTGTGCGCCGGTGGCACAGGCCGTCACCATCGCAACGTTCGGTCCACGCAGGCCATATTTAATCGATATGTGTCCCGCCGCCATATTTATAATGCACTTTGGAATAAAGAACGGACTTATACGGCGCGGACCGCCGGTTGCCAATTCTTGGCAATTTTCATAAATAGTGTTCAATCCGCCGATACCACTGCCAACCGAAACGCCAACGCGATTTTTATCACCGGTGTATGTATCCAGTCCCGCATCGCGTATCGCTTCGTCCGCGGCGACAACACCATACAGTATGCACTTGTCCATTTTGCGTTGGTCACGTGGTTCCACAACCGCATCCGGATTATACATACCGGGTTCTGTCCCACGCACCGGCACACCCGCAATTTGGCACGCCAAATCAGATGCATCGAAATCTTCGATTTTGCGCACGCCGGACCGGCCTGCAACAATATTTTTCCACGCATATTCCACACCGCATCCTACCGGGGACACAATTCCCATACCCGTGACAACAACTCTTTTCATAATATATTCCTTTATATAGTTGTACTTATGGGATTATCATAATATGTTTTTCGCAAAAAATACAGAAAAAAAACCGCCACACAAATAAATCTGCGTGGCGGGAACAAATATAAAATATTTTATTATTTCGCAGCCTTGGCGTGTGCATCAATATATTTAACCGCATCACCAACCGTAACCAATTTGGCCGCTTCTTCGTCCGGGATAGTAATTTCGAATTCTTTTTCCACTTCCATAACGAATTCGACAACATCCAAAGAATCCGCACCCAAATCGTTCACAAATGCCGCAGATTCTGTAACCTTGGCTTCATCTACGCCCAATTTGTCCGCTACGATTTTTTTTACTTTTTCAAAAGTTGACATTTTATATCCTTTGTTTTTGTTAAACTTTATGTCATACCCTAAATGACGTTTATGCACAAAAACTATCACTTTTGACCCCGCGTGTCAAGAATTTATAACAAATAATAACAACCGGGCATTATTCTGTGGCCAACAATTCATCCAACAAATCGTTCATATTATTGCGCAAATTTTCCCTGTCGCCCGACCAAACAAGACGACGCGCAATGAATTTATAAACATCATCCATCGTTAAATCGGGGATGCCGGCATCATTTACAACCCGTGACCACGCAAGGCGCGGGTCAGTTAAATGACCGTGACCGCGTCCCGGGAAAACCCAATAACCATCCTGGGGTAAATCCTGTAATAAAACAACCGCCATATCCGACAACGGCCGTTCGCCCCACATATATCGGTTAAAGTCCAAATCTTCCCACTGCATAGAAAAAACCAGATTCTTGGTCGCGAAACCGTAAATCAGCATTAAAAATGCCGCCCGCATCGTTGTATCTTCATATTTCTTGATTGATTCCACCAATCGCCGCAGACCATATTTGGTAAGTGGCCGCACACGGCGATTTTGTTGCGGCTTTTTTAATCCTGAAACCGGATTATTTTTTATATACCCCGTATCAATGGCATACCGAAAAATACTAAGCATCAATTCATACATACGTTCTGCAATCGCGGCCCCATCAATCGCCGAAATTGTATCGCTTATATCGTTCGTGGTTATGGCAGACACATTTTTATCCAACAAAGGTGTCAAATGATGATTTATCGACCGCACCAATTTATCATAAGACCCAACACTGCGATGCACACGATTTTTCAAATACATTTTAACAAAATCGCGAAACAATATTTGTTTTCTTTTTGCCGGAATTTTTTTTGCCGCATCCGCCAAGGCGGTTGCGACCGCACCACGTGCGTCTTCGATATCCATATCGGGATATTTACCAATAATAATGCGACGGTCACGCCCATTTATACGCTTGCGTACAAAAAATGTTTTTATACCGCGACTTGTTATATACAAACGCAGACGGGGTTCAGAAATATCCTGAACAACATCAAACCCACGCGATGGCGCATTCAAATTGTCCAAAATATATGGATTAAAAAAGAATTGATGTGCCATCGCGAATCCTTTTGGTTTTTATTTGTTCCGTTTGATTTTTTTATTTTGCACGCCCACGAAACATATTTTTTATAAACGCACGGCGCGCAGACCGCGCATCGTCATATGCGAATTGGGCGGCAACCGCATCCCAATTTTGTTCTTCATATTTGCAATTATTGTTTTGGCACAATTTATGACAATCAAAACAATCACAATTTTTTACGAATTCAATATTTTCGAAACTGTTTTTTGAAAACCACGGCATTATCATTTTGCTGTAACGATTGATACACATATTGACTTTGCCATAATCCGCCCAATCCACCGTTTCAAACGTCTGTGTAATTTTTAATTTTGCATCACGCAGATTGCGACGCGCGTCACGAACATTTTTTGTTAAATTTTTATATTCTTGAAATATTGTCATATTATTTTCCTTTGGTTATTTTTTATTTTGAACGAATTTTTAATATGTTACGAACAAATCCGCATCGCGCAGAACGTGCCGCATTAAATCTTTCCAGGGCAACCGTATAGTCTAAATTTTTTGAATACATTGGGCATTTTATATCGGCACACGGCAATTCATCAAACAAAGGGCACCATATAACAAAATCGCCACCATCATACGCGTTTGGATTCGTTGATACGCCATATACACGTTCAAATTTATTTATACACGCAAGTATCGGTGTGTTTGGATTATCCAAAACACATTCTTGTTGATATGCCGTTATACGATTGCGAGTTCGACGCGATGCGCGACGCGCATCGCGCAATTTTTTACTAAGTATGTGATATTCTTGCAATTTGTTCATCTTGTGTTCCTTTGGTTTTACACTTTCAGTGCGTTAATGAACGCGGATTGCGGTATTTCTACATTACCGAATGTCCGCATACGCTTTTTACCCTCTTTCTGCTTCTCCAAAAGTTTTCTTTTACGCGTGATGTCACCCCCATAGCATTTCGCGGTCACATCCTTGCGATATGCAGCGATTGTTTCACGCGCGATAATTTTTCCACCGATTGCGGCCTGAAGCGGTATTTTGAATTGATGCCGCGGTATAAGGTCTTTTAATTTTTCCACAATCGCACGTCCACGTTTTTCGGCCGCACTTCTGTGGCACATAAATGATAACGGTTCGACATTTTCTTCGTTGACCAAAATCGATACTTTGACCAAATCGGCCGGCCTGTAATCCTGGACCACATAGTCAAACGATGCGTAACCCGAAGATATAGATTTTACCCGGTCATAGAAATCAAACACAATTTCCGCCAACGGCAGTTGGTATACCAAAACCGCGCGATTGCCGACATAGGAAATATTTTCTTGTAAACCGCGTCGGTCGGCACACAGTTGCATAATTCCACCCATATATTTATCCGGCATCATAATTGTTGCGCGCACCCACGGTTCTTCGATAGATTCAATTTTTGTAATGTCAGGCATATCGGCGGGATTTTCCAAATCAACAACTTCGCCATTGCGCAAATGCACCTTGTACAGAACGCTGGGCACAGTATTTATCAATGTCAAATTAAATTCGCGCGACAATCTTTCACTGATTATCTCCATATGCAACAAACCCAAAAATCCACACCGCAACCCAAACCCCAGCGCGGACGACTTTTCGGTTGTAAACACAAAAGATGCATCATTTAACGCCAATTTTTCCGCACTTTCCCGCAATGTTGGATAATCGTCTGATTCCACCGGAAAGAACGAAGAAAACACCACCGGCACAGACGGCTTAAACCCGGGCAACGCATCAACCGTCGCGCGCGAATCGGCAATCGTATCACCAACGCGACAATCGTGAATGGTCTTCATACCCGTGATAATAAAACCAATCTCGCCCGTTGATAGTTCATCAACGTTTACCATTTTCGGTGTAAAGTATCCAATTTTTTCAACCGTATATTCCGCCCCGGTCGCCAAGAATTTTATTTTTTGTCCGCGGCGCAGTGTTCCATCAACCACACGCACCAACACCACAACGCCCAAATAAGAATCATACCACGAATCAACCAACAATGCGCGTGTCGGCGCATTTTCATCACCATGTGGGGCGGGCAATTTATTCACAATTTCTTCCAATAATTCCGGAACACCCGCACCGGTTTTGCCCGACACCGCCAACGCATCATTTGCGTCCAAACCGATAACATCTGCAATTTGCGCACGCGTGGCATCAACATCACTGGACGGCAAATCAATCTTGTTCAATACCGGTAACATTTCCAAATCATTATCCAATGCCAGGTACGCATTCGCCAATGTTTGGGCCTGGACCCCTTGGGTCGCATCAACCAAAACCAACGCACCTTCACACGCGGCCAGCGAGCGCGACACTTCGTATGAAAAATCGACGTGCCCCGGCGTGTCCATTAAATTCAGTTGATACATTTCGCCATTTTTTGCGCGATAATTCAAACGCACCGTCTGGGCCTTAATTGTAATTCCGCGTTCACGTTCAATATCCATAGAATCCAACACTTGCGCCTTCATTTCACGCGATTCCAATCCGCCGGTATATTCAATCAGCCGGTCCGACAGTGTTGATTTTCCATGATCAATATGTGCAACGATTGAAAAATTTCTAATATTTTTTTGATTCATTCCTTACCTATTCATTAACCACTTATATGCGGCAATGATACACTCGTATATCGTGTTTAGCAAGGCGAAAATTCAACAAGTTACCTATTTCAAATTGCTTAACAGAGCATCCATTTTTTCGGCACGTTCCAGTGTATCATCGTATGTAAATCTTATTTGGGGAACATATTTTTGGTCCAATTTTTGTCCCATTTGAAAACGAATCGTTTTTGTTTCGATATCCAATCGGCGTTGCGCGGCATCTATGTCATCGGTCCGGCAATAAAAAAATAAACGCACAAATTGCAGACCGCCACGCGCAACCGAACCAACAATCGACACACCCGATAAAATTGGGTCTTCGGCATAATTGTCGCGCAGAATTTCCGCAACAATGGTTTGAACCTTGGCGGCAATACGTTCATTACGATTCGAATCAGTTTTTATTTTTGGCATTTATGTTTCCGTTGTTTTATGTATAATCTCAATGTATAATATATAAAATTTGGGTCAAGGAAAAATTTATGAAATTATCAGAATACCTTTTATCACGTGCCGAAACCAAAACATATACTTGGTTGGTATTTTTAATGACGATTTGCGAATCGATATTCTTGTTCATCCCGCCAGAGGTTTTTATGACCCCACCCATTATCGCGAACAAGAAACGCGCAGTGCCGGTTGTTTTGGCGGCAACATTTGGTTCGATTGTTGGTGGCATAATTGCGTATTGTATTGGATTATGGCTGTTCGATTCAGTTGGCGTATGGTTGATTGAAAATTTTGCAAGTATGGAAAAATTTGAAATGGCGCAAAGTTTATTTATCAAACACGGCGTGTTTATAATATTTTTAACGGCGGTAACACCGATACCATATAAATTGATGGCAATGTGTGCGGGATTTATGGGATTTCCGGCGGTGCTGTTTCTGGGGCTGTCGGCGATATTCCGGACCGGACGATTTGCGATTGTTGGATACTTGCTCTGGCGGTTTCAGGGCCGCGCGAACGCGATAGTCAAAAAATTCTTTTGGCCCCTGACCGCATTGGCAATAATCATCGCCGGTTTTGGTATAATATTGATGTTTTATTTGTAACCCCCGCAAATTGTAAAACCCGTGGGGAACCGCGGGTTTTTACGTGTGCGCGGGGTGGTCAAAAACGAACGCTTTTGTCCAGTGTTTTTTTGATGTTTTTCAAATTATAAGAAATGCCGGATTTCCGCCATTTTTAATTGACAAAAACTCACTTTAGACAGGTCACAAAAAGCGTTCGTTTTATGTTATCATTATAAACATAAAACAACGCCGTCAGGCACGACAAAAGAGCCGTCATCCCGGCGCAGGCCGGGACCCAGTTTTTGCGAAAGCAAAAACTTGCGTCGCAGACAGTGAATGTTTGTCACGCGCAAAGCGCGTTCCAAATTCCCTGCGGGGCAGGTCCGCGCTGTCGCTCGGCCTGGGTACCGCCCTTCGGCGGTATGACGAGAGAAAGGCGGGATGACGGTGGAAAAAAACAAAAAGAGGGAAAATATGAGCAAAACATTATTACTCGGTGCAATCGCATCAATAATTACAATTAATTTAGTTTTTGCGGATACAACAGTCACCACACAAAATTATGTAGATACCAAGGTCGAAACCAAACAAGATAAAATTAGTAATAACATGAAGAATACACCATATGGGGTCATGGATGCTCCCGATTCTGTTATAACCGATACCTCAACAGATGGAACAGTTGCAAAAAGGGTGATTATATATGGGGGAGTTAATGAAGCCTGGGGGGTTGATGATTCTTTTATTGGGGCACAACTTCGACAAGGAAGATTGTCAAATGGTTTAGCGGGCATGGAAGATGTTTATGGATATAGCGATAGCGATCTAAAAAATGGTATAATTTCTGCTGGGGTTATTAACAGTGCGTTTGGAGATACCAACCAACAATTATCATACAAACAAACAAAGAAAGTCTGTGTTCAATACCTGGACGGTGCGGCGGAAACCAGTGAAAATTGCCTGCTGTGGAATTTACCAGATTAAAATACGCCCGATTGGGCGTTTTTTCACTAACACTCGCACCCGTCGCGGCCGCGGCACCAACGGTGCCGGGACGGACTAACCACTATCACTCTTTACGCGCTGTGGCGGTTTATCGCATCGCCTATTTCGGTCAATGACGCGGTTGATGGCAAAATCGGTTCAAAATATACATTTGCGGTGCCCGCACTCATACGTCCGCGCTTTGGCCAATACAGGCCCGTATCCGTTCCAACCGGCATAATCGGCAACTTTAATTCATGCGCCAAAAACAATAAACCGCGTTTCAGCCCCGCCCGATGCCCCGGTTTTACACGTGTGCCTTCGGGGAAAATAATCAGTGTTTGCCCGTTCATAATTTTCTTGGCAACCGCATGCGCCAATTTTTTCATATTTGTCGCCCCACGCGCACGATTCACCGGTTGCAGTCCCATACGCCAAAATGCCCAACCATAAATTGGAATCCATAACAATTCCCGCTTTATAATAAAGAATGGATTTTGAACATTGTTCGCCAAAATCGCAACCTCCATCATAGACATATGTTTCGCGGCAATTATCGCCTTGCCATCCAGGCGCACATTTTCATTTGGAACATTTGGAATACCATTTTCTTCGGTATTTGGATAATGTATCCGGTATTTTATTCCACATATAATCCGCGCCAAGACCAACACCCCACGCGCATCCGCCAACACCAATTTTTTATTTAATTTTTTGGATACCAACCCAACCAACAAAAACGGTGCCCAAAGGGTAAAATAAATTCCCAATACAATTTTGAATATAACAGTTCTTAACATTTTATCCCCCAAATTTACAGATAATGCGGACCTTCTTTGATACCAAACAATGTAACGATGTATTTTACATATTCTATTCCCCACCGTTCCAATCGGCGCGCCGGTGCCATTTCCGCCAATGCCACCGGACACGCAACAATCTTGACCCCCGGCAATTCTGCCTGAATCAAATGTTTTGCACGCCGCACGTGATCTTCGGTTGTAATCAACACGATTCGGTCCAATCCCGATTTACCGACAATTTTTCGAATCGCCACAGCATTTTGATATGTTGATTTTGATTCCGATTCGATAATTGCCCGGTCGGTATTTGGATAACCCGCGGCATCCGGCGCACCAATTATATATAAATCCGAATCGGGATATTTTTCCATCTGTTTAATTGCAAACGGAATACGCCGATAATCGCCGGTCAGCACAAATATACTATCATTAGACATAATAAATTCGCAATCATTCGGTGTTGTTAACTTAAACGCAATTCCACCAACAACAAACAAACCCAATAATAAAAATGACGGTCGCAGAATTTTCATTGTTCAGTATTCAAAATCTTTAACGTAGTCTTTTTGGTTACAAAAATCGCAAATGTGATAATCGCAATCGGCATTAATATCAACACCAACCAACCTGCGCCCGATATACTTAACATTGCCATCAACCCGACGCGTGCAGAATGCGCCACCATCAAAATAATTCCCAAAATTGGCAAGGCCGCCAAAAATCCGCACCCACATGCAACGATGCAAATACGACTTACGATAATCTGCATCTGGCGCACGACGAACGAATCGCTGGCCCCGATTTGATTTAATATTTCCAATTCGCGTTTATGCAGCAACGCCGTATTTCGCGCGATAAAAGACACACAAATTCCAATCGTTGCGATAATCATTGCCAACACAACGGTCAAAATTGCGACCATTTTCCACCCTGCACTAACCGACGGCCGCAACGCATCATTGTGCGTTATAAATCGCGCATTTTGTTTAACCGATTCGCGAACAGCCTTCATATCGGTGACAGATTTGAATTTAACCTCAAACATTTTTGGCAGGTATTTTTCCAATGCGTCATTTCCCGCGCCAGAAATCCACGGCCGCATTAGTGTCTTCATTTCTTCGCCAGACAACGCGCGCACCGATTCGATTTTATCGTTATTATCATCCAACACCTTGCGCACAGCATCAACCCGGTCGGCGTTTGTAACCTGAACCGTGGCAAAAGAATCCCATTGCCGATTCCATCGCACAACACCGGTGCCGATTGCCAACGATATTCCCAACGCCATCACGGCCAAGAACGTCATAATTCCCATCACCGCGGTCATAAACACCGATTGGTCACGAAACAAAGAAAAAACAATTGGTCGTTTCATTTTACCCATTCCCGATATCGCTGAATTGTTTTGACAATGCCGCAAAGTACCCGTCCCCGCCGGCCTTGATTGCCGGCCGTTTTGTTGTGGTCCGCGCATTACCGGCACGCACGCCCACAAAGTTCACATGATGATTTTCGACATGCATCACCGGGAATTTATATTTTTCCATCAACGCCGAATTATGCGTCGCCAGAATAATTGTTGTCCCGAACATTTTGTTCATTTGGATAAAAAGTTCCATCAATCGGCCCGCGTTTTCATCGTCCAGGTTTCCCGTTGGTTCGTCCGCCAACATAATCGCAGGTTGCACAATAATTGCACGCGCGACCGAAACCCGTTGCTGTTGCCCGCCACTAAGCGACAATGGGTTAGAATTCGCGAATTTTGCAAGTCCCACCCATTCCAGTGTTTTCGTGACCAGTTTTTTAACCTTGGCCTCGTCCACGCCGCGCACACGCAGCGGCAACGCGACATTATCGAACACAGAAATATGTGACAACAAAGAATAAGATTGAAACACGATTGCCATTTTATGACGCATTTCTGTTATTTCGTCACGCGACATATTATTTGTCTGTTTACCGAAAACCTTGATAATTCCGCGGCACGGTTTGTGCAGATGATACATCAATCGCAACAGTGTTGTTTTTCCCGCGCCCGATGCACCCGACAGAAAATAGAACGACCCGGCCCCGATATTAAACGACACATCGGTCAAAACATCGTCGTCATCGTCATATCGCGCACCGACATTTGCAAAAGAAATAACGGTATTGTCTTCCATATTGAAAACCATAGTAAAATTTTTATTGTGGGTCAAGCCCCATTTCCCACCACCCCACCCCACTAC
>JAZQCF010000017.1:0-93792 GCA_045546075.1 Candidatus Enterousia sp.
AGGCCGGGACCCAGTGTGAACGAAGTGAACACTTGCGTCGCAGACAGTGAATGTTTGTCACGCGCAAAGCGCGTTCCAAATTCCCTGCGGGGCAGGTCCTCGCTGTCGCTCGGCCTGGGTACCTCCCTTCGGCGGTATGACGACACTCGTCCTGACGGCGTTGTTTTACGTTTATAATGATAACAAAAAACGAACGTTTTTGTCCCCCCCTTTTGGCGGGTTTTAGATTTATTGATTTTACTGAATAATTTTTTTCAAAAAAATACTGGACAAAAACGTTCGTTTTTTTTGACCGGTTTATATGAAAAATTTTTAATCTCTTGCCTTTGGTTTTAATTGGGGGTATGATTGTCCGCGATATAATAAAAATCATAAAGGGACAGGATTATGGCAAATTTAATTGTTGATGGAAATTGGGCGGCGGCCGATGTTGCGTACCGCTGTGTGGACTTTGCGGCGATTTATCCCATCACGCCAAGCAGCACGATGGGTGAATTGGCGGATGAATGGTCATTCCAACATAAAAAGAATATTTGGGGTGCAATTCCGCAAATAATTGAAATGGAATCCGAAGGCGGGGCGGCCGGTGCAATGCATGGTGCGTTGCAAATGGGGGCGTTGGCAACGACGTTTACTGCGTCCCAGGGTTTGTTGTTGATGATTCCAAATATGTATAAAATCGCCGGCGAACAGACACCTTTTGTTATGCACGTTGCGGCGCGCGCGTTGGCAACACACGCATTGTCAATCTTTGGTGACCACAGCGATGTTATGTCGGTTCGTTCAACGGGGTTTGCAATGTTGTCATCCCATAATGTTCAACAGGCACACGATATGGCGGCGATTGCGCATGCGGCAACAATTCGGGCACGGGTGCCGTTTTTACATTTCTTTGACGGTTTCCGGACAAGCCACGAAGAATCGCGTCTGGTTCGTATAGAAGATGATGTGTTGCGCAAAATGATTCCGGAAAAATTGGTCGCAGAATATCATGCGGCCGGTATGAATCCGGATAATCCGCATATTCGCGGAACCGCACAAAATCCCGATGTCTATTTCCAAGGGCGCGAGGCCGCAAACGAACTTTATATGCGCACGCCGGCAATCGTTGCCGAATGTATGGAAGAATTTGCGAACCTTACCGGACGCAGGTATGATTTGGTCGAATACTATGGCGATAAAAAGGCCGAAAATGTTATCGTTGCGATGGGCTCTGCGTGTGAAACGATTGAAGAAACCATTGACCATTTGCCCGCCGGTTTCGGTTTGATTAAAATTCACCTGTATCGCCCGTTCCCGGTTGATGCGTTCTTGCGCGTGTTGCCGAAAACTGTGCGCCAGATTGCCGTATTGGACCGCACAAAAGAATCGGGCGCGGTTGGTGAACCATTGTATATGGATGTAAAGTCGGTTGTTGGTGACCGGGCGGCGGTATTTGGTGGACGCTATGGTTTGGGATCCAAGGAATTCAAGCCGCGCGATGTGGCCGCCGTGTTCGAAAATATGAAACGTAAAACCCTGCATCATAATTTCACGGTTGGAATCGAAGACGATTTGACAAATTTATCACTTAAAACCGATGCGGCGTTTTCGGTCGAAGACCCGAATTTCAAAACCGCGATTCTGTACGGTATTGGCAGCGATGGCACCGTTGGTGCGGTTAAAAATATTGTAAAAATCGTTGGGGAAAATTCAAACCTGTATCCGCAATCCTATGCGGTGTATGATTCGAAAAAATCGGGGGGGCTTACCGCGTCACATATTCGGTTTTCAGACGCGCCGATTAAAAGTCAATACTTGGTTGAGGTTGCCGATTTCATAAGTGTTTCAAACTTTATGATTGCCCAACGATTTGATGTGTTCCGCGGTCTGCGCGCCGGCGGAACGGTGATGATAAATACGTCCATGGCACCGGATGTGGCGTTCGCAAACCTGCCGCGGGATGTCCAAGAACATTTAATGCGCCTGCGTGCGAACGTGTATTTCTTGGACGCGAACAGCGCCGCCGCAGAATTGGGATTGGGCAACCGAATCAATACTTTCATTATGTTGAATTTCTTTAATTTGACACGCGTGATAGACCCGGTTGTCGCCGCAAAATCGGCGAAAGACGCAATCGAAAAAACATACAAGAAAAAAGGTATGGATGTGGTCGCGGCAAACTGGGCCGCGGTGGACCGGGCGGCAGAATACTTGAAACATTTTGATTTGCCGTCTTCGGTGTCGAACTTTGCACCGGACTTTGTGCCGGCAATGACCGCAGACGCGCCAAATGAAATTGCCGGAACGTTGGGCGAAATGGCGGCCGGGCGCGGGGACAGCCTGCCGGTGTCGCGGTTTCGTGTTGGGGGTGAATTTGGTGCGGGTCAATATCCGGTTGGCACATCAAAATATGAAAAACGCGCAATTTCATCGCGGGTTGCAAAATGCGATTTAGAAAAGTGTATCCAATGTGGAAAGTGTTCAATGCTCTGTCCGCATGCGGCGATTCGTATCAAGGCATTGACCGATACCCAGGTCGCCGATGCGCGTGCGCGTGGCATAATTGTTGTGCCGATGAAGACACCAGAATTGGGGCCGAATATGTATTTCACAATCGCGATTTCGCCGGCGGATTGTACGGGGTGCGGATTGTGCGTGAAAAACTGTCCGGTGGGGGCGTTATCGATGGTTGATGCAAATGCCGATGACCAGAAAGTATTTGACGAAACGGTTAAGTTGCCGGACACGCCGCGCGAAAAATTGAACCTGAATTTGCCAAAGCATATTGAATTATTGCCACACTATTTTGAATTCCCGGGCGCGTGCGCGGGATGTGGTGAAACCCCGTATATAAAAATGATGTCGCATTTGTTTGGGGACCATATGATTGTTGCAAACGCAACGGGTTGTTCTTCAATTTATGGGGCGAATTTGCCAACAACACCGTGGACAACGGATGCAAATGGTCGTGGACCGGCGTGGTCGAATTCTTTGTTCGAAGATAACGCGGAATATGGCCTGGGTATGCGTGTTGCGTTAAACGGCCGCCGCGAAATGTTAAAGGGGCTGTTGTTCGAATTGGGATTGCCAAATGTTGAAGAAATGTTTAACGAACGCGATATAGATGCGCAACGCAAAATCAAAGAAACATTGACGAAAAAATTGGCAACAATCGATTCACCAACGGCGCGCATCGCGGAAAGTATGTTGGGCGATATTGTTGATAAATCTGTATGGATTGTCGGCGGGGACGGTTGGGCGTACGATATTGGATACGGTGGTCTGGACCATGTGTTGCACAGTGGCGAAAATGTGAATATTTTGGTTCTGGATACCGAAGGTTATTCAAATACCGGTGGGCAACAGTCCAAGGCCACACCGTTCGGGGCCAGTATGAAATTCGCAATCGGTGGTAAAAACCACGCGAAAAAAGATTTGGGTATGATTGCGATGATGTCGGGTGCGTATGTTGCGCAAATCGCATTGGGCGCGAACCCGGTCCAGGCCGCGCGCGCCTTTCGCGAGGCCGCATCGTTCAATGGCCCGTCAATTATATTGGCCTATGCACCGTGTATCGCGCACGGGTTCGCATTACAGAACGGACCGGAACATCAAATGCAAATGGTGAATACGGGGGCGTGGCCACTGTATCGGTTTGACCCGCGTTTGATTGTTGAAGGGCATAATCCGCTAATGATGGATTCAAATGTTGATACGTTAAGTCCATTGGAAGATTTCCTTAAAACCGAAACGCGTTTCGGTGCGGCGCGTGCGGCGAACCCGAACTTTGATAAATTGGTGGAATATGCCAAGGAAAATAATCGATATAAAACGCAATTAAAGAAATATATTGCGCACTTTGCGATGATGCAGGCGAACACACCAAAAGAAAACGGGGAAGGCTAAAATGAAAAAAATAATTTTGATTTTTGTGGCGGTTGTGATTGGTGGGTGCACTTTCCAGACAAAACATCGTGGGTATGTTTTCCCCGATGATTTGGAAACGAAAATCGCAACCGTTAAAACCACCGCACAACTGGAAGATTTAATCGGTTCGCCCCAGGCCAAAACTATAAACGGCGAAACCGTGTGGATTTACTATGGTGCGGATGAAAACTATCATGGACCGTTCCCGTTGACGTACGATAACAAGACCGTTTTGTTGGCGTGGGTTAATGGAAATCGTGTTGTGCGGACCAAAATTTTACACGATGATGAATTGCCGGATGTTAAAATCGATGGTGATGAAACAGAAATTCCGGCGGCAATAGAACTGAACGCGTTGCAAGAATTGTTCAACAATATTGGACGATTCAGCCCGGCTGGTTTGGGACAATAAAAGCACTTGTAAAACATCGGTATTGTGTGATAGAATGCCATAAGCAGGTAAGGGGGCACATGATGAAAAAAATCTTAGTCTTTGTGATGGCGTGTTTGTGTGCGCCGGCGTTTGCAGGTGACTGTGGGCCGGGATATATATTGTCGAATCATACGAAAATTGATGGTATGACGACCCAGGAATGCCAAAAACTGTGGTGCGTTGATTTGGAAACGGGTAAACCAATGGGGGCGGGTGCACGTGCAAATAATGGATACGTTGCGACCAATGCACCAATGGAACTGTGTGACGCAAAGGGTAAATGTATTGAATGTTTTGGTGACCGCAAGTGGTGCAATGGGATTGTTCCCGGGGTGTGGAACCCGGAATATGGTGCATACACCCGTGGTGGCGCAGATACCGCCACGTATGGGTCTGAGCAAAAGGGTGGTTGTTGGACGTGGAAATTGGAAAAACCAAAGTGCAACGCCGGCGAAAGCGCAATATTAAAGGACGGCGAATGGGTCTGTGCGATGGCAAGCCCGAATACCAGTATTGGTCGCGGTGCCGCGGTGCGGCGCACGGGGACGATGCGACGGACACTGAAACGTTGATTTTAGGTGCCCCCGGTCGGGGGCATTTTTTTGTCCATTAAAATTTGTTTTTTGGATATTTTTATGTTATAATCCGCACATAAGGCAGAGAGAATGGCAAAGAAAGAGAATACTATGCCAAGTAAGAAATTAGACTTTAAGACCGGTCAATATGTTATGTATCCCACCCAAGGCGTGGGTAAGTTGGTGCGCACCGAAGAACAAACAATCGGCGATCAAAAAATCAAAATGTTGGTTATCGATTTTGAAAAAAGTCGTATGACGTTACGCGTGCCGTTGGAACGTGCAGAAATTTCGGGGTTGCGTCCGGTGACATCTGCCAAAAAGATGGACGAGGCGATTGCCGCCGCCAAGGGCAAGGCCGGTGCCAAACGTATGATTTGGGCGCGACGTGCCGCACAATACGAAGAAAATATTAATTCGGGTGACCCCATGAAGTTGGCCGAGGTTATACGTGACCTGCAACGGCGTAACGCGACCGATACTATGCCGTTTTCGGCGCGGCGGTTGTATATGCGTGCGTTGGAACGTATGGCCCAGGAATTTGCCGTCCTGCATAAAATGGATGTAGATGCGGCATCCGAAAAGATAGAAGATATTTTGGGAATCCCAAAGGAAATTGACCTGAACGCCGTCGAGGAAGACGAGGAAGAAGATTTCGCAGATAGTGGGGATTAGTTTTCGTGATTTAATAAAAACGGCGTGGCACGCCGTTTTTGATTATAAAAAATATTAAAATTTAGTCTTGCAGTGAAAAAAACAAGTTTGCTAATATTTCATTAGGCTTTTATTGTTATGTGGCTTTTGGGGGAGCAATGAAACGATTTTTAATCGTGCTGTTTGTTGTGCTGGGCGGCGCGATAAATTGACAACCCCATCATTGAATATTGAATTGCCGAACGAGGACGCGTATTACATAAGTTTAAGTCCATCAAATCATACTTTGTCGCGATTGCACCTGGTGTTTGATGGGGTGAAATACACGGCCTATGATGACAGTTTGTATTATGGTGAACGCAATTTTGATACCGGCGAACAAATCGCCCAGTGATAATATCCCGTTATTTATTTCTTGCAAATATTTGTTTGCGTAATTTTTTGCGCTGCGCACGGACATTGTTATACATGGTTATTGCGGTACCAAGTTTATATTTCGCATTGATATATTCTAAATTTGCAACTTTGTAATCGCATTGTGCGTGTCTGGCGCATTTTTTATCCCATGAAAAATATGGACAGCAAAATGTTTTTGCGTCATCCGGGCCACCAAAATTAAACACTTCGCCGGTATACATATCTTCCATTCCTTGACTCAGGTGAACCAGGATGCATGGATATTTATAACCCCATTCATACCAATATGGTTTAACAAAATTGGTTTCACATATTTCGCGTTTGGTGCGCACCACATTGTCTTTTGCAGACTTTATTTCATGGCGCATGCGCACAATATTTCCGCATAGTTTAAAGTATTCGCGTAATAATTTCACTTTGTTTTCTTGCATTTGTTTTTTCCATTTGTCTTTACATTGTAAAATCTTCGCCCAGATAGACCTTTTTAACCATTGGGTCGCGGATGATTTCATCGCTGGTGCCGTGTTTCAAAATTTTGCCGTCGTGCAGAACATAACTGCGGTCTGTGATGCCCAATGTTTCACGCACATTGTGGTCGGTAATAATCACGCCCAGGCCACGGTTCTTTAATTGCGACACCAGGCCGCGAATTTCATTTACCGCAATCGGGTCAATGCCGGCGAATGGTTCGTCCAGTAATATAAACTTAGGGTCGTTCGCTAATGCGCGTGCAATTTCAACGCGCCGCCGTTCGCCACCCGACAGTGCCGTTGCCGGACTGCGTCGCAGGTGTGCAATAGAAAATTCTTCTAATAATGCATCCAATTTTTGTTTGCGTTTCTTGGAATCGGGTTCTACAACCTCAAGTATTGCCATAATGTTTTGTTCTACGTTTAATCCGCGAAAGACGCTGTTTTCCTGGGGCAGGTAACCGATATGCAAACGCGCCCTTTGATAGAACGGCAGGTGGGTTATATCCTGGCTGTTCAAAAATATTTGGCCACCCGTTGCGCGCAGTTGCCCCGTGATGCAATAGAACGCCGTTGTCTTGCCCGCGCCGTTTGGTCCCAATAATCCCACAGATTCACCCTGGGCCGCGGTCATAGAAATATCACGCAGGACCATTCGGTTGCCATATGATTTTGATAAATGTTCAACTTTTAATATGGATTGTTTCATATTCTTACCACCAATTCTTTTGTTTGTAATTCGTTGCCGTCATTTGATTTGATTTTTACATTGCCAATCATACGTATTGTTTTGGTCGCCCGATTATATTCACCGGCATTCGCAGAAAAATTATATACTGTTTTTTTCCCGTTTCGAATTTGTGTTGTATAACCGGAAACGCGTTCCAAAAACACGATGTCGGGTTTGTCGTATTCTTGGCGACCGGACGCAGCGGTAATCCGGAACGGTTCGCCGTTGGAATCTGTGCCCTGGAACGCGGCCCCAGACATTTTGAATTGATTACTTATCACGTCGGTCATATTTATGGCGGAAATAGGGGACCACAATAATTGTCGCGTAAACAGCGCCCCCGCAACCAATGCTGCAACCATCACCAGACCCCATCCAGTAAAGAAAAATTGCCACAGACGCTGCCACCGCCGGTGCTTGCTTATTATAATAAAATTGCGTTTATCTTTTTTCATACAGTTATATGTTAGCCTGATATAATTGAAAAAGCAATTTTTTATGTTTGTTCATTTATCTTTTTTATGATATAATCTTGGCAAGAGAGAGTTGGATAAATGAAAAAAAATTTCATTTTTTGTGTCATTGCGTCCGTGTTGTGTGGCGTTACGGGTGCGTTTGGTGCGGCGAATGTATTGGTGCCTAAAAAGGCGGAATCGGTCGCACGGCGTGACGCATCAACATCAACCACCGCCACCGGGGCCAGTTTATTGACCACCGCGGCAACATTGGCCGGCAATGTTTACGCATTAAGTCAACAACAAAAGGCATTGACCGCAGAGTGCGAGCCAACATCGCGTGAGATTACATTTGTGAACAATATGATAAAGGAATGGGCGATTGCCGGTGCAATAAATCCACTGGCGGGCGAACGAAATGGTCTGCGTGCCTGCAGGAAAGATGAAGGCGAAACATACGAAAATACCGTTACGCGTGCGGGTATGGGGGTTACGGTTGACCCGTCGGGAATTTGCTATGATACATTTACGGATGCCGATGCGCGTGGCGCGGTGTGGGCCGGTTTCCCCAAGGCGGTTGTTGTTGATTATTGCGCCGATGGTGTGTCATTGAATATGTGCAGCAAAAACAAGCGTAAAAAAATGACGAATATGTGGACGCTGTTCGATATGATTGATTTTGATAATCGGGATTATACCCGGACCGAAGCGACCCAGGCGGTTGCGTTATTGCAAAAGGCAACAAATTGTTCGGGGACTAAATTGGCCGCGAAACGTCTGGAAACATTTGGTAATTTTGTAACCGGTACCATTGGTAATATGGGCCAGACAACAAATACCGGTAATATTATGGATTCGGTTAAAGGTATTGTTGGACAATCTGGTATTGGTGGCATTGGCAGTTTGGCGAACATCGCAACCCAATTTTTGGATAAATAATTTATTGAAAAAGGAAATTGAGGAATATTTTTTCGCTTTACTAAAAAACACAAAATGCGTATAATAAACAAAAAGGTAAGAGAAAGGATTTCGTTATGAAAATACAATCTGGGGCATCTGTTTGGGTTATAACACGTGTGTTGGCGTGTGTGGCGACCGTTGTGGTTGCGGGTTGTGCGCAATCTACGGTTGATTCGGAATACAGTGATGGATATGTTGCAACGCCGACCGTTGATTATGTTGAACGTTTGGATGTTTATTCTGCACCGCATCGGGATTCTTTCCTGAATCAGTTGGCGATGAATTATCGTTCTTATGCGATTTATAACGCCCGGACCAGTGGGCATCCCGATATTGGCGAATTGTTCGCAAACAAGGCGGTGTCTGCATTTTCGGGTGAGGTTCCTTTCCCAGAATCATTGAATAATTGGGAAATTGCAAATGATAACACGGCGTATGAATTGTCCATGGCGTATAATGATATGATTGAACAATTCAAAAGCGATGCCAGTGAAACACATCCAGAATTGGCGGCGGAATTACAGGCAAAATATGATTGCTGGATTTCGGCGGTTGCATCTGGCCAGGATAAAACTGCGCGCGAATGTCGTGCACGTTTTGAACGGACGTTGACCGCGTTGCGTGATTGTCGTGGCGGCAAGATTGTGAATAATCCATCGCGTATGGCAACGGAAACGACCACAACAACAACAGAAATGATGGTGTCTTCAAATGCGCAATCGGCGCGTGCGGCCACACCGGCATATTATCCGGAAACATCGGGTATGTCCGCAATGCGTGGTACGAATCGCACACGTGAAGGTGTGATTATTGTGAACAATGTGAACGTCCCGGAACACCTGATTAATCCGGTGCCGGTTGATAGTCAACAGCCGTTGGTATTTAATCAAAATATCTATGGCGGTGACAAGACATTTAATGATAACAGCAAACGCAACAGCGAAAATTCCAGTACCGAAACCCGGGCGGATTGTCCGTGCGCGAATCGCGATGCAAACGGTCAACCGATGGTTATGTCAAATAATCAGCCTGTGTCTGTAACGGTTAATGGTGTGCCGACCGTTTTGATGCAACCTGCGCCGGTTGCGGATTCGCCGGCCCCGGCGGCCGCACCGTGTGATTGCGCGGACGATTATGAAGAAATTACAATCGTTGCCGATGATTTGGTTTCGCGCCAGGAATTTATTGATATGATGATGGCGATGCGGGCGGAATTGGCGGCGATTAATGCACGTTTGGATAAATTGTCTGCGGCAAAGCCGACGGCTAAGGATTATGACGAAACAACCATAATCAAAGTGCAACAGATTCCATTGGAACCGAAACAGCACGTTATGGAAGAGGTATTTGAAATCCGATTCGATTTTGACAAGGCCAAAATTAAACCGGAATATGATGATGTAATTCGTAAATTGGCAACCGTGACCCAGAATAATAAAAATGTAAAGATTTCGGTTGTGGGACACACCGACACTTCGGGCAGTAAAACCTATAACTATGCCCTGGGTGGTCGCCGTGCCGAAGCGGTCCAGAAAATGCTGATTGAACGCGGCATCCCGGCCAGTCAAATTGTCGCGGTTTCCGCCGGTGAAGAAGACCTTAAAGTATGGACCCCCGATGGTGTGCCAAATGCCGAAAATCGTCGTGTTCGCGTCGTGAAAGAGGTTACATACACAGACCCAAATGGCGGAAAAATGGTTCCGGTGGCAAATGTCGCGGTTGAAGAATTTGTGGAAGATTGTGACGGCGGAACCTGTGGAATGTAGTTTGTTTTGGTGAACGCAAAAAGACTTGACAAAAGATTTTATTCGTGTATAGTCACGTTCACCAGAGAGATACTTTGAAAAAGGTGTTGAATATGGCAGATATAAAAGATGTAAATAAGGCAAACAAAAAAATGGCGTTTCGTATGGGTGGGGAAAATGTTGTAAACCTTATGGCAGAGTTACAGAAACGCGGTGTAAAATTACAAGAACCCCAGGATACAGTATTGCGATAAATTTTGGGGATGTCGCGTGGCGTTTTTTTGGCGGTGGTGCGTATGCGCCACCGTGCTTTTTTACCGATAAATAAGAAATTATAGTGAACAGTAAAAATACCTGGAACAAAAAAACGGGGCGAACGCCCCGCGTATATTCACTAACCGTTTACACTAATTACTTTTTCACCGCCCAAATCAGGGCCAACAACCAACCGATGCCGGTCCAACCAAATACCCATGATGCAACGCGGATGCGCATCGCGTCCGCTTTGCCTTTCTTGGTTTGCGCGGCCAGGTATGCCGGTGCCAATATAATCGCAACCAGCAACCCCGCCGCCACAACATATTTAATGATTAAAATCGTGTCATTGTCGATTTGCATCACAAATTATTTCCCATATGTTGCAATATTTCCCAATTCTTCTTCGATTCGCAACAACTGATTATATTTTGCCATACGGTCGGTGCGCGACATAGAACCGGTCTTAATCTGGCCCGCGTTTGTCGCGACCGCCAAATCCGCAATCGTTGTGTCTTCTGTTTCACCGCTGCGGTGTGATATGACAATGCCGTATTTCGCGTCCGCCGCCATACGAATCGCGCGCAATGTTTCGGTAAGTGAACCAATTTGATTAACCTTAATTAAAATTGCGTTTGCCACACCCGCGTCAATTCCGCGTTTCAAGCGAATTGGGTTTGTTACAAACAAATCATCGCCGACCAGTTGGCACCGGCTGCCAATTTTTTCGGTTAATTTTTTCCACGCATCCCAATCTTCTTCGGCCAAAGCGTCTTCGATAGAAATGATTGGGTAACGCGAAATCAAATCGGCATAGAATTCAATCATATCATTTGATGACATTTTTTTGCCTTCGAAATTATAAACGCCGTCTGCGTAAAATTCGCTGGATGCCACGTCCAGGCCGATTGAAATTTCTTCGCCCGGTTTATAACCCGCATCACGAATCGCCGCGATGATTGCATCCAGGGCCTCGGCACAGGAATTAAAGTTCGGCGCAAACCCGCCTTCGTCACCAACGTTTGTGGAATGACCGCCGGATTTCAAAATCTTTTTCAAATGATGAAATACTTCGGCACCCATTTGAATTGCCGCGGCTTCATTTTTTGCACCGTTTGGAATAATCATAAATTCCTGGGCATCCAGGCCGTTATCTGCGTGTGCGCCGCCGTTGATAATGTTCATCATTGGGCGCGGTAAAACGTGTGGATTTTCATTACCATAAATTTCCGCCAAGTATTTATACAGCGGAACATTTTTTGCCGCCGCAACCGCGCGCGCCGCCGCCAGGGATACCGCCAAAATCGCGTTTGCACCAAATTTGTCTTTGTTCGGTGTGCCGTCCATGGCCAACATTTTTTCATCCAATTCGGTCTGGTGGGATGCGTCCATACCAATTAATTCAGGTGCAATTAAATCATTTACATTTTTTACCGCCGTGCGGACACCTTTGCCCATAAATGCGGTGCCACCGTCACGCAGTTCAAGGGCTTCGAACGAACCGGTACTGGCCCCCGATGGAACGGCCGCGCGCCCAAATGCGCCACCCGATAATGTAACATCACATTCGACCGTTGGGTTGCCACGTGAATCCATAATTTGACGTGCATAAATTTTTTTAATTTCAAACATATTTTTCCCCTTTGATTACTTATGTTCTTTTTTTTCTTGTTCGAATGTGTTATAATATAACAACGAAACGGAAGAAAAAGAATAAAAAAATATGATAAAAAAACTGGCCCCCATTATATATTGCTTGACACCGTTGTGTGCACTGGCAGACGTGATTACCGAGACCGGGACCCCCGGTGTTCCCACACCGTTTTCCGGTAATTTAACCGTTACAACCGATTCGTATCGATTCGTATATGGGTCGGGGATAAACGTAACGGGGGGAATAAATACCGCCGGTGGATTCTATATTGGGCAAGATGCGGGTGCAAATCCAAACGTTGGTGCGATTTATGCCGAAACGACAATCAATCCAAATTATGTGGTGACGGCGGCCGATGCGATTACGATTGGCGGGCCGTTACAGGTTAAATCTGGGTATAACCTGACCATTGGGGGGGCGGGTTCTGCGGTGGATTTGACCGTGGGTAAGGTTGATATTTATGGCGACTTGACGGTTTCAAATGTGGGGGCGGTGTCGTTTGCTGAATTTACTTCAACGAATGCGGATGCGACAATAAATGGAACATCGTTAACAATAGGAAACGGTAAATTTCAGGCATTGGGGGCCGGGGATACAACCGTGAATATTGGAACGGGTGCGTTTAATGTTGCAAACGGCGCGATTGAAAACAAATCGTCGGGCGATATGACAATTACCGCCGGTGCGATTACCGCGCAAACCATCACGAACGAGGCAAATGAACCCAACAGTCCGGTTGGTGATTTGACGATAAATGCGGCATCTTTGACATTGACCGGCGGGGATGCAACGACAAATGCGTCTTTTGTGAACAAGGGTAATTTTACCGGTGTCATTACCGGCGCGACAAATTTGGCGCACGGGTTTGATTTGGGTTCCATGGGCGCAACAAACAAATTTAATTTAACAACGGGAACTTTGGTGTTGGGTGACCGTATCGCAGAATTCTATACAAATAATTTGAATTCGTTTGTGTTAAACGTAACCGGTGGCGGAATTGATGCCGGGGCAAATGCGATTCGTAATGGAACAACAAATGACAATGCCGGTATGACATTGACCGCCCAGACTGTTGCGGCGGCGGGTATTGAAAATTTGGCGACGTTGAATATCACATCAAACGGTGCCGTTAATATGACGGGTGATGTGGTGAATTCGGGTGCGTTGGATGTTTCGGGAACTGTGTTTACGTTGGCAAACATAAATAATTCTGGGGCGGCGACGCTTTCGGGGTCGGGCGCGTTTGGTGCCAATGCAATCAGTAATTTGGCGGGCGCAGAATCTTTGACCGTTTCGGGAACCGGGGTTACCGCATCGGGTTTGATTTCAAACAATGCCGGAACAATGACGGTCCAGGCGACAAATGGTAATGTTGGCGCATTGGGATTGGTGGCAAATGCCGGAACAATGAATGTTTCCGGTGAAACATTGAATATTGGCACATCCGGTATCGATGTCGGCGCAAATGGTTCTTTGAATACAACGGGTGATATTATTTCAGGGGGCGAGATATCAGTTGCAAATAACCTGACGGCGGGAAGTGGTGCGGCCGCGGCGGGTGATATGGCCGTGTCTGGCGGTGTTGTCGATATAACCGTGAACAATAATGAAAAATTGTCCGTTGGTGGCAATGTTACCGCAACCGGGGGTGGCGTTGGAATGAACATAGACGCGCACACAATGGAAATTAACGGCGGTGTTTCGGCGACCGATTCGGGTAAATTGGCCTTTGGTGTGTCGGGCGGTTCAAATTATGCACTTTCGGTTGAAAATAATTTGTCGGCAACAAATGGCGGTGAAGTTTATTTATATACCAACAACGCGAGAGTATCCCAGGCAATTACAGAAAATTCCGGTTTGATTTATACAACCGATACAAATATAACCGCGGGTTCGGTTGTGGTTCAGGGTGGACTGTATTTTGATGGCGCATCGCATACAAACGGTTTTGTCGTCGATTCAGGTAATGCGTTCACGCTGAATGCGGCCCAGTTTACATTTAACGGTGGTGGAAATGTTGCAGTCGACAATACATTAAACGTATTGCGTTTTGGCGATGCCCAGAGTTTTGTAAATATGTCGGGGACGTTTACAAATGCCGGAACCGTTAACGTTGGCGCAAATGACAGAAGGTTTGGTTCGGTTGGACTTGGAACATTGACCAACAATGGGACGTTTAATGTTTGGACGAATCTGGTTACCGGTGGAGATATCACGAACAATACAGATGGAATTTTGACCTTGAATTCCACGGGTAATGTAACATTGGCCAATTTGACAAATGATGGTTCGGCGGATGTTTCGGGTGCGGCGGTCGCCCTGGGGACGGTTGTGGCGAATTCTGGGAATGCAACGGGCGGGGGACTGCGCGTGAACGGAACCTCTGTGATGGCGAATTCGTTAAGCGTTCAATCGGTGGTGGGTGCATTGGATATAAATGCGCCAAGCATCAAGATTACTGGGGCGGTAGATACGAACGGCGGTGTGTTGCACCAAGGTGCCGGTTCAACCAGTGCGATAAATTTATTGGCGGCCGAATTCACGTTTAATTCTGGTGCGTGGAATATGGATTCTTTCGTTGCGGACGGCGGAATTGGAACATATAACGTGACGGGCGCAATGAATTTTGGAACAGGTGTTATTGTTGAAAATGGTGCGCGCGTGAACTTTAAGCGCGATAATATTGATGCGCCGTTATTTTCCGTCGCGGGCAATTTGGTCCAGAATATGTCTGGCACGGACCAAGATGGCACAGTTAATATGATATCGAACAATTTCACATTACGCGCGAATAATGTCAACGTTGGTGGTGATATAAATGTGAATAAATTTACAATCGCGAATTTGAACGCGCCAAACGGTATGAAAATTGACGTTACCGGAAATGTTTCGGGGGGGCTGGGGATTATGGGCCTGGAATATATGACGGTTGGTGAAAATTATACGTTTGATGGTAACAGCAAACTGTTGGCAATCGCAAATTCATCGTCCACGCACGATTATTGGACCGATGTAGATTTTTCGGGCGCAGAACCGTTGATAAATCCGTTGACCGGTGGCGAGACCGCGTTGATAAGCGTTAATGGTAAAATAATAAATAACGCAGCCGGATTAGATATGGGCAACACGCCGACAGATTTGGCGAATTCTCAGTTTGGTATCGTATTGACCCAGGCGGTAACGGAATCCAGTGCGTTATGGTTGGCGCACGCGGAGGCGGGGATTGAAGGGTTGCGTTTCAATCAATTAAGTGTCGGTTTCTGTAATGCCGATGGAACGCATTGTGTAAATTACTTGGATGCATTTAATACTAATAATGGTGCGGGTGAAAACCTGCCGGTGTATTTGGTAACGGTTGATAACGATTTGTATGTCGTGTTTGATACGCGCTTTGGTGAACCGATTGGTTTGTTCAAATTACAGCCGGTTGTTGGCGCAACGCCGGGACACACGTTGGGTGAATGGCAATCGGCCGGCGCGTTGGACGATGTGATTGAGGCCGCATTGGCGAATCTGGGGTACACTTACGAAACGGCGGTTTTGCCGGTGGTGGCAACTTTGTTTAACGGAACGCCATTGGAACGCGTGGACAGCGAACTGTATGCGCGTATGTTTGATTATTCCCAGACCGGAAATGGAAAGGTGATTCGCGCCTTCAGCCGTCTGTTCCAGTTGCGCGAAGCGAACCAGATTGCGGACAGTTTGGCCCTGAACACACATACAAATTTCCGTGATATGGCCGATAGATTTATTGACGAGGCAATTTGGAATCGTAATCGTCGTTTGAATAAACTTTGGATTGATGGTTCGTATGGTATGTTCACGAACGATTTTGATGATATTCGTGGTGATGGTGACCGTTTCAGCCTTAGTTTCGGTTATGATTGGCAGGCGAACAATACCCTGATTTTGGGTTGGATGGTGCATGGGTCATATACGGATGCGAACGTTGTTGATGATATAGATTTGGGTTATGGTAATACGGGACGTATTGCGGGCCGTATGGAATCGAATATGACAAATTTGTCGGTTGGCGGTGGACTTTATTTCTTGAACACACTGTCGAACAAGATGCGCCTGTATGGGGACGCGATGATTGATGTGAATATGATTGATGTCGAACGCAACCAGACATGGGTTGATACGATTAAGGGTGATGCAACATCGTTCGGTGCCGTTGCCGAATTGGGGTTGATACACGATTGGCTGAATCAGTATATTATTGGTAATCTGTATGTGCGTGGTGGATATAACTTTGGTTTTGATATGACCGAAAAGGTTGGGGATGCGGATTATATGAAATTGGAATTTGATGGGTACCCAATTTTGACACCGGGTTATTCGTTGATGGTACAAAAACGTGTATATCCGTCTGCGTGGTTTGAATTCCGCCCGTATGCAACGGTTGGTATAGAATATGATTTGTTGGGTTCGCCGGATACGATGCAATATAAATTCGCAATGGCGAATAAATGGACCGATTATAATATAGATGTTGATGCACTGTGGGCAAATGCGGGTGCGGGTGTGGAATTCCTGTGGGTGAACGGGTTACACATTGGTGCGGGTTATCGGTACCAATATAATGCCGATGTCCAGATGCACAAAATCCACGCGTCTGTGAAATACCGGTTTTAATTAGTGATTAGTGATGAGTAAAAACCCGCGGGAAACCGCGGTTTTTTATATGTTTGTGGGGTGGTCAAAAACGAACGTTTTTGTCCAGTACTTTTTTGATATTTTTCAAATTATAAGAAATGGCGGAAATCCGCCATTTTTAATTGACAAATACTCATTTTAGACTGGTCACAAAAAACGTTCCTTTTTTGTTACCATTATAGGTGTAAAACAACGCCGTCATCCCGTTGTAAAACGGGATCTGGTGGTTCACGACGAGACTGACGAGATCCCGCGTTATACCACCCACAAAATTTTTCAAATTTTGCGGGGCCTGGTGTCGCGGGATGACGGAAGAAAGGCGGGATGACGGTGGAAAAAAACAAAAAAGAGGGAAAATATGAGCAAAACATTATTCATTGGTGCGGTCGCATCAATTATCGCAATCAATTCAGTTTTGGCGGATACAACCGTTACATCAAAAACGTTCGTTTTTGACCACCCCGTACATACAAAAAACGCCCGGAAATCGGGCGATTTTTGTTGGGCAACAGAACAGGGAATCCGTTTTGTTTTTATTCCAATGTGCCCAGGTGATATGCGGCCCCGCCGGACATAATGTTCATTGAATTCGCGCCGCCATCGCCCAATTCCATTGGCGTATAGCATACCGTTCCATTGTGTTTAATATGCAATGCCGGCGTGGTTGGACTGGTGTCAAACAGCGGAAATTCCAACCCAGTGGATGTTTTGATTTTTGTAATCCCCGCACCACAGTCTTGATAACAAACATCGTTATATATGTGTTCGGTTGGATTTGCCTGGCATACGGCCCGATTATCAACCAGGCTTTCCCCCCAACCGGTTTCGGCGGACATGCTTCCGCACGGACATTCAGTATATAAATTTGTTTCTTCAAACATAAAGTCAGTGCCATATTCGCCGGGCGATGTTATATTTTCAAAAATGTTTTTTGGTACATACCCCGATAGGTTTGAACAACCATAAAACGTCTCCGCGAACATCGCAAATGCACCTTCACCCGATAAATTACCAAATAAATTTTCAGGTATTGAACCAGTTATACCGCTTAATGCGAAAGTGCCGTTAAACATGTTTTCTGCCGGTGCACCGGAAATCCCACTGAATAAGTTTCCTGGGATTGAGCCGTTCAGTCCACTGCAGCCTGAAAAAGTTTCGCTAAACATGTTTTCTGCCGGTGCACCGGAAATCCCGCCGAATAAGTTTCCTGGGATTGAGCCGGTTATACCGGTTGCTGCGAAAGTGCTTCTAAACATGCCTTTTGCCGGTGCACCGTAAATCCCACTGAATAAGTTTTCCGAAATTGAACCGGTTATACCGGTGTAGGTGAATGTCCTTGCAAACATAGATTCTGCCGGTGCGCCGGAAATTCCACTGAACAACCCCTCTGGAATTGAACCGGTTAATCCGCTACAATAGTCAAATGTACTTGCAAACATAGATTTTGCCGGTGCGCCGGAAATTCCACTGAACAACCCCTCTGGAATTGAACCGCTTAAGTAACGGCATCCTGAGAATGTACTTGCAAACATAGATTCTGCCGGTGCACCAGAAATTCCGCTGAACAATCCATCCGGAATTGAACCGTATAGCAGACTATCAGCGAATGTACGGTAAAACATGTTACTAACGGGGGCACCAACTATACCAGTAAAAAGTTCCTCAGGAATTGTGAAATCTATGTTCCAATCCCCACAACCCTCAAAAGTAGATATAAAACGTGGTTGTGAAGTCCCTATTGTTGGAAATATCGCGCCCAGCGAACCGGATATTGCCTCAATAACATTTGGATTTTCATTAAATCGTATGGTCGAAACATTGGTTGTATTGTATCCCGTTGCCATTCCGCCAAAGCGAATTTGATCATATACATCATACTGGTATGTGCATGTATATGTTGCTTCAGTTGTATCGGTACGGGTGATGGTTTTTCCGGATACGCCGGTGCCGGACAGTGTGCCGCCATCGCCACAATCAACATAAAAAGTTCCCTGGGCGGATATATTGAAATTGAAAACAAATGGGTCGTAATAAAGCATAAACCGAATCGCGAACTTCGCCGTTTCGCATTGGGTGCCGTCGCCCAAAACGTCTATTTCGTTTTCGGCACATGCCGCGCGTGCAACCGTTGGCATCATATACATTATGCCCATGATAATTGTGATGATGATTGTTTTTAATGGCTTTAACATTTGGCGCATCCCCCCGTTTGGTTCACGGTTTATGTGCGCACAAAAAAAATTGGACGGCACATCAACCGGTCCAATGGCGTTTTCCCCAAATAAAAAGCCTTGGAATTAAATTCTTGTGTTTGCTTGGTTCAAAATCTGGTTAGATTATATCAAAAATGTGAATTTATGGCAAGGGGAAAATCTTGCCACAGACATCCACACCCCGTCGGGTTACACCCGCCACCCCTCTCTAGAGGGGAACTTTTTGTCTCGCGCAGGCGCGCGAACATAAAATTAACTGTCTGCGACGCAAGTTTACGGCGTTGCCGTAAACTGGGTCCCGCGCTTCCGCGGGATGACGAAAGATGAAGGTCTGCGAGTGTGGGGCAGACAAAAACGGTTGCGATTTGCAACCGTTTTTTTTATTTATCATCAATGTTTATTAAAACGGAATATCGTCGCCGATTTCAGAGATTGACATTTCTTCGGCCGGTGCCGGTGCCGCCGGGGCGGACGCACCCGCGGTCATTGCATCCATTGACTTTGCGCCCGACAAAATTACCATCGTGCCGGCGAATTGATTCAAGACAACCTCGGTCGTGTAGGTGTCGATTCCTTGCTGGTTCTGCCATTTGCGGGTACGAAGGGAACCTTCTAAATAAAGTTTGGTGCCCTTTTGTAACATACGTTCAGCAACCTCTACCAAATTTGGGTTAAATATGACAACGCGGTGCCATTCGGTTTGTTCCTTTTGTTCGCCGGTCGCGCGGTCGCGCCAACGATCCGATGTTGCCAATGAAAAACTGACCACCTTTTGCCCACTTTGCATTGTGCGGACCTGGGGTTCTTGGCCGATATTACCAACCAATATTACTTTGTTTATGCTGCCTGCCATTTTCGCTTCCTTTGGTTTATATATACTTTCATTGAAGCAATATTTACAATCAAAATCAAGAAAAATGTCCAGACCCGTAATAGACTTGACTTTTTTGGGAAAAAGGACTATAATAATGGCATCAATCGGGCGCGTTCGCGTCACGAAATATCCCAGATATCAAAGGAATTATTATGCATATAAACGAGATTAAGGCTAAATCGCCGCAACAACTGTTGAAAATGGCGGAAGATATGGGCATTGAAAACCCATCCCAATTAAATGTGCAACAACTGCGTTTCGCCGTTATGCGCGGATTTGCCGCCGATAAGAAAATCACACTTATTGGCGACGGTGTGTTGGAACGGATGCAGGATGGTTTTGGATTCCTGCGCGCACCGGAAAGCAATTACCTGGCCGGGCCGGACGATTTGTATGTGTCGCCAAATTTGATTAAAAAATATGGCCTTAAAACAGGGGACTATATCGAAGGTCAAATTCAGGCCCCGCAAAACGAATCGGAACGGTACTTTGCGTTGGAAACAATCGAACGCGCAAATGGTGATGTGCCGGAAAAGTTGCGCCACCGCGTGTCTTTTGATGATATGACACCGCTGTACCCCGACGAACAATTAAAGATGGAGGTTGAAGGTGATACCGATAAAGGGCGTAATTTGTCGGCGCGTGTAATAGACCTTATATCGCCAACGGGGCGGGGGCAACGTTCACTGATTGTTGCGCCACCGCGCACCGGTAAAACGATTATGTTGCAAAATATTGCACATTCTATTGCAACCAATTATCCCGAGGTGAAACTTATCGTGCTGTTGATTGATGAACGCCCCGAAGAAGTTACCGATATGCAACGCAGTGTTAAGGGCGAAGTTATTTCTTCAACATTTGATGAACCCGCCACACGCCATATCCAGGTTGCCGAAATGGTTATTGAAAAAGCCAAACGCTTGGTCGAGGCCGGACAAGATGTCGTGATTCTGCTTGATTCTATTACACGTTTGGGGCGCGCATATAATACCGTTGTCCCATCCAGCGGCAAGGTCTTGACCGGTGGTGTTGATGCGTATGCATTGCAACGACCGAAACGTTTCTTTGGTGCCGCACGCAATATTGAAGGTGGTGGCAGTTTGACCATCATCGCAACTGCGTTGGTTGATACCGGTTCCAAAATGGACGAAGTTATTTTCGAAGAATTTAAGGGGACGGGTAACAGCGAAATCATACTGGACCGCAAATTGTCCGATAAACGCGTATATCCGGCGATTGATATTACAAAGTCTGGGACGCGTAAGGAAGATTTGTTGGTCGGTAAAGACACGCTGTCCAAAATGTATGTGTTGCGTCGCATCATTAACCCGATGGGAACTCTGGAAGCGATGGAGTTCTTGTTGGATAAATTGCGAATAACAAAAACGAACGCAGATTTCTTTAATTCGATGAATCAATAAAGCAAACGCACCAAATGGTGCGTTTTTTGTTGGGGGCAAATATGAAAAAATATCTAATCGCTGCCATCGTGATAATCGTCGCGGGGGCATATTTTTTTGGTGCGCGTATTGGCCGAATGCAATGTGAAACCAACGCGCTGAATAAACATTTTGGCGAAACGATAAATATTACAAGTATAAAAGGGTCAACAGATGAAAAAGTTTTTAATACCGGTATGCGCGATGTTCGGCGCATCCTGCACACAAAATATACCATCGCAGAATAGGGCGATGTGTGCGGTTTCTTGCGACATTATTCGCGGTCGTGCAAATGATTGGGTCGTAATAAGTGATGATTTGGCACGAAATATTTATCGGCATAATTTAATGTGCGAAGAAATGCGGGTGCAATAATTATTCACTGTAATATTCAATCAATGCCTCGGCCGCGGTTTGTATGCGTATCATTGATTGTTCATATGCGGCACAATCGCGTGAGATTTGCGAACGGTACGCATCACGCAGGTTTGATGACATATACGCGCACGCACGCAAGTGTTGGACACAATATTGGTGGCCAATCAAAAATGCGTTTTGACCGCGCATACGTTCTTCGGGTTCCGGCCAATCTATGTTCAATGCATTGTCCAGATTCACCCAAGAATTTTCGCCCGCGTATTGCCCGACCAATTCCATCCAGTATTCGTTCATTTCATCCGTGCTCCATTGGCCACCCCCCATCAGGTTTATGATTTGGGTAATCATATCACTGATTACAGGTTGATACGTGGAATCTATTTGTGCCAATTTCGCACTGCAATAACAACGGTTATAGGCCGTGTCTGCGCGTTCACAATATGCGTTCATACACGTCGTATAATCGGCCAGGCATCGTGAAGAAGACACCGGTGCGTTCGCAGTTGTTGTTTCGGTGGTGGTGGAATTATCACGTGCACCACGTGTTGCCGTGGCGCGTGGGGCAATTCCGCTGCGTGCGATTGTTGGCGTATTTGTCGCGGCGCGTGGAACAACACGACGTGTTTCGGTGTTTGATATGGTGGCGGCCCGCGCAGTGTTTGCGTTGGATGCGGTTCGTGATGTGCGTGGAACAACACGGCGTGGTTCGGCCATAGGTTTCGTTTTGACAATAATATCAATAGGATTATTCGTCTGGGAAATTGTTGTGCCGGGATTCATTTCTGTGCGCATTTTATTGTTCAAATATGGATACATATATGAATAAGACTGCGGGTCAACATAACGCGACACCCGGCCAGGGCTGGGCACCGTGGGCGCGGCAAACGCCGGTGCGCAACATAAAACCGCACACAAAAATCTAAGAATCCTTTCCATACATTTTATTTTAATAAAAATTTGATTGATAAAGCAATAAAAAAGATAAACACGATTGACAAAATATGAAACGTGTTGTATTTTGTCAAGCATAGAGGCGATAAATGAATAAAATATTGGCATTAGAATTCAAAATAACCGATTGGTGCAATTTGGCATGTACGCATTGCCCGGAAGATTCTTGTACGAAAAATCCGCCGGTGTTTATGCCTTTGGAAAAAATTGAAAAATATATGGATGAATTCCAAGATTTGCCATTTAATACATCGAAAAATGTGGCCGTTGGTGGGGGCGAAGGGATGGCACCGTATCTGTTTGGATACGAAGATTATATTCCGTGTGTGACAGGCGTGCTGCATAAATTTGACAAGAATGTGACACTTAAAACGAATGCGTTATGGGGAAATACATATAAATATCGTAATCCAATATTAAAATCGTTGGCAAAGTGTGCGTATTTTGATAACAGTTTGATAACTTTACAAATGCCGGTTGATGAATTTCATAATAATATTTCGGGCGTATCGAATATAATCGCCGATATAGTGTTTTCTAATTATTTGTTGGCGGCGTTGCGCGTGGAAATTACGGGGTTTAACACGATTGGTTCGGTGGTTGCGCGGGCACGTCTGCAATCGGATTTGGGTGATAAAGAAATAAAAACAATAGATTCAAAAAATGATGATTTGATTGCCTATAATGAAAGCGGTGCCGGAATTCATATCAGGACAGATTATATGTCGGGCGTGCCGCGTTTGGGACGCGCAATAAAAAATCATGTTTATACAAGTGATGAAATCGGTGGCGGATTTGTGAATAAATTAAAGATAGATAGTGCAGATAACGCAATTTTGAATAATGTGGTGCGCGCGAAAATAGGTGACCGGTCATTGACGGATGTTGTGCAGAGCCTTGGCGAAAAAATGTATGGTCGCCAGAAATAAGCAAATATAACTTGCGTTTATTTTTTTTGTGGTTATAATTTACGGCATTCGGGGCGTAGCTCAGTCTGGTAGAGTGCTTGCTTTGGGAGCAAGATGTCGTAGGTTCGAATCCTGTCGCCCCGACCATTATTTAATAAAAATACCACCACAACGGTGGTATTTTTATTAAATGATAATGTTATGTGTGGGCGACAGGATCGGTGCGAACACGAAGTGTGCAGCACCAATACGAGAATACACAATTAGAAAAATCTTAAAAAATCGACTTTGGAAGATTTTTTTGATTTTTGTCATTGTGTATCGAGGGGGAAAGTCGCCCCGACCATTTTCGTTTGACACGCAATCTGGATGGGCGCATACTAAATGTATCAAAGGAATACATAATGAAAATAGATTATACACTGCATACACATACGGTCGGGTTTGATGGACGCAACACGGTCGAAGAAATGATTTGCGCCGCCCGTGCGCGCGGGTTCAAAGTAATTGGGTTTTCAAATCACTTTATTGTACACCCCGATATATCTAAATCGCCGATGTATAAATATGCGCTGCGGGCCGGGTATGCGAATATGTACAGTAATGATGCAGAATATTCTATTCATCGGTTTGGTGAACACTTTGCCGCCGTGCGCGCGTTGCGTGAAAAATACCCGAATATGAAAATACTCTGTGGGATGGAAATGGATTGGTTCCAGTATCCCGAATGGGGGCAGATAATGGGAAATGCGGTCGCGCGCCTGCGCCCGGACTATGTTATTGGGGCAATGCACTTTATTGACCGCGGAATGGACGGTGTGTTAAATGTGCACGATATTAAAAATGCGTCCCCGGTTGAATCGCGGCGATTATTAAGGGAATATTATCAAAACCTGATAAAATTGGCGGAATATGATTGGCGACCGATGGGTTTTCGTTTTAATTGGATTGCGCATTTTGATTTGCCACGCAAGGTTGGTTTGGCATGGCCCGATATGGAAGATGCCGGATTAAAGGCGCTGGCATTAAATGGTATGCCGATTGAGATAAATACCGCACTGATGGGAAATAAAAATTATGCGCAAGTTGGTGGGCGTGCAGAAAAAATTCGGCAAATTGTTAATGCCGGGGTTCCAGTATTGGTTGGTGATGATGCACACGATATTGAGCGTATTGGAACCGGTTTTGGTGTCGTAGAAAAATTGGCGAATTCGCAGAATTTCTGTACCACTTTCAATAAATTAAAGCAAAAAATCGGTGTGCGTTCGTATTAATTTAATGCGCGATTAGATATTTTATTGCATAATTTGCCGCGAACAAACCAAATGCACCGGTAACGGTTACAATAGACCCAAATTCTTTGGATGTGCTGTGATGTGGGGCGGGGGCTTCGGTTGAAAAAACCACCGGAAAATCACCAATGTGTTCATCGCGAACAATCTTGCGAATGCGTGCCGCAAGGGGGCAGGCGAACGTGCGCGAAATTTTATCTATCTTGATTTTTGTTGGGTCGGTTTTGCGTGCCGCGCCCATTGACGATATAAATGGAATTTTGTTCTGTTTGCACCAACGATAAATTGCGATTTTTGAATCAACCGTATCAATGGCATCAATCACAAAATCTGGATGGATTGAAAGGCAACCGTTACCGTCAAAAAACATATCAAAAACGGTCACTTTTATATTCGGGTTTATATCGGCAATTCGTTCACGGGCAATATCTATTTTCTTGCGTCCCAATGTAGAATTCAATGCGAATAATTGTCGGTTTATATTTGATTCTGTGATGCTATCAAAATCCAATAGAATTATATTTCCAACGCCCGCACGCGCCAAAGATTCAATCGCAAATGAACCAACCGCGCCGCATCCAAAAATCATAACAGTTGCGTTTTGTAATTTTTCGATTTTTTCGTTTCCCAAAAGTAATCGTGTTCTATGCAATCGGTCGAACATAACTTAAAACCTCGTTAATGTTTTTGTGTAATTGGTTTGACATTTCTTCGTGCGTGCATTCGCGCAGGGCGGCAATATTATGAATCGCGGAATCCAATATAGATATTTCATCGTGCGAATCAAACGTGTCGCTTTCCACCAAAATTCGGTTTTGCGGTGTTGCGATTATGCGTGCAGCATCTTTATCGTTTTTGGTGGTGGAATACGAAAAATACATATTGTATTTATCCACCAAGGTTTGAATTTGGGCCGGGTCGCCCGAAAATGCGTGTGCCACAATCGCGGGTGGCATCGCGCCCTTGTGCGTTTTGAAAATGTGTAATATTTTATCCCATGCGCCGACACAGTGCAAATGCACCGGGCGACGAAATTGTGCCGAAATGTTTAGTTGTGCGGTAAAAATTTCAATTTGGCGTGTCATATTGGGGTGGAATTTGTCTAATCCAACCTCGCCAACCATAATGGTGGGGTGGGCAGACAATATTTCACACATCGTCGTTTCCCATGTGTAAATTGCATCATTGACGTACCACGGATGGATACCGATAGATGCAAAATTTTTATCGTCTTCGGTTTCATCAATCTTGACGGCGGTTTCCCAATCGCCCGGGCGTGTGGCATTATAAATGCGGCATGCGATTTCCGGTGCGTTTGATAATTCGGTCAAATGACAATGTGCATCTGTGTATATCATAAGATAACTATATGCGTAAAAATCTGTGTCCGCAAGTAAGATTTTTGTCCGTGCGCTTTATAAATCTTGTGTCAAAGCTAAAAATATGATATTATATTCAGCAAGGTACAAAATTTTTTGGGGGATTTTATGAAAAAGGCTAGAGATAAAAAACAGAATTTAACCCGGTTGGCGAATCAGGTTTATCGCAATACCGCACCATTGTTGTTGGGGGAATCATTATTATTTGTCGCCGTGGCGATACTGTTACTTATACGCCCGGTCGAGATGTTGTCCGCGATAACATTTGTCGTTGGGTTGGGGTTGGTCCTGTTCGGGCTGTATCGCGTTAGTATGGTTTTCGTATCAAACCAAGGTTTTACCGCCGGCACATTTGATGTGTTCTTTGGGTTGGTAACATTTGTGTTGGGTGTTGTGTTCTGTGTATATCCGCATGGGGCGACGGTTGGGATGATATATATATTTGTGGTGCTGTTTATGTTGAATGCGTTGCGGATGTTGTTCTTTTCGATAAATATGGCGCGTGTTGGTTTTCGTCATTCACGGGCGGACATTGTTGTTTCGATTGTGTTCTTGATTTTATCTGCGTTGTTACTGTTTATGCCGAATTTGGCGATTGGGGTGTTGGTATGGTTCTTGGCGGCATATATGTTATTGTATGCGGCGGCGGATGTGTATATGTTTATAAAGTTGTTGCGCCTGCGCCGGACGGTGCGCGCGATAAAATAGACCGCACATATAAAATTATTGAAAATCGAAAGTGTTTTGTGTATAATTCGCGTATGTTGATGACACAGAACACTTTTTTTCATACATTTCATCACGCCCATGCGGGTGTGTGCTAGCAATGTTATATAAATAAACAATACAAATTCGGTGGGCGACGTGCCCGGGTTCAACAGAAATAAACAAAAAATACGGGGAAAATAAAATGGATTTGAAACCAACAAAACCTTTATCGGGATTTATAGAATTATTACCGGCCCAGCAACGATGCTTTGATGAATGTGCGCGTCGTATGCAGAATGTTTTGAAAAATGCGGGCTATTCGCGCCTTGATTTGCCGGCGATAGAACGGGCCGAGGTTTTAACCGACAAAGACAACTGGGACGAAATTGAAACCCAGATATTCTTGTTCCAAAAGGGCGACACGAAGATGGGCCTGCGGTATGATGGAACGGTGGGGTTGTCGCGATTCGTTGCGGGCCACATGAATGATTTGAACTTTCCATTCTATACATATCAATTTGCGCGCAATTATCGTGGCGAACGGCCGCAAAAGGGGCGGTACCGTGAATTTTGGCAATTGGACATTGATATATTGGGCGTGCAATCATTATCGTTAAATTATGATGCAGAAATCGTGTCCACGCTTATGCGGGTATATGAATCTGTGGCGGATATTGTTGGTTCTGTTCGGGTCAAAATTGGTAATCGTCGTTTTTGGAACGCGATGTTTGCGTATTTGAACCTTGATGATGCCCAGGCGCGTGATGCATTTGTCTTGATTGATAAACGCGATAAAATTTCTGATTTTATGGATGGCCTGGTTGAAATTATGGGGCAAAGTGCCGCAAATGAAATAAATGCGGTGTTCGCCAAAGGTTATCGTTCATTTGCCGGCAAAACGGCGGATCTGGATGCGGCCATTGATGAAATGGACCGGTTTATGAAATTGTTGGACGCGATGGGCGTGAAAAATGCCGAAATAGATGTTTCTATTATGCGCGGACATTCGTATTATACCGGAATCGTGTTTGAATTCTTTTCTATTGATTATCCGGACTTACCGGCGGTCGGTGGGGGTGGTCGCTATGAAAATTTGGTGTCAAAGTTTTCAAAAACAAAAATTGTTGGGGTTGGCGCATCAATAGGTGTGTCGCGATTATTGGTTGCGTTGATGGAATCGGGCCGAATTGATTTGTCGCAATTTGAATCAAATGTGGATGTGGCGGTGTTGGTTATGGGGGATGAAAATTTGCCGTACGCGATGTCCGTTTTGAATGATTTGCGGGGTGCGGGGGTGCCGTCTGTGGCGTTCCTTGATACGGACAAGAAGTTCAAAAATCAAATTGAATACGCGGATAAAATTCGCGCTAAATTCAGTATGATAATTGGAACCGATGAAGTAAAAAATAAACAAATTGCGTTGAAAAATATGACCACCGGAGACCAGGTTTCTGTGACAATTCCCGACGCGATAAAAATGATAAAATAATGGGCAAAAAATGGTAATAGAAGATAAACTTTTGGACATTAAAAAACGCGCAAGTGATATCCAGGCGGCCATGAATTCGGGCGATGTGTCGGGCGATGAATTGACGAAATTATCGCGCGAATATGCACGGTTGAATGATATTTTGCCCCTTGTGGACGAATATTTTCAAACAAAGCAGGGCATAGACGATGCGACCGAGATGCTGCACGATGAAGAATTGCGCGAAATCGCCAATGAACAATTGGAAGATTTGAAACATCGTATGCCTGATATAGAAAAACGGTTACAGATTGCCTTGCTGCCGCGGGACGATGCGGACGACCACAGTGCGATTATGGAAATTCGCGCCGGGGTGGGGGGCGAAGAATCCGCGCTGTTTGCGGGGGATTTGTTCAATCAATATAAATCCTATGCGTTGCGGCACGGGTGGAAAATTGAAATTGTGGAAGAAAACGCAACATCGCTGCATGGGTATAAAGAAATTATTTTCAAAATCGATGGCGATGGGGTGTTCGCGCGCATGAAATTTGAATCGGGCATTCATCGGGTGCAACGCGTCCCGGAAACCGAGGCCGGCGGTCGTATTCACACCAGTGCGGTTTCCGTTGCCGTCATGCCCGAGGCGCAAGATATCGATGTCAAAATCGAAGAAAAAGATATTCGTATCGATGTTTTTCGGGCGTCCGGTGCGGGTGGTCAACACGTCAATAAAACCGATAGTGCGGTGCGCATTACCCACTTTCCAACGGGCATCGTTGTTACGTGTCAGAACGAACGCAGCCAGATTCAAAACAAGGCGACCGCCATGGCGGTATTGCGTTCAAAACTGTATGAAAAAGAGCGTATGGAACAAGATGCCGCGCGCACCAGTTCGCGCCGCAGTATGGTTGGTTCGGGCGACCGCAGTGAAAAGATTCGCACATATAATTTCCCGGAACAGCGCGTGACCGATCATCGTATTAAATTGACGCTTTATAAACTGGATGATATTTTGGCGGGCGGCGAAGGATTGGATGAAATGATAGACGCATTGATTTCTGCGGACCAGTTGGAACGCCTGGCCGCGATGGAATAGGGGACGGTTAGTGATTGTTCCGTCTAGGCTTACGCTCCGTCGCGACAAGGGTTTAGTAAAAAACGCCCAATCGGGCGTTTTTTAATCCGGCAAATTCCACAGCAGGCAATTTTCGCTGGTTTCTGCCGCGCCATCCAGGTATCGAACACAGATTTTGTTTTTTTGCTTTGCGCTTATGCGGCTGTTCGAAAGTTTAAATGCCCGGTCAAGAACTTCAGCCGATACGATACTGTTTTTTATATCACTTTCGCCAAGTCCATGGAACAGTTCTGCATCATCGGCCATTTGTTGGACCATATACCCATCGGCCAATTTGGTCCCCCAAGCCTCACTGGTGGGTCCAGTCCAACCATTGGTGCCGCCTTGGATAATATAACGTTTTGCAATAACGCCGTCTGTGTCTGTATCTGTAATGACGGCGGTAGGCATTGACAGGTTAAATTGTCCGCCTGTGCCTCTTGGTGATATTTTGTCTTGTTTTGTTTCAACCCGGGTATCAACATAGTTTTGTGTGGTGATGGTCTGTGTATCTGCCAAAACTGAATTGATTGTGATTATTGATGCGATTGCACCAAGTAATAATTTTTTGCTCATATTTTCCCTCTTTCTGTTTCGTGTTTCGCTCGGCATAAAATATGCCTGCGCGCAAATTTGTGTTTTTGTTCGAACTTCGCTAACGCTCGTTCTTACATACAAATTTTGCTTGTTTGATTTTATGTCTATAATGATAACAAAAAAGGAACGTTTTTTGTGACCAGTCTAAAATGAATTTTTGTCAACTTGGGGGGTCGCAAGAATCCGCCATTTCTTATAATTTGAAAAACATCAAAAAAGCACTGGACAAAAACGTTCGTTTTTTGTGACCAGTTTCGTGTGATTTCTGGTCAAAAAATGCCAAAATCTTGCACTTTTAGGCAAAAATATCAATTTTTGAAAAATTAAAAAATGTCAGTGAAAACATAGTGTTGGTTTGATTTGTTGAAGGTTTGCTTGATTTTCTGTGGGGTGGGGCGGCTTATTATGTTATTTGGGATGTTTTTGTGTAATTAGTGCTCGTTATAAATACAAAATGCGGCATTATGTATCTGGTAAGTGTTGGTGTTATTGGTGCGCGCCGCCATTTATACGGGTTTTGAATAATTTGTGTTAGTTTTTTGTTCTAGTAATTTGTTTTTACAGTATAAACGCATAATAAAAATTGGGTGGGCTTCGTATGGCGGGGCGGCGATATATAAAAGGCGCATAATGTATATTATGTATAGTTATGTCGTGTGGGACACGACATAACTATACATAATATGAACCCTAATAATCCATTAAGTATTGATATAATCCTTATAATTTTGTGTGTTCTGGAAATTTGATTGCGTGGCGCATAATCCCATTTGTGCGTGGTCTGTTTTCTGTTGCCTTGTCGTTGTTTGTTGTGTGGCCCTAATGCGCCGCAGACATATAAATATATGCCAAATAAAATTTTGCTCGCTATTAGACGCGTGGACATCTAATAAATATGTGTTCGATGAAAATTTGTGCGTATTAGACTTTATTGGTCATCCCGTTGAAAAAGTTGGTGTGCGGCCAAAGAAATTTCGGTTTGTGCCTTGGTGGCAATTAAATGCCGTGGACTGGTGGTGTGCCTGCGGATATTTCGTTTTACAACGGGATGACGACTTTGATATGCGGAATGGGTGCATAAGTCCCGAAAATTTGTAAAAACCGCCCTATTCTGGCCCCGGAATTTTGAAAAAATGGCGGATTTCTGCGGCTTTGCGGCGGTTTTTGTGTCGAAAAAAGAAGATTTTTTGCCCCAACCCGTCCAAAAATGATATTTTTGCGCGAATTTTTGTTTGGTTTCAATTTATTTTGCGCTTGCGCCGAATTGCGCATGCGTGGTATAATTTTTTCAAGAAAGGAAGTTTGTTGGTGGGATTGAATATTTCGTCTTTTGTGCGGGTCTTTGTGGTCGCCGTGTTCGGGGTGGTGTGTGCGTCGGGCGGTGCGTTTGCCGCGAATTGTAATCCCGGACAATATTATGAATGCGGTGAAGACCCGTATGATAATTCGTGTACCGAATGTGAGTGTGTGTCTTGTCCGGCGGGACAAACCAGTGATGGTTCGGGCGAATTGTATTATTGCCCAAATATATATCCTACATCGCCATATGGGGATAGTGGGTGCAGTGATATTTTGTGTTCCGCTGATTATGTCGATTGTCCGGCGGGTGTTGGTGCACCGGGCCAAAGGTGTAAAGAATTGACCGATGCGTGCCCCAGTGGCAGTGGTTGCCATGAATATGAACTGTGCAATCTGGCCAATGGCGCACTTACGTACGCGGTTACCGGTTCGTGTCATATTGAAGAAGTTTCTATGTGTCAACCCAATACTGTGTCGTGCAACACTTTTCCAATAATGACAACTTATGTGTATTATGCTGTAACGCAAAACGACCAGACGGGCAATGCCACATGGAATGGTTATAATTCTGCGTGGGATACGATAAATTGTAAATTAAACTCGATGAATAAAAGTGTTTCTACATTTACTGTGGGTGGTCAAACCGTACCTGTTCATTGTGATGATTTGAATGTCGTTGGTGTGGTTTCGGCCGCATATCAATTTTTCCCACGGACGGTTTTTGAACCAGTATATTATAATTTAACACGGTTCTATTGTGAAAAATGTCAGGCGGGTTATTTGCCGAACATCCAGTCTTCACCGAACGCGGGTGCGAATCTGTTCCCCGAAGGGTATGATGGGGCATATGGTGTGTTGATGTGTGACGAACAGGTTCGTGCGCCGTATTATGCGCCGGGGTGCATGATACCGTACCCGTTGAATTCGTCATCTATGCCGGACGTATGTCGGGTGTCGTGTCCGGATCGAATGGAAACGATTGTTAATGGTGCGACCGATGACAGTTACTGTCTGCCCAAGGGTGCCCCGGTGTACGAAGATGATTCTGGTTCTTTCCGTTTGGGAACTGAAATGTGTAATTAAGGTTTATATGAAAATATAAAAACCGCCCTATTTCGGGCGGTTTTGGTTTGGCGGTTAAAATTTTATTTCGCCGTTGCCGGTTGGAATAATTCCGCCGGTTTTACCGCCTTTTCTTTTTGCTTAACGTGGGTCAGCATCGCATCCAAAGATTTGCGTTCAAAAATCATTCCGCGCAACATTGTTAATGCATTTTGATTCTTGTTATAGAATTCAAAAATCTGTTTCGGGTCTGGATAGCGTGCGGCCTCGGCCCAGATGGCGTTTTGCAAATCGTCGCGCGTGACCTCGACCTTGTTGGCACTGCCCCACTCGGCCAAAATCAGGCCCAATTTTACGCGACGTTCGGCCTCTTTGCGTTCTTTTTTCTCGTCAAATTTGCAATCGCCGTCGCATTTGCCATCACAGTGTGCGTGATGATGTTCGTGTTCGTTTTTCGCCATTTGTAATTCTTGGGCAACGACGACTTCGGGCAAATCTAATTTAACCTTGTCCGCCAAGATGTCCAATAATTCATTGCGCATTTCTTGCTGGGACGCGGCGGCGTATTGTTCGTTCAATATATTGCGGACGTGTTCGCGTAATTTTTCGACCGTGTCAAAACCAATCGATTTTGCAAATTCATCATTCAATTCCGGCAAGATATGTTTGCGAACCTCGTGCAGGGTGATGGCAAAACGTGCCGCCCGGCCCGCCAGGTTTTCCGCATGATAATCTTTGGGGAACTTTACATTGACATCAAATTCATCGCCCGATTTGTGGCCGATAATTTGGTCTTCGAATCCCGGAATAAATGAACCAGAACCCAAAACCAAGTGATGCATTTTTGCCGCGCCACCTTCGAATGCGTCTTTGCCAATGTATCCGGTAAAGTCAATGACCGCGGTATCGCCGTTTTCGGCCTTGTATTTCGCCGGTTGTTTTTCGGCGGTTGAACGCGCACGGCGCAGGTTTTCGATTGCGGTGTCAACCTCGGCCTCGTCCAATTTGGTTGTCTTTTTTGTGACGGTGAATTTTTCCAAATCTATTTCCGGCAGTGTTGGCAAAATATCAAATTCCAACGTATATTCTGCATTCGACCCAATTTCCCATTTCCCCAGGTCTGCACGTGGTGCACCCGCAAGGCGAATTTTCTTTTCGGTTGCGTATTTTTCCAAATCGGCGTTCATCAATTTGTCGATTGCATCCGCCATGGCGTTTGCATTATATTTCTGGCGCAGGACGGACAGTGGCACGTGGCCCGCACGGAACCCCGGCATTTTGGCATCCGCCCCGTACTTAGTCAGTATTTCATCGGCGGCGGCCTGGATTTCATCGGCGGTCAAAACACCGGTTACAGAATAATGTAAATCTTTGATTTTTTCTTTTTTAATCATAATTTTCCCTTTATATAGACAGATTTGCCGGGCAATTATACACATATTTTTTTGTAAATGCAAGTGTTAGTGGCGCAATTAAAAACCCCACCGTTTGCGTTTTATGATGGGGAATTTGGTAAGTCGTTGATTTGTTGTTTAATAATTATAGCATTGGCACGTGCCACCACTGCAATGTGGAGTTTTACACTCTGCGCCAACAATCCCGACACAATCCGCATTTGTTGTGCACTGTTTTGCCGTAACATTAACATCAATCAGGTTCCATAACAGACAGTTTTCGTCCGTGCCTTGGCCCGGTTCGGCATCCCATTCTACGCACTGCTTATGTGTAACCGTTTTTTCTTGGGATGGTATCGCAGAAAATGCGGCGCGTGCGGTAATCAGTTTATCGCCGTCATCGTCATAATCAAAATCAACGATGCCCGCATTATAAATCCCGCGTTCACCGATTTGTCCCGCGGTATCAGTATATGTGACAACGGTTTCGCCGGGTGTATCTTCGTTTGTGCCCGCAACCGGGATTGTTGCCTGGCGCGTGGTATCAACGTACGTTTTTGATGTAACGGTTGTATCCGCGAATACTGAATTAATTGCGATTATTGATGCAACCGCACCAATGAATAATGTTTTTTTGCTCATATGTTCCCCTTTATTCCTATGATTAAAAGTGTAACAAAAACGAACGTTTTTGTCCAGTGCTTTTTTGGAAAAAATTATTCAGTAAAATCAACAACAGTAAAGTCCGCAAAATGGGGGGACAAAAACGTTCGTTTTTTTTGACCACTGTGGGGCGCGTGAAACCGTGTTTTTTTGGGGATTGTTATATGTTTTATAAAAATAAACCCCGTATTTGATACGGGGTTTGATACTTTCCAAACAAACGTGATGTTTAACGTTTGCTGAACTGGGTTGAACGACGTGCCTTGCGGAAACCATAGTGTTTACGTTCGACAACACGGCTGTCGCGGGTCAAGAACCCGGCCGCCTTTAATGCCGCGCGCAGTTCCGGTTCGTTCTTTTCCAATGCCTTGGAAATACCGTGTTTTACGGCACCCGCCTGGCCCGACAGGCCGCCACCCATAACCATTACGAATGCGTCATAGGCACCTTCGCGTTTTGTTACCGCAAATGGTTGATTCAAAATCATCTGCAACACCGGACGGCGGAAATATTCAACCATCGGTTTGTTGTTGATAACAATGTTGCCCTTGCCCGGCATCAAATATACGCGCGCGACAGAATCTTTACGTTTGCCGGTTGCGTAAATCGCGTTGTTCAATTTTGGGACGCTAACGCTTGCGGTTGTCTTTTTTGTCGCCGCGGTTTTTGTCGCGGTCTTGGCCGTTGTGGTCTTTTTTGCTGTCGGGGCCGCTTTCTTAGCGGTTGCCGTCGCTTTCTTGACGGTTGTTTTTTTTGCTTCTGTCATTATTCGCCCCTTTTGTTTTTACGATTGAGTTTCGCAAAATCAATCACAACCGGATTTTGCGCGGCGTGTTTGTGTTCTGCGCCTGCATACACGTGCAGTTTGGTCAGGCGTTTGTCCGCCAATGCCACCGCCGTGCGGCGACCCATCATACGCTTAACCGCGTTTTTAACCAACATTGTCGGTTTTTCCGCGCGCATTTGGCCCAATGTGCGTTCTTTGATTCCGCCCGGGTATGTTGTGTGCCAATAGAATTTTGTCTTGTCGGCCTTGGTGCCGGACAGTGCCACTTTATCGGCATTGATAATAATCACATGGTCGCCGCAATCCATATTCGGTGTCCATGTGGCCTTGTTCTTGCCGCGCAGGATGTTCGCGGTATATGCCGCCAAACGCCCTAACGTGCAATCGGTCGCGTCAATCAAATACCATTTGGCATCCAATTCACACTTTTTTAACGATTTTGTCGTTGCCATTTTTGTTTTACCTTTGTTTGTTATTAAAAGTTCGCCCTATTATGTCGCAACCGCGCAGAAAAGTCAAGAAAAATCGATATGGTATTATGATACCGTAAAAAACAAAAAACTTGATAATGGCGGTTATCTTTGATAACCTTTGGTTTGTTCGTATTATGGAGTATCAAAATGGCAACGGATGATATAAAAAAGATTATTGCGCGTGAAGAAAAATGGCAGCGGCGTTGGCGCGATGCGCGTGCGTTTGTGCCGAAAAACGATGGGTCAAAACCGCGTTTCTATAATTTGGTAGAATTTCCGTTCTTGTCCGGTGCCGGATTGCATGCGGGTCATATGATGAACTATACCGGGATGGATGTTTTGGCGCGCTATCGCCGGCATCGTGGTTATGACGTGTTGTTTCCAATGGGTTTTGATGCGATGGGGATTGCAGGTGAACATTATGCCAAGAAAATCGGTCGGCACCCGGCGGATGTTGCGCGCGATTTGGTAAAATCTTATTCAACAATGATAGACCGTGTCGGTTGGTCGGTTGACCCGGAAACACGCGTTGCGACATCTGATCCAGAATATATCAAATGGACCCAGTGGATGTTTATTCAGTTTTTCAAGGCGGGTTTGGCATATAAATCTGAATTGCCGATGAATTGGTGTCCAGAATGCCGAACAACATATACCAACGAAGAATTGGAAGACAACAAATGTCCACGTTGCCACAGTATCATAGAAAAAAAGACTAAAATGCAATGGAATCTGCGCCTGTCGCGGTATGCGGATAAATTGCTGGATGGGTTAAAGGATGTGGATTTTGATGAACGGATTAAAAAAGATGAAATAAACCTGATTGGAAAATCGCACGGCGCGGATGTAGATTTTCGTGTCGGCGACGATATTATGACGGTCTATACCACGCGCGTGGATACCATATTTGGTGTGACGTTTTGTGTTATTGCGCCGGAACATAAACTGTTACAGAAATGGTTGGATACGGGCCGCATAAAAAATGCGGATGCTGTGCGGGCATACATTAAACAATCGGCGGCAAAAACAGAAATAGAACGCACGGACGCAACCAAGGAAAAAACAGGAATAAAACTGGATGGCGTAATGGCGATAAATCCGTTCAACGGACGTGAAATTCCAATCTTTACGTCTGATTATGTGTTGGTGGATTATGCGTATGGGACAATTATGGCGGTGCCGGCACACGATTCGCGCGATTGGGATTTTGCGAAAAAATTCGGTCTTGAAATAATTCCGGTTTTGGCCGGTGGCGAACCAGACGCGGTCTGGGAAGGTGATGGGCCGCATATAAATTCGCAATTTTTGGATGGGATGGATAAAGAAACCGCGATTGCAACCGCAATAAAATACGGAACCGAACACGGTTTCGCACGCGGAACAACAAAATATAAATTAAAGGATTGGGGTTTCTCGCGCCAGATGTATTGGGGCGAACCAATTCCAATGGTTTACTGTGAAAAATGCGGGTGGCAACCAATTCCCGAAGACGAATTGCCGCTGATGCAACCATATATGGAAGACTATAGCCCAACCGATATGGGCGAAAGTCCATTGGCGCGTGCGACCGATTGGGTTAAAACGACCTGCCCTTGCTGTGGCGCGCCGGCACAACGTGAAACCGATACTATGCCGGGATGGGCGGGTTCTTCGTGGTATTATTTGCGCTATTTGGACCCGAAAAACGACAAAGAGTTTTGTAGCAAAGAACAGATGAAAAATTGGATGCCGGTGACGCACTATAACGGCGGACACGAACACAATACGCGGCATTTGATTTATTCCCGGTTTTGGCATCACGCACTGTATGATTTGGGTTTGGTAAATACCCCGGAACCATATACCAAGCGGACCGCCCAAGGGTTGCTTATGGGGAATGATGGATATAAAATGTCTAAATCACGCGGAAATGGTTTTATGGTTGCCGATTTAATGGATGCGGTTGGTGCCGATGTGGGGCGTGTTGCAGTGTTGTCGTTGGGACCGTGGGAAAACAATGTTGTTTGGACCGATGGTGCGATGGCGGGGGTTCAGCGTTTCCTGAAACGCGTAGAAAATTTGTCTGATAATTTAACCGATGATGCATTAACACCCGAACAAGATATTTTGGTAAATCGTTTAATTGCCGATGTGACAGAACGTTTGGATGGTATGAAATTTAATACGGCGATTTCCGCGATGATGGAATTTATAAATGAATTTCCGGGTGGAAAAATGCCGCGCCGTGCGTACGAGGTTTTGATTCAAATGCTGAACCCGTTTGCGCCGCATTTGACCGAAGAAATGTGGGAAAAGTTGGGGCATGCGGATATGTTGGTGTTTGAACCGTGGCCGACATTCGATGCGTCTAAATTGGTTGAAACAACCGCAACATTTGCGGTGACGGTCAATGGTAAGCGCGTTGCCGAATTTGTCGCGGATTTGAACGCGAACAATGAAGAATTGATTGCGTTGGCCCGTGCGGCGGCGGGTGCCCGGATTGCCGGCACAGAAATCATTAAAACCATTGTCGTGCCAAAGAAATTGGTGAATTTTGTTGTAAAGAAATAGTGGTTAGTGATTAGTGGTTAGTAAACAACCGCCCGGATGTCACCCGCAAAATTTTTTGATTTTGTGGGACCAGACTTTGGGCGTTTTTATTTTTTTGACAGCATTGTTGACAATATATATTTTTTGTGCTATATCGTATATATGGTCATAAACAAAAAGGAAATAAAAATGACAGATCAAGAAAAGTATTTGGATAATATTGATGAATCGACGAGTACGATAAAGTTTCAAAATCGAGTAAGGATTTTAGGGCTTGTGGCTTTTGGGTATTTGGTTTTGATGGGGTTGGCGAATAACAATAAAACCTTGCACGAAATCAATAAAAATCTTGCCAAGATTCAAAAAGAACTGGAAAGTCGGGGTTCGTTATCAAATGATACTATCGCGTATGAAAAGGCCGCGGCTTTATACGATATGGTGCCACGGGTAAAACCTGTATGCAAGCAAGTTAAAGAGAAATAATCAAAACCATTGTCGTGCCGAAAAAATTGGTGAATTTTGTTGTAAAGAAATAAAAAAAACCGCCCAAATGGGCGGTTTTTTAATGTCGTTGTCTTATCGGGACATTTGGTTTTGCAGTTTGCGTATAATCGTCGCTATTTCCGGGGTGACACGAACACCGGCATCCCATACTTTTTCTGCATCATATTGAACGCGCCGTGCTTCTAAATCTTGCACTTTCTGGCCAAGTAATTTTCTAAAAGTGTTTCGCGCCGTGGTGGACAATAAATCAACCGTATTCCACAACGGGGTGTCCGGGATGATTTCAATGCCGTTTTCGCATTTTTTCGCGCCTTCTTTTTCCATTCTGTACATTTCTTGTGCCATTATTTTGGCCTGTTGTTCTGGTTTTGTATCGGTATTCCACAATGGGGTATGCGATGCCAGTGTCAAAGGTTTTTCACGATAAGACAGGCCATATTTTGTGACAACAAAATTACCAGTGCCCTTGATCGGTGACACAGACATCCAATCCCACGGATCCCATTCAAGGTGTGTTTTTAATTCTTTTGAAACTTCTGGTTGCCAACGCCAATCCAAGTTTTCGATTTGTATGCGACCAATTGTTATCACGTTCCAATCGGTGGCTGCGCGAATAACGCGGTTTGGATAATTCAAGACCAGATTTTGCATTTCTTGTTTGATGTTATATTCATGTGTTTGTGCCATGTTTTTTTCCTCTTGGTTGACAAAATATATTCTAACACAGGCAAAATATAGCAAGAATGTTTTTTTTGTCAAGGATATTGTTGCGAAAATAAAAAACGCCCGAATGTCACCCACAAAATTTTTAATTTTGTGGGACCCGACTTGGGGCGGTTATTTTTAGATTGCAAGTGCAGGATTTTTATAGCTAAACCAATTTGACACCATTTGTTGCCGCAGTATTTCTAATTTTTCTATTTGTTCCGGAATTGATTTAGAATCTTCGCCTATTTTTACCGCGGCAATCGGGTCAAGGCATGCCTGGCGCAACCAGTTTAATTGTTCTTTTGGGGGTTCTTCTTGGTGGTGTCGTTGGAAATTTTCAGCCGCCCATTTTGCACGTAACGTTTTATTTATATTTATTTGATGCCTTATTGCACACATAATTTTGTGATTTGGGTGCGGAATATGGTCTAAAAAATGTTTTAATTCTGTTGGACCATATGTGGCAGAAATAGCGGTCAGTAATACTTGCTCGCTGGGATTTTTCATTTTTGGGGATTTTAAAATCTGGATACCGTGTTCCTTGGCTGCGGCCAATTTTACCCTTTCGCACAGTGGGTTTGGTAAATAATTAATCCCATCCAGACCATATTTTGTGGTGTGGATGATTTGTTCTTTAATTGTTGGTTTTTTGCGTTTTTTGATAAGTTCGGGACTTTCGGTAGAACAGCGCAACGCCAATTCCCACTGTTTATTGGTTGGATGCGCAAGGCCTTTTATGGCCTGGCCTGCGGTTGTAAGTGCCGCGGTAATAACTTCATTGGAGGGGTTGTGTAAAAGCCCCAAATATGACCCATAGGTATCTTGGCGTAATGCGGCTATTTTAACAAAATCTGGGATTTCGTTTTCGGCAAGAATATCAAGAAAGTAAGGAAATACGGATGAACCGATATATTTAATGCAAAATAACATAAATTCGGGGGTGCATTCTTCCTTGGAAACCAATCCGTTCCAAAGACGGTAATCATGCCATTCACTCAATCTGTTAAGGCATAGTAGCCGTCCGCCCATTTTGTACCGCCAATATGCCAAATCATACTTTGGCTCAATCGATTTGCGAATTTCGTGTACAATATAATCCATATCTTGGTTGCCCCAGAATTACGAAATTTTTTCGATTCTGCGGCGGCGTTTTTCGCAATCGTCAAATGGGCTTTCAAGGAAAGCCTGTGCGCACAGGAACGCCATTTCAATATCTATGTCGTCCGCGCCCAATGCCAAAACATTTATGTCATCATGGAAACGGTCATCGCGTGCCTGGTCCGGTCTATCGCAACGCGAAGCGCGAATATGACGATAGCGGTTTGCGGCAATTTGGACCCCGGCACCCGTGCCACACACCAATATTCCACGCGTTTCTGGTTCGTCCAACATTGCGTCCGCCAATGTTTTTGCAACATCCGGGAAATCAACCGGTGTGTTCAAATCATCGGTCCCAAGGTTCACAATATTATACCCCAATGCACTTAACATTTCGGTTAAATAGAGTTTTAACCCTACCCCACGATGGTCGGCGGCAATAAAAACTTTTTCGATTGATTTATTCATGTTTTTTGTCCTTGCGTTTTGCCAATTTACATTCAAGACCCGTATTGGCGGTTATGTTCAATGTTCGATATGACAATACCCCGGTCATTTGCGCGTGTGAAAACACATTTGCGATTTCAACCGTTGCCGGGCCGTCCAATGTTCCGTGCAGAAATAAATTGTCGGCAATAATTTTACCCTGGACCGTGCCCCCGCGGCCAATAACAACCGTTTCGGCGACAATATCGCCAACAATATGTCCATGAATTTGGACACTGTGGTCGGTTTTTATGTCGCCGGTCAATTTACACCCCGCCCCGATAATTGTTGGGGATGTTTTTTCGTCTGCGTTTGTAAATGCCAACATTTTCCTTTCCTTTTTATTCTTTTACGAATTTTTCCGGGTCAAATGGATTTCCCTTGTACCGAATTTCATAGTGCAGGTGCGGACCCGTCGAACGGCCCGATGAACCACCAAGGCCCACAATCGTTCCCGGTCGCACCCAATCGCCACGCGACACCGTTATTTTAGACAAATGCGCGTACAATGTTGTAAATCCCAACCCGTGGTCAATTTCAACCGTTGTGCCGTATCCCACGCGTTCGCCCGCAGAAATAACCCGGCCTGGTGCAACTGCCAACAATTCTGTGCCAATTTTGCCGGCAAAGTCTATACCGCGATGTTGTTTCGGCGCGCCCGTGAACGGGTCGTTGCGTTTACCATACTTAGATGTGATACGAACATTTTTTATTGGTGCGCCCATTGGTAGAACACGTCTTAACTTATTAAGGCCGTTCCAAAGCGTGATATCGTCCGCCAATTTTTGATATTTTTCATCCAATTCTTTGTCGATTTCCAGCGGATTAAAAGCCGCCCCAACCAGTTGGTTTGAATATTTATTTGCGTTTTTGACCAATTCGGATTCGCCCAATCCCAATGTTGCCAAGGTTCCGTTTATGCGTTTTAATTCTGCGCGCAATTCGGCGGTTTGTTCGCCCGCCAACTTTGACACCGCGTCAACGATTTTCGTGTCGGTATCTAATATCTTGGACACGGTTTCCAGTATTTCAATGTCACGCTTTTTAATTTCGGCGTTTTCGGCACGCGTCAATTCGTATTCTATGGCCAAATCCGATATTTTTGTGTATTCCGGCGCATAGTCTTCGTCGGTAAACATCTCGGTTATGCGGGTTTTCAAGAAATCCAATTCGCCCCATGTTTTAAGGCGTTCATTTATCAAATCTTCTTTTTGGGTATCGGTTAATTTTTTATCTTTTAACAGTTTATCATCTATAACATTTATATTCTTGGTCAATTCGTTATATTTCCCAAGGTAATTGCGCAGGTCTATCATATGTGTGGCGTATTTTTCGCGCATTTGTTCCAACTGTTGTGTGCGATTTTGTAACATTGGGCGGTGATATACAAACACATATGTTGACCAAGATGCCCATATAAACAGTCCAACCTTGGCACAGAATTTTGTGAAACGCCAAAAACTGCTCTGGTTAAAAGTGTAAACATTACCGCGCGGTGTGTCCATAACCGTGAATTCGCGTGGCGGGAAAATTCGCACAATTACGCGCCATATCGCCCGAAACGGCGATGTGACAAATGCCCACAGTGATGTAAAATATCGTGTTATAAAATTTATCATAACGCAAACAGCATAATAAAATAATATTGATTAGTCAAGAAATCACAACTTACCATCCTGCCCTAATACGTCTTGGACAGATTTTCCATATCGCAGGACCATTTCATTATTTATATTGATACCATTAAACAGATTGGTGTGCGGCGCACGTCCAACGCGGGCCGATAATAATACCCGTTCCGCCACATTTTTATTACTAAATAATGGAATAATGCGAAAATCGCCACAATGTCGCGCCATTTCACTTATAACCGTTGTGACACGTGCTGAATCAATAATTGTGGCGAACATTCCGCCCGGCTTGACCCGCGCAATGCATTTTTTTGCCCATTGTGTTAAATCGGCATTATGGTGCGCGTTATGCGTGGCCGGCGTGCCATTAAAGTAAGGCGGGTTGGTGATTACCAAATCAAATGTGCGCCCTGTGCGCCAAGACATAATATCGGTATTTATAAATTCACCCGTTTGATTATTTAATGCAAAATTTTCCTGTGCGGCATTTAACATATCGGGTGATATATCGATGGCGGTCATTTCTATGCCCGGGATACGCGCCATTAAACACAGTGCAACCGCGCCAGAACCCGTCCCCACGTCTAAAACGCTTTTGGGCTTGTCATCAATAAATGCCGCCAACCATACCGCGTCGCATGTAGGATTATAGATTCCACGGTGCATTTTTACGGCACCACCCATGATAGTAAAAATGTCTTGTTTTTCGGTCACGCCTGTATAATAATCCATCAAAAGTAAAAGGCAAGTTATATGTTTGACGAAAGTTTAATCGTGGCAAGTGCCGTTAGTGCGTTTAATAATGCCGCCGTTGCGGGGCCTGCGTTTTTATGGAATGCGGTTTTGGCATCGCCATTGTTTGTTGCAATATATGTGTTTGGTCGCAGATTTTTGGATTCAACCGGTGTGCGCCCGTATGTGACGGGACCGCGCATAATGTTCTGGACGGTTGTCTTTACGGCCCTGTGGGTTGTGTTGATGGGTGGAAATTACGGTGTGTTGCGTGATAGCGTGTCTTTGTTGCCATTTGTTACGGCCGCGGTTTTATTTGTTGCATCCATTTTTGTTGGTATAAACACACGCGCGATTAAATTGCCAATATGGTACGGGCGGCGCGATGTGTCAAATCGCCGGCGGTGGTGGATAAATATTGTGATATTTGCGATTGCGATGGCCCCTGTCGGTTTAAGTGACACATTAAATTGGTGGGGACCGATATTACAGATTGGTGTTGTTCTGTTGGGCGGAATAATTGGTCGTCGTTCAGGACGGCAAATGCGTGCCACGGGTTGTACTGTCGCGGTTATTTTGATGACCACCATTGGTATTTTGATGCAGCCTGAATTATGGCGTTTTGGCCAGTTGGGAAATTTGACACCGGCACACCTTATATGGGTGTTGGGGGTTGGCGTGTTGTCGGCGGCGGCGTTTGCGTTGGATGTGGTAAATCCACGTGGTCGTATTCATCAAAGTGCCTATGTTAAATTAAAGTGGCTGATGCGCTTTGCAACTGCGTTGTGTATGATTTTGTTCTTGCTGACCGAAGCGGTGCCGATTTTCATTGCGGCGGTTGTTATGGCATTTATATTGTTTGCGATGTCCGTGTGGCACAGTGAATCATTACCGAACGGATTGGCGAATCGCGCATTGGCGTTGAATATTATCGCATTTGGGGTTTTAACCGGGTTGGTTGCGGTAACTGCGATGGGTGTGCTGTGGTATGCGACGCTGCGTGATGATGCAACGCGTGGTGCGTATGGATTCTTGTTATAATTCGTTATATTTATTGAATATAAATGTGCGTGTGCGTAATGTAGTATTTAGATTAAGAAAATAACCAGAAATTCAGGTGATTGGCTTATGACAAATATACATCCAACCGCAATTATTCGCGAAGGCGCCGTTATTGGTGCAGACTGTAAAATTGGTCCATATTGTATCGTGGGCCCTAATGTTGTTTTGGGGGAACGTGTAGAATTGGTGTCGCACGTTGTTATTGATGGCAAAACATCCATTGGCGATGATTCTATTGTGTATCCATTTGCCGTTCTGGGCGTGATGAGCCAGGATTTGAAATGGCAAGACGAATCCACTATGACCGGACTGCGCATTGGAAAACGTTGTCGTATTCGTGAATATGTAACAATTCATTCGGGAACACCCGCATCGGATGGAACGGTGATTGGTGACGATTGCCAGATTATGGTGAACGCCCACGTGGGGCACGATTGCAAGATTGGAAACAGCGTGGTTATGTCTAACCTGGTCCAGGTTGCCGGTCATGTAGAGATTGAAGACTTTGCGATTTTGTCGGGTGATGTTATGGTTTTACAATTTGCACGTATTGGACGTAATGCGTTTGTTGGTGGAATGTCGGGTGTGGGTAATGACATTTTACCGTACGCGATATATGATGGTGCACGTGCAACATATCGAACGATAAATCGTGTTGGTTTGATGCGACACGGTTTCACCAACGAAGATATGCACGCGATTCATTCGGTATATAATGCGGTGTTTCGTGAAACGGGCGGAACGGTGGCGGAACGCCTGGCCCGCATCCGGCGCGAGGTTAAAAATAATAAATATGCAATGGATGCGATAGACTTTATTGAAAACCGTTCAAAGCGCGGCATTGGGACATCGGGTAATGCGGAATAAAAAAATCAAGATTTTCATTATTGCAGGCGAGGTTTCCGGTGATGCGCTTGCGTCGCGCGTGATGCAGCGGATGCCGAACGCGGAATTTGTTGGCATTGGCGGGGCCGCCATGACGAAATGCGGATTAAAGTCTTTATTTCCAATGGCCGATTTGTCGGTTATGGGCATTACCGAGGTTTTATCCCATGCCCGCACACTGTCGCGGCGCATACGTCAAACGGTTAATGCGATTATTGATGCGCGCCCCGATTTGGTTTTGACGGTTGATTCGCCGGGCTTTGCGCGTTCGGTAATCAAGAAACTGCGTGCGTCAAATACGGGCAAAAAAATGATTGCGGCGGGATTGCGCTTTCATCACATTGTTGCGCCCCAGGTTTGGGCGTGGCGACCGGGTCGTGCCAAGAAATATGCGCGCACGTTTGATAAACTGTATGCGTTTTTTGATTTCGAAGTGCCCTATTTCACCAAATATGGTTTGGACACCATTGCCGTTGGACACCCGATTGCCGAAAATATTATGGATTTACCACCGGCCCCCAAGCCGAAGGACAAGATTATAACCCTGGTCCCCGGCAGTCGTATAAGCGAAGTTAAAAAATTACTGCCCGTGTTTCGGCGTTTTGTTGGAACAATAAATTCGTGTGGATATATGGGGTATAAATTTGCGATACCAACCGTTGAAACAACCGATGAATATATCCGCCGGGAAATCCAGGATTGGGCGGTAAAACCGGAACTGGTTGCCGCGGATGCGCGATATGAATTATATCAAAAAACCTATGTTGCCGTGGTGGCAAGTGGCACCGTGTCGGCGGAATTGGCGATGATGCATATTCCGGCGATTGTTGCGTATAAGATGAATCGAATTACAACACTGATTGGACATTTATTAATAAATGTTAAATGGGTATCGTTGGTAAATATTTTATTAAATCGCACGGTTTATCCCGAATTTTTGGGTGCGGATGCGACCGCCGAAAATATTATAAATGAATTTGATTCAATAATTTTGCCGGCAAATCGTAACAAGATGATTGCGGAATTGCACGCGGCGGACAATATGTGGGTTCGCCCGACCGGTGTGGCCAGTCAAATTATCGCAGATGATATATTAAAAAGTGTTTAGTGGTTAGTCCGTCACGACCGCGGCGCGGCGTGCCGCGACGGGTGTTAGTGGTAGTGGTTAGTGTTTAGTGGCTAGTAAAACGCGGGGCAACACCCCGTGTTTTTAATTTAATATTCCTGTGGGAAGTTCATTTGGAATAACAGAGCAATCAACTGTATAGGAATTGTGACTGTTTATGGGGCACACCTGGTTAGTATTGGGTTCCAGGTCGGAAGTACACCAATGATTTATGCTGGGGGCTTGGTTTCCTAAAATCATATAGAATCCACTTGATAGTGTACAACTTGCATCATTGGCGGTCGGCGCAGCCCAACTTCCATTTAATGCTACGGGGAGAACCGCCATGCATTTTTTGATTTGCCCCTGTTTGCTACGCCGGCCACCATTTTCCCAGCACAAACAAGCACCCCATGCGTTTGTGTCAGTATTTAAAATATAATCCTTTGGACAGACATCTTCGCCCCCATCAATTATGCCATACAACGCAAAAAATGGGTTTGATGGATTTGGTGCCAACGGATTAAGATGGCATATATTCCCATTTGCGTCATCACTTGAACCATACCGGGTGTGATCGATGAATTGTGCTTCGACAAATTTGCCCTGGACGTTGGTGCATTGGGTAATAAGGCCGTCGATAATCTGGTTATAAACCTCGGTCGCGACACCGGTTGGGCGCAGGCGGCGGTTTTTGAATTTATAATTGGAATCGGCCCAATCAATTAAACCTTCGGCATCACGCATTGCCCAACCGTACGCGAACATATTATCACTGTCGCCGGGTGTGGGCGCGGAATATGTATATCGCCCGCCGGTTGATGATGACACATCTTCACGTTTCGCAATAACCATATCCAATCCGCCAAAGATTTCTTCGATTTGCGGGGCGCAACTTTCTATATCGGCGACCTGTTGTGCGCAGATTGATTTATAACCCGATTTCCGTATGCCGTCTTCGTCGTATTCATACAGTGTGAACCAATCCAATGCCGTTTTGGCAATATCGGTTGCGTTCAGTGTGTCAACAACGTTCGGCGTGAACAGACCACTGTTCGGGGCATAGAAGTTTTCATAATTTGTGCCGCCAAACCCATCAAAGCATTTTTGCGCCACCGCGCGGCACGCCGCCAAAGTATCTGTGTTGGTTTGGTTTTCGATATATTGCGCGATTATGTCTTCACCAAACATACCGTTACAGGAATCTATGTAATCGCTGCACATCTGTTTGGTAAGGACGATTTTATTTGGTAATAAAGATGTTTCGTTTGTGCCGTCAATCAATGCCGCCATTGCCGCGGTTATTGCCGTTTCACGGTCTGCATAGCACGAAGATATTAAATCAAAACATCCGTTTTGTATGGTTTTAACCTTGGACTGTTGTGCATAGTATATGTCTAACAATGCCTTGTCCAGGTATTCCGCCCAAACCGTATCGGCGATTTCGGTACATTTGTTCAATGCGTCCGCCGCAAATTTTTTAGTTTTATTTTCAAAGTTTTTAAGGAACTTTTGATTGCTTGGGTTTTGTGCCAATTTTTGGTCAACCGCATCTTTGCCGAAATCAAACTTTAACAATTTTCCCAATTCGTTAAAGTTCACCACGCCTGCGATTGGTGCGCCCGTTGTTACGTCAATAAATTCCCCATTATCCAGGCATTTATGATAATTTGCGCCACACACCTGTTCACTAAGGATTGCGGATTCAACCTCGTTTATACAGGTGGTCATATCGGATGAATTATGTTTCTTACGATTTTCAATCCGCGCCAGATCTAACATCGCATCGCCTTCACGTATCGCGGTTTTCAATTCGCGTTTCTTGCCATCCAATGCGGTTTGAACCGTGTTACAATCTTGTTCAATCGCCATCAGGTATGCCGTTACCGCGCGTTGTAATGATGCGTCGTTACAGTCCGCCGCAACCGCCGACCGGCACGATGGATAAACCGCATTATATAAATCGACACCGTTGTTTGATGCGATAACCTGGGCTGTGTCGTTCAGGCCGAACATATTTGCCGTATCGAATGACAGGTTTATACTGTTCAAATCCGACCATTTCCCACCAACGGTTGTATCGTCCCCACGGATAGAATTCATAATCGCGGTAAGTAATGCCTTGGACGCGGATACATCGCGGGTCAGTGCGGATTCGCCATCGGACGCGGTGTGGATGGCGGTTGCCTGGGCCGCGGTCATACCAACCATATCCAGGTTTTCCGTGAATTCGGCCAATTTCGCGTTTGTATCGTCCAGGCTTTTCCGCGCGGCCATAATGTCCCCTATTCTGGTGCTGCATGAACAGCGGCGATATTCATCGTTCTTTAATGCACAGAATTGATCCATACATTGAAAATATGCGCTTTTACATTGATTGTATGCCGCGCCGGTACGGGTTTCCGCCATATTGTTTGCGGTTGTGTTTGTTGCGGCACGCACCGACATTGTCCCGGGTGTGATGCGCGACGCGGTGGATGTCGTTCGCGCATTTGTGGTGCCGTTGTGCGGGCGAATAACCGACGTACGTGTGCGCGTAACAGAATCTGTGCGTGGGGCGGAAATTGATAATGTGCCGGCGCGCGAAGCAACCGTTTTTTGGGCGCGTGTTTGCGCGGGTGTGCGCGTTGCGTCCACCGCAGAACGTGCGGCGGTTGGTGTGCGCGATTGTGTTGCCGTGCCCCGTCCCGGTTGGGTTGATGACACACCGTCACGCACCGCAGATAATGCGGGCGTGCAGGCCCAAAAGCCCAGAAATGCGCCAAAAATTAGAATTTTCTTCATCTCTAAGCAAATGTTAGCAAAAATCATAAATTTTGGGCAAGGAAAAAATAAAATTTTTATAATAAAAGCCCGCACTTTTTTGTGCGGGCTTAAAAAATAAAAAAGGTCTGTCCGCCTTCGCCGCTAATCACGAATTTGTTCTTATTTTCTTGAACAATGCTACGGCGCGACACTCAAATTTTTTAAGCCCGCACTTTTTTGTGCGGGCTAACAAAATTTGGTGGTGGAGCTGATGGGACTCAAACCCACGACCTCTACGATGCGAACGTAGCGCTCTATCAACTGAGCTACAACCCCAAAACTGCTATTGCGGCTTTGCCTTGCAAAGACGGATGGTGGGCATAAGAAGACTCGAACTTCCAAGGGTCGCCCCACTAGTACCTGAAACTAGCGCGTCTACCAATTCCGCCATATGCCCAACAAAAGTTCTTTATCTTTTTGAAAAACACTTGTTCTCAAAAAGATATTTCAGACGCGCGCGTCTACCAGTTGTTCGCTTTGCTCACCACTCGTATGCGCTCGGCTGCGCTTTGCTTGCCTTGCTAACTCGTACGCCGCCATATGCCCACAAGGCGTTGCAAATAATAAACCAAATTTAATCATTTTGCAAGCAGAAAATGTATAGTTTTTGTTGTGTTGCGTATTTTTTTCTTGCACGGCGCGGAACATATTGATATTATAGTCTGCGTTCACACGGGGATATGGCGGAATGGTAGACGCTGAGGACTTAAAATCCTTTGGTCATTGCGACCGTGTGGGTTCAAGTCCCACTATCCCCACCACACTTCGCCAAGGCTTCGTGCGGCAGGCAACACTTCGCCAAGGCTTCGTGCGGCAGGCCGTTAGGGGCGAATAAAATTTTTGGATGTGTAGCTCAGTTGGTTAGAGCGCTTCGTTCACATCGAAGAGGTCGTTGGTTCGAGTCCAATCACATCCACCACACTTCGCCAAGGCTTCGTGTGGCAGGCAACACTTCGCCAAGGCTTCGTGTGGCAAGCCATTGGGTGACATAAAGTCGGGTATGGCCCGGATTTTTTTTATTCTTTGTTTTACCAAAGTGTGATATAATTGGTTGGATGAGAATGTGGGGTGGTATTTTTTATGTTTGGTGTTTGGTCGTGCCGTGCGTAGTGTTGGCGCGCCCTTTGCCGGGCGTGGTGGTGCCGTTTCCAAATACACCGACAATAAATTATGAAAACGGATATTTGAATGCGACCACATTTCCAAAAACGATTGCGGATATAAGTTTTACAGATCGAATGGCACTGGCATCCAGTGGGTACGAGCCTTTTAAGGATTTGCGGGCGTATCGTGATTTGGTTGTCGAAGGCGAAGAGCATTTTATTGAACGCCAAATGGCATTGATGGAAATCGAACGCGTGGAAGATTATGAAAATATGGAAATTGATGAATACTGTGACAATTATCCTTTGGATACAGAAAATTGCGATGTTTCGCCAGATATGTTGGACGGGATAATCGCGTACGCAGACGATTTTTCATATGGAACCGAATATTCGGGGGCGACAATCGGTGGGGGCGCGGTTGTTGCGAATAATAAAACGCGTGGTGGTTCGTGCTATCCCGCGGCGCGCAGCAAAGATTTCAAAAATCAAATTTTAACAACCGGTCAATATGAACGTGTGTCCCCGGCATTTGAAAAGGCGATGATAACCGTGTTTCGTAAAGAAGGTAAATGTGGATATATTCCCGGAGACCCGTGTGGTTATACGTGTTATGGTATTGGACAAAATTGTACAGGCAAAACGTTGGGAATAAATGTCCGCAACCTGACCCGGGCGGATGCAGAAAAGATATATTATGAACATTTCTGGAAAAAATATAATGTTGGTATGTTGCCAGATGTTATTGCGGGTGATGTTTTTTTGGCAATGATGGCCAGTGGCCCCAAGACCGCAATAAGCCAATTTAGAGGATTTTTAGGTTTGCCGAAAAATTATAATTTGGATGAAAATGTTGTGGCCGCGGTTCAAGATTATAATGGTGATATTCACAACAGGTGGTTGGATGTGCGCAAAAAATTCCTGGTCCAGGTTGCCGCAAGAAAATACAATAATCGTGTGTTAAAAGGTTGGATGCGCTCAATTCGTTTGAAACGTGAAAATGGGTGTCACGTTATTCCGGCGACACCCATATACAGACAATAAGATACTTAAATAATTTTTATCGTAATCCCAATGCGCGACAGCACGCAGATGCCGCGGTTTTCCAATCGGAATATTGCTTTTCTGGGTTACGCAGGTCGCGCCAACCCTGCCATCCGGAACAATTTTTCTTGGTGCCGGTCCCGGTGCATTTTACATATCGGCGCAATGAACAAGTTTGATTTGATAACTTTCCCAAATCGGTTGTGCATTTCACAACAACGTTTTGATTCTTTGCATCTTCTTTACCCAATTCTTTGGAAGACATAACCTGGTATGCGGATGCGGATGCGATTGTTGCAATAACTAATACAAATGCGGTAAAAAATTTTTTCATTTTAACCCCCTGTTCTATTCATTTACATTTTATAAAATTTTTAACAAATACTCAACAGGTTTTTTGTCGGTTGTATTTACTGTGCAGTGGACCAGGGTTCATCGTTCATTACCAACCAATACAGTTCTTGGAAATCTGTACCGGGATTGCGAATAATTGGGCGCACGACGTATATATCAACATCGCACGCGTGGCGGCCGGTTTCGTCCTGAATCTCGGTCAGGTCTTGCCAGAATTTTTGCGCAAAATCCATCGCTTGCAGGTATGCGGTATCATCATCGGCGACATTCGTCGAATCACCCGCCCACATTAACCACATCCCATAATTTACGACATTGTCTTGACCTTCGATAGAATCAGCGGAGAGCAACAACAACGGTTTCATATCGATTCCATTTGTGAATTCGTCTGTTTCGGTGTCCGCCCAATCATAGAAACCGCCGATAATACCAATAACAAAATTCAATGCTGCCAAATCTTCGCCGACACGTGCAACGCGTCCAATGTTTCGGCGGGTGGAATGGAATAACCAATCGCGCACGCGTCCAGATGTGGATGCCTGGCGTGCGATTTTTTCTGCGCGGTCCAATGTTTTTGCCCCGCTGTGTGCAGCCTTGGCCGATTTACCCAGGTTTTTTGCCCCCGTCCATATACGCGTGATAACGTTTCCACTGCGCGCGTTTTTAAGAGTTTTTAATTCCTTGCTGTATTTAATAACGTCTTTTAACGCGTCGTATTCTTTGACATATTCGGCAACATTTTTATCGGCGCGCGCCATTTCCGCCATAGTTTTTTCGATTTCACCAATATTTTTACGATTTTGCGCGATGAATTTTTCTATTTTTTCAATATCTTCGACCTTGTCAATTCCTTGACCGGCGCGTCCAACCCGCCACATATTTTGGGACTTTAATTTGCGTGCGTTTTCCAGTTGTTTTGCAATTTTTTCATATTTGGCCGAACCCTTGGATGCCTTGGCCAGGGCCTGTTCCAGTTTTTCTATATTGCGGATTGATTTTGCCAAATCGTTCATATTATCAATTTCTTTGGTGTATTTTGCGACCTGTAAAGAATGGCGCAGGTATTTTTGAACCGATTCGAATTTAACCAATGCCTTTAATGAACTGCGCAGCCTGGATGCGGTGTGTGCCGCGCGTGCGCCCTTAGATACGCCGGATAATACCGCAAAACCGCCATACGACACGACGGTCAATGCGATATCAACAACCACCTCGACTGCGGAAATCCATTTCAGGTTTCGGTCGCCGGCAATATAGTAATTATTTTTATCGCCGTCGTGTTTTGCCGTGTGGTCGTGAATAACATTGTGAACCATAGAATTATTTGTTTTTGCGCCGATGCCGGTTTTTGTGGCGCACCAACCATCCATATTGCGCGGATATAATTTGTCTATATTTTGTTCAACCCATTTCATTGAAACCGTATTGTTTTTGTTCGGGCCGACAAATTCGCGCAACGCGCCCGATTGGGTTACCATAACACCATACCACGCCGGTTCGGTGTTCACCCACGTGGCGTTGGCATCGGTTGATGCAACAGATGGATTTGGGTTGTTTGTGGGCAATTCGGTTTTGGTTGCCAACATAAAGCGTTGGTCCAATACACGTGGTTGGGTTTCATAATTTATTTCTATCGTGCGGCCATTTGGGAAAGTGTATTTAATTGGCATAAACAGTGTGGCGGTATCATCCGCATCCGCAATTTCCGGACAGGACAACACGGCACCCAAAGCCTCGGGCGATTGGATGACATCATAAATCCAATCGCGCACGGTTTCACGGTCGTCGTTTTTATTAACCATAAAAGAATTTTCGCGCAGCGCATTTTCAAATTCCGCCGTGGCACATTCTGTATTTACCGGTCGCGCCGCATTCAGCAATTCCGCCGTTGTGTTTATATCCCCCGCCGCAAACGCAGTAATTGGAAAGAGAAGAAAAAGCAGAACGGGCTTTAAGAGCATACCTAGTTGTTCCAAGATTTGTCATATAATATGAATGGCGGTTCGGTTGGTAGCCACTTGTTATCTGCGGTCTTTTTCATAAAGAACACCATCCAATAGCCTTTTGAATAACAGTATTTTTTTCTGTCCGCCTCGGTTAAATTATTCAATGCATTTTTGACAAGTTCTATTTGGTTTGCTGTTAATTTTTTTATCGGTCGACCAGCAGAATATTCTGTTAAAAAGCCGCCGTATGGATACACTTTTCCCGTAATGGGTTCAATCGCGTCTGTTACAAGCCCATGACCATCTTGATATTCATTCTTGAAACATTTTTTTATAGAATTTGGTTGGCTTTTATAACAACCAAAGGCCTCGCTTGGTATAGATGCCATACCAATGGACGAAACATCCGGGATTGTGTTGCCACGACATTCAAAAATCGCATATTCTTCTGTGCCGGTACTGATATTTTCCCCATCATCATCCCAACGGCCGCTGTGCCCGCTGTCTCCACTGGATTGGCCGCCGCCAAAACTGTCGCCGGTGTTGCCGATGGTACCGTCGCCGTCACCATTATCAATAATGCCCGGTTTTACACATCTATATCCGTCCATTTCATATCCGGTATTGCAAGTGCACTTGCCGTAAAATATTTTATCATCGCGGTCGTTTGGCGAAATTGTATATGATGTTTGACAATTTGTTAATGCGGCATCTGTGCACCATGCCGAACATGTCCCGTGATTGATGGTCGGTGTGCATGACACGGTTGCGCCCCGCCCCGTCATATATGTTTGCGGGCATCCCTTGGCACCGGCACCGACATAACTTATGTTGTGGGTCAATACCGATTTCATACGTTCATAGTATTCGTTTTCGGTTTCAAATTTGGGTGTTTTATATGCGCTTAAATCTTTATACGGTTCGTAACCCGCCGATGCGTTTGCCATACGGTCGGTAAAAGACAAATCGTCAATCGTTTTTGGAAACGCCGCCGGTGTGACCGCCGCCGTGGCCGTTGTTTGACGTTGCAATCGTTCCAATTCCGCCGCGCGTTCATCAAATTCGGTTGTGGGGATTGTAAACGGATTTTCAATTTGGATTGATGGCGCGGTTGTTTTGGTTTGTGTTGGAACAATATTCACAATGCCCGCGGACGAATTGCCGTATGTTTTTTTATAATTTTCAAAGATTGTATCAATGTATCCACCGCACGATGTCGCAAAATTATGTCCCGGTAATTGCGACAGTTGCACCATCACATTTGGGCGCACGTCTGCGATACGCAGGTTTGAACAATTCTGTCTGTCCGCGCAATATGTTGATACCAGGTTTTGAACGATTCGGTTACAATCGCCCGTATTCAAATCCGGCCCGGTTGCGTAAATCGGTGTTGGAAAACGTTGGTTGTACGGACTGTTTGGTGTCCAAAACGGATTTGAAGAATATTTATTCACAGATTGAATTTCGCCGTATTTTGACATAATGTTTGGCACGTTCTGGGCCGCAAAAGCGGTCGCGCACACGCAAAGTGCCACGAACGATACCGCGAAAAATCCGTGTGTTTTATTCAATTCCCCCTATCCTTTATACGCCATATTATAACAAAAATGCGGTTATAATCAAAGACAAAATTCCACCAATTATGAAAAAGGGTGCAAAAGGAATAAATTTCTGTTTCTTGCGATAGGCCCAGGCCGCACCAAATATACACGCAAAAACCAGTGTGATTGCCAAACCTGTTGGGCCGCACCACAGGCCGCCCGCCGCAATCAACTTTATGTCGCCCATACCAATCGGCGTGTCGGCACCCGGGGTGCGTCGCGTGATAATGCGGTCAAATATTAACCCGATTGTTGCCGCCATAATATATCCAAACGTCATACCGACAACGCCCGATGCAATATCATGTGGCCACGGGAAAAAAGTCACCAAAATTGCCCCAATAATTATTAACGGAAATAAATATGCATCTGGTATTATTCGCCGCCGCATATCCGCCATCGCGATTTTATAGCACAATACCAAAGCCATTAAAATCAACAATGCGAACATCGCATAAAATATGTATAAAAACATTATTTCCCCCTTGCGTTTCGAATCGGTTTTATGATACACTTATCATATCATATAAAGCGATTAAGGTTTAGGAAAAATGAGTAAATCTTGGGACAGTAATATTTTGAAGAAACTAAAGGGCCTTATGGGCAAGGGTTTGTCGACCGCGGAAATTGGGAAAAAATTGGGAATTTCCAAGAATGCGGTCGTTGGAAAACTGCACCGTATGGGGTGGAATTCGGGCGCAAACGAATCGGCTGGTGCCGATACGAAAAAGGTTGCGACAAAAAAGACCGCTGCAAAAAAGGTTGTTGCGAACAAGGGCGCGCCGGTGAAAAAAACGTCTGGTGCCGCGGCCAAGGTTGCCCGTCCTGCACCCAAGCCCAAGGATGTTAAAAAGACGGCACCGGCAAAAACACAAATCAAGGTTGCCGATGGTGGTGCAAAAAAAACGGCCGGTCGGCCCATGCTGTCGCGCGGAACAAACGTTCATCAACGCATTGTTCAGCACGCATTGGAAATGGCGAATTTGAAACCGAATCAGTGTCGGTGGCCGATTGGTGACCCGGATTCTAATGATTTTCATTTCTGTGGGCAAACTGTGTTCGTGGGCAAACCATATTGTTATGAACACTGTAAACAGGCGTATCAGTTCACGCCGCCAAAGAAAAAATAACAGCCTGGGGGCCAATAAAAAATGCCGAGAGAGAAAAAAGATTTTGAAACATTGCATCCTGTGGATTACGATATCGCCGGAAATGCCTTTCGTGCGTGGAAAAATGACGCAGATGAATTAATATTCGTCTTGGATGAAACAATCGATGATTTTAAGCCGAATGTTCTGTTGGTGTTGGCGGGGCGCGATGATCGCAAATGGGACGATATTTTGGCAAATGATTATGGAATAAACCTGGAAGATGTCCGTCCCAAGGTTGATAATAAATATCAAAAATTGGATATTGAATACACTGGGCTGGATGTGTATGCCCAGTTGATTGATGATTATGAACGTGGCGCAGATTTGGATGCGATTATCGCCGATTTGATTGATTTTCGTGATACGGCGGCGCGACGGTCGGCGATGGCGCGCCTTGCGGTGGCAAATGATATTATTGCGGCGGCCGAAGATACAATTCTGCGGACGGAACGCACGAAAAATGGTCTGCGCGAACGGCGACAGAATTTGCGGGCACGATTGGCCAAACAACGGGAATATATCGGTCGTGAACCAACGAAACAATCGGCGGCGCGTATCCTTAGGACCGAGGCGCAAATTGACACGATTGCCGAAAAGTTGGCACGTGCAGAAAAACGTATAGAAAATGCAAAACATCGTATAGAGATTGCAACCGAAGATGCAAATGCCGCACGTGATTTACTGGCGCGGCGACGGACGGTCTTACCGGGACGTACAGATGCGGTAACAGAACAAGTTGAGCCAGTTGTTTTGCCGGCGCGTAAGAAATCGGCTGTTGCAAAAACCCGTGCGATAGAAGATACAGAAATCGCTGATGCGGAACCGGCGATTTTAATTGATGCAAATAACAATAAATCGACCGAACCGGATGATAAAGATGATGAGCCTGTTTTCTTTCCGGTGCCGGATTACGAATATCAATCACAACCCAGGGATGAAGAAATGGCAGATCAGGAAGAAGTAAAACCTTTGTTGGACCAAGACCCCGAAATACTGGACGAAGAAATCGCGTTCAAACCGGTGGAATTTGATGATATTAAACCGCGGGTGGATGATGTGCCGGTAAAACGCGAATATGCGGAACCTGAAAGTATGTCCGGCGACAGAACGGGCGCGGTTGCGCGGCCATTGGCATTTTCGGGCGCGGATGTTGATACTGATGATGTATCGCCGGATGATACGAACGTTGAAGATGCGGAAGCCGTTTCACCGGACGAGGCACCTGTGTTGGATACAATAAAAACCGTGGCGGAACCAAATGTGGCGGATACCGACACGACCGGGCATACAACCAACACTCAATACGATAATGCGGAACCTGTGCGTCCGGCCGCGCCGACACGTGCAACACCGGTTACGCCCGGATATACACGCCCTATTTCGCCGATTACCGGTAATGCACCCGTACGTCCGGTTGGGGAAAATCGCGGCCGTTCGGGTTTTGCGTATTATTTATTACTGATATTATTGATTGCGCTGTCCGTGTTTACTTTGTGGCTGTACCAGAAAAAGAACGGCAACAGTGTTCCATTTTTGAATGCGCCAACCGATGGAATGATTGAACAGCCGGCAAAAGACCCAACAAATGATGTACAGGTTGGATTTGATGAACCGCAACCCATTATAGAACCTGTGATGGTCGAACCAGAACCGATTGTTGAACCCGAACCGGATATCCCGGTTGTTATTGAAAACGAACCGATTAAAATCGAATATCCAAACAATAATGTCTTGCGTGCGGCAGAACCCGATGTCCCCGTGGTCGAGGCCGAAGAAGATGTCTTGGCACGCAAAGACGCGTATGATGTTGCGCGCGAAGATAAACCGATATATGTTCCAATGCCGGAACCGCGTGTAACCAATGTGGTTGCACCGGATGTGATATTTGATGACGATATTATATCTGTGCCGGCGGAACCTGCGAACTATGTAGATGAAGGTGTGTATGTTGACGACGAATCCGTTTATTATCCGGACCAATATTATGATGCAAATGCAGAATATTATGATGAATATGTTGATAATGCGGGCGGTTTTGTTGAAGAGCCGCGTGAACCCAAAACCACACGTCATTTGGATGTATATGATGGTGGGCAATACAGTATTGGATATACCGAAACAACATATTAAAAATTAAAACAAAAAATATCACACCGTTTGGTGTGATATTTTTTTCGCCTTTCATTAAAAAACTTATTCTTTTTCAATGACAACCATTGCCGCCGAAAAATTGTCTTGGTCGGTAATCGACAGGTGGACACGCGCGGTTATGCCGGCCAATTCTTTTAATGCGGCCCGTGCACCACCGGCAATCATAATTTCGGGACGGCCCGCATCATCGTGGATGACAGAAATGTCAGAAAATGCGATGTCTTCGCCGAAACCGGTGCCCAGTGCTTTCAGGCATGCCTCGCGCGCGGCCCAGAAATTTGCCAGATGTTTTTCGGCATTTGCATTATCGCCGTCGGCATATTCCAGTTCTTTTTTTGTAAAGATGCGTTGTTTCTTAAATGCGGACCAATCCAAAAAACGTCCAGATTCAACCAAATCTAAGCCAATTCCAACAATCATATGATTCCTCCCTTTTGGATATATGAAACACTGTTTGAACCGATACGGGAATATAGAAACTTTTTACCGATTCGTGCAAGCATAAAATATAGATAAATATAAATTTATTAAAAAATATTATTGACTTTTATAATCATTATAATTTATAATAATTTTGTATCAAAAGGAGTCATATATGAAAAAATCACGTCTTTTATTGGTTGCTGGCGCGGTTGCAGTGTTTTTATCGGCGGGTTCTGCATTTGCGGCACCGGTGCATGGTGGACATCATTCTGTGCCCCATCACACGGTAACCTATGTCCAAAGTTCGGCGCATCATCATCCGCGACCGGGGCATCATCATGGCGGTGGGCATCATAATGTTGCGCATCACCACCATCATCATCACCATAACAATACCGCGGGCAATATTATTTTGGCCACGGCATTATTGGTGTCTGCATTTATGTAAGAGAGTGGTTAGTATTAGTGATTAGTTGGTGCGGGCGCATCCGTCTTCGCTATCGCTTCGTCGCGATTGGATGCGCCCGTGTTTTATAAAAAAACATTTGTGTTTTTTGTATTGTTGGGTTAGTATAATGTTCGTTGTCGGGGCGTAGCTCAGCCTGGTAGAGTACTTGCATGGGGTGCAAGGGGTCGCAGGTTCGATTCCTGTCGCCCCGACCATAAAATTCAAATCGGCCTTGCGCCGATTTTAATTTTATCGTGGGTATAACGGTTCGATACATCGCAACGCAGTTGCCAGGTTCGGAACAAGCACGCACCGCGTGCGCAGTGAAAGGGGCCCACGAACGCAGTGAGTGGGAATTACATTCCTGTCGCCCCGACCATACTTCGCCAAGGCTTCGTGTGGGGAAGCAATAAAATTATCAATGTTCAGTTAAACTCCGGATGTTTCGCGTATTGTGGGAACGTGTCTAATGCTATTTAATTATTTGTTGGGCTAATATCTTCAATGGTCACCACAACCTTGCGGCACAATTCGCAATCTTTCTTGGCACCACAAGTGTTTTCCGCACATTCGTTTGAACCTTTGCCGTCTGGGGGGCTGTATTTAATTTTTGATGCATATGCACCCAAACGATTTTTGTCTTCCAGATAAGTTTTTACAGATTCTGCGCGTCGCTTTGATAATGGGATGTTGATTTTATCGTTTCCTGTTCTGTCTGTGTGTCCCACTATATTTATTTGGATTTTTTGGTCAGCGGACATATTATCGAGAATAGGTTTAAGTTCGTTGACAAATTTATCAATTTTTTGTGTTCCATCGGGTTTTATTTGATCACTGTTTCTGGCAAACGTTGTGTCGCCGTTCAGTGTAAGTTCTTTTGTTCTTGGGACCAAGTCTGTTAATTCTGGCATCTGCGCAAGACCATTATTTTCGCCAGTATAAAGCGTCGGTTTGGGTTCTGGATTATTGATAACAACGGCTTTCGGTGTATATATAAATGCCGGCATTTTTTCATCTATATCTTCTATTGTTTCATCCAATGTTTGTTGTAATTTGGTCTTTCCGTTTATAATGCGGTTGCCGATGATGCCGGTGGCGATACCGGCGGCGGCAACGATTGCCCCGGTCTTTAATCGTTTGGCGGTGGATTCTTTTTGTTCGGCCCAACGCGCGGCATCCGCGCCTTCGGTATCCGTCAATGCGCGATATAACGATATCTCGCCACCGGCACCACGTTCCGCCGTTGCGTATTGATACAATCCTGATTGTGCGCGGTCGTATAAAACCTCGCTCTCTATCCCACTGCGCAATCCCAATGCCGATTTAGTCGTTTTCAAATTGTCCGCCAATTGTTTATATTCGGTATAGTAATCCAATAATTCATTTCCGCCGGGCAAGGTTACGTCTGTATTTCCAAGGTTGATAATTTTGCCGTCCCCGTATTCACATTGCATTGTTGTAATATATTGTTGCATATCGCGTTCGGCATTGCGGTCGGCCCGTTGTTCTGCGATTGCAGATGCGGCCTGCATCGCACCGATTCCGGTTGCCGCGGTTGATGCCCCGGTCAGTAATTTATTTGCAAGGCTGTTTTCCTTGTCCCGCGCCGCATCAAGTGCACTTTGCGCATCCTGTAATTTTTTAATCACATCGGCATCGGTGTTTGATTGCGGTGTGTTTTCGCTTTCGGCATAGACCCCCGCGGCATTGATGTCATTGTTTATACCGCTATCGGTTGCATCCGGTTCTTTTGCCACACAATATTCTGTTTGTTCGTCATCTCTATGTGGTGCGAATCCGTCCGGACAGGTGCAATTTTTCCCATCATCGTTTGTGCTTCCACCGGTTTCTGTGCATTGATTAGGTGTTTTTGGGGTGTCGGTATTGTTGTCAGGGTTGGCCGTTTGTAAAACTATTGTTTGATTATTGTTAGATAAGTAGTCCACCATAATAGTTTTTGTTTCATAGCCTTGCAACGAAAAACTTATTTGTGCGGTATTTGGAATATCGTTTAGTGTGTAATTACCGTTACCATCGGTGAATGCCCGTAGTTCAGTATTATCTGCAACATAAACATTAACATCTTTTAACGGATTTCTTGCTGTGTCTGTTACATTTCCAGAAATTGATATTGTATCGTTTATTGAAACGCAACCTTGTGATTTTCGTAAAGGGTTTTTATACTGATAATTCGATTTGCAGTTGCAAAAATATCCACTGCTGTCCAGAACCATATTTAAATTTTCTTTGCAACTACAGGTATTTTTGTCTGGGCCACTCCATTCGCCGCCACTTGGGGCACAACTGTTCACCTTGTCTATTGTGCCCAGGTCATACTTACCAAATCCGGTTATTATTGTTTTTCCATTGGCCGCGGTGACACCATTTTTCAGTGTGTTACATCCAGAATACAGTTTGCCAAAGTATTTTTGTTGTTTATTATTTTGACATAAACATTCGTTATCAGTCGATTGGGTGCCATTTAACTTACTACAATCGCAAGAATTATTTGTCCATGTTCCACCACTGCCAACACACTTCTTTTGATTGTATGACCAACGTGTTGTTTCATCATCTGTGTATTCCAACACAACGTCTTTGTTTGTAATACAAAAAGCGATGATATCATAATTATTATGATATGGACTAGATATTTTTGCTTTCACATATGCGTGGGCGACATAGGGACAAGTTTTATTCTTATATTCATCGTTTTCCCGGTCTTTGCATTGTTCTAACATTTCATATGGATATCGCAAGATGGTTGAATCATCGATTCCCTTAATATCCGCACAACTCTTGATTGTAGTCACCTTATCCATTTCAGAAATTTTACAATCTGTATCACCTGTGTACGTGCAAGTAATTGCCAATGCCCATAGGCTTGTGATTGTGCAAAAATACGATAAAATTGTGAATAAAAACTTTTTCATCCCCTCGCCCTGGAATCCCTGTTATGCCCTATTCTATCAAATTTTGAATTTTGGTGCAAGTGGATAGTTGCTAGTGGTTAGTGGGTAGTATTAGTGATTAGTAGATACTGGAACTGGTTCGTAATTATGAATTTATTCCAGAGCCTACTAACCACTATCCACTAACACTAACCACTATTTTACATTTCTTTTGGAATTTTTAATCCCATTAAATCCACCGTCCGGGTTAAAACACGTGTGGCAATTTGGACCAGGTTTATACGCATTGCACGTATATCCGTCGGCACATCTTCGCGCAGAATTGGACAGTTATGATAGAATGTATTTATCAACTGGCACAAATCATAGGCATAGTTCGCAACCAAATCTGTGGCGCGCGATTCAAATGCCGATTGCACCGTGCGGTCAAAGTCTAACAATTCCATAATTAAATTGCGTTCGTCGGGATTCATTTCAACCGCGTTTTGTGATTTACCAAACTCGCCCGCGCGCCGCAAAACAGAATTTAATCGAACCGCCGTGTACAAGACATATGGTCCGGTGCGCCCTTCGAACGAAGTGATTTGCGCCGGGTCAAAAATATAATCTGCACGGACATCGTGTAATAAATCATTAAACTTTACCGCCGCCAATGCAATCATTTGGATTGTGTCTGTATCCAATTTTTTGCCGGTTTCCGCAATACGCGCCATAACCGCATCGTTTGCAGAATCCAATATGTCGTCCAATCCCGCCGCGTTACCATCGCGGGTCTTGAACGGTTTACCATCTTCCCCGTTGATTGTTCCGTAACCAATATGTTCAAATTTATCGTATGGATATATGCCGGACATATCGGCAACACGGAACAGTTGTTCAAAGTGCAGGCTCTGGCGCAGGTCTGTTATATAAATAATCCTGTCGGGGTTATCTGTTTGTTTGCGACAATAAACGGCCGCCAAATCCGTAGAATCGTATGTGTCGGCACCACGGGAATCACGCCACATATATGGTGGCATCGGTTTGTTGTCGTCTTCGCGTTTAACGTTTATGATTTCTGCGCCGTCATTTTTATAAATCATATTTTTTTCGCGCAATATTTTTTCAACAGGTTCCAAATACTGCGCGGCGTTTCTTTCGCCCAAATCATAATCAAACGGCAAAATATTCAAACGTTGCACGGTGTTGTTCATTGTGCGCAACGATATTGCCAAAAACTTTTCATACAGCGCAAAATACCCCGGATGCCCCGATTGGAATTTTGCCTTGATTTCCTGGGCATGCAGTTGGAATTCAGGGTCTGTTTTGGCCAATGCCGATGCCGCCGGATAATATGTATTTAATTCGTTGGCATCAATTTCATAATCAACGGGCGCATCGGGGTTAAAATCGTCCCGGAAATATGGCAATTCTGGGTGAAGGCGTTCAATCCACGCAATTACCAATCCCATCGGTTTGCCCCAATCGCCAATATGATTCCAAGAAAAAGTCTTGTGGCCCACGGACCGCGCAACACGGTTAAATGTGTCGCCGACAATAGATGTCCGTAAATGCCCGATATGTAAAGATTTGGCAACATTGTATGCACCATAGTCCATATCTATAACCAACGGATTTGTGGTTTGGGTTATTTCATCGGCACTTTGAACGGCGTGCCATAAAAAATCGTCTTTGATTTTCAAATTGATAAATCCTGGCCCCGCCACCGATGCGGATTCAACAAAATCTAATTCCGTGATTTTTGGTAAAATCTCGTTCGCCAATTCACGTGGATTTTTACCGGCACTGCGTGCCATAACCATTGCGGCGTTGGTTGAAAAATCGCCAAATTCACGGTTGCGCGGGGTTTCCAATTTTGCATCAAAACCCAATTTTTCATTTAATTTTGCAGATACATATTTGTAAAGGTTCATCTTTTTACCCCGTATTGTTTGTTAAATTGGTAATACAACCCGAACACGCAGACCGCCCAATTCGCTGTCTTCCAGAAAGATTTGTCCACCGTGATTTTCAATCGCCGTTTTCGCAATAGATAGCCCCAATCCCGTTCCACCGGTGTCTGCCGCGCGCGCATCGTCCAGGCGCACAAACGGCCGCATTGCATCCGCCTTTTGGTTGTCGGGAATGCCCGGCCCGTCATCTTCGATTATAATGGTTGTATCGTTTGGACCATCGATTTCGGTTATTTTTATAATCTTGCTTGCGTAACGTGCCGCATTTTCAATTATGTTGCCAAACGCGCGCGCCAGTGCCATTGGGCGTGCGTAAAACTGAACCGGGGTATCCGGAAATTCGGTTAAAATGCGCTTGTCCGGGGCGGCATCGCGTGCGATTCGCAACAGCATCGGTGGCAATTCGGTGGATTGTTCAATTTCCGGCACTTCGCCCCGTGCAAATGCCAGATATCCATTTATCATCGTGCCCATACGGTCAATGTCGGCCAACAGCATATCTTTGTCCGCACTGTCTGTTTCAATGGCAAGTCGCATCCGCGCCAGTGGCGATTTCAAATCGTGACTGACCGCGTTCAGCATATCGGTCCGGGTGCGATTATATCGGTCTAATCGTTCCTTCATTGTTATCATCGCGGTTGCGGCCTCGCGTATTTCGCGGGAACCTGTCGGTTGAAAGCCCGGCGCATCCAAACCACGCCCGAAACGATTTGCCGCATGCGCAATGCGACGGATACTGCGATTGTGCAATATAATAAAAGGAGAAACCAAGATTGATACAATCAAAATTGCCCCAATTAACCAGATTATAAATACTTCGGTACTGGTGGAATAAATGCGATAAAGACTTGTCCCGAACGTGGCAATTTTGCCGTTGCGCGTGGGTATGTCAATATAGATAAGGCGCGAAGCCCTGTCGATATATATATCGGCGTGACGCTTTATGCGGTTGGACAATTCGTGCGCAAGTAATCCAGCCTCACGCGAGTGATTATCATTATGCTTTGGGCGATTCAATTTGTCGTGAATTGAAAAATTTATTCCAACATCGCCGGCCGTTTTTTGTGCCGCCACAATATCGCCTGAATCCATAAAATTCATCATCGTTGTAACCTCGCCGGCCAGGGTGCGCGCCAATGTCGCGTGCACGCGCGCCCAATGGTTGCCAAAAAATACGTTGGCAATAATAACCTGGGCCACAACCAACGGGACCAATATCAATAAAATTGTGCGTCCAAAAAAACTGCGTGGAATCAATCTCATATGTTTATTCTGCCTTTGTTTCACAGTCCATTGTTGAACATACCAATTTGTAACCACGGCTGCGTATGGTTACAATGTCCAGATTTGATAATACACCATTTAATTTATTCCGCAAGCGTTTTGCGACCATCGGTGGTGCCGCAACAATATTTCCAATCGGGCACGTCAAATTCGCCAATAATTTTTTTTCTTCGCCGGACAGTGCCAAAATGCGCATATCTCCATCGGGCGACCGGACAAAAAATTCGTCCCCATTTAGAACCAATCCATCCGGCATTTTTGGTGTTGTGGTGATGCCGTGTCGTGTGACGTTATTTATGCGCAGTATCAATTCACGTAACTGAAACGGCTTTGCCATATAATCGTCCGCCCCACCGACCAGACCGTCAATGGCATTTTCCGCCCCACCCATCGCGGTCAGCATTATTGTTGGTGTGTTGTTACCGGTTGCACGCAATTCTTTTAGAAATGTTAATCCGTCTGTGCCGACCATCATACGGTCCAAAACAATCGCATCAACCGATATGCGTTGCAATATTTCGCGCGCAAATGCGGCCGATTCTGCGGTTAAAACGTTAAAGCCCGCCGTACGCAATCCGCGTGCAAGCGTTGCGCGTAACATATTATCATCGTCAACAACAAGAATAGTCTTATTCATATGTGTCGGGCCCTTTGATATTATCTTAGGCATTTTTTGTGCCGATTTCAAGCCCGACCGCAAGTTATTTACGCAGTGGTTCAACCGCATACTCGCCAGGCTGAATTGTTTGAATCAAGTTTTCATTTTCATCAACCGCCGCACGGAATTGCATACCGCCCGTTGTAAATTCTGTTTTGAACAGTGCATATCCCGTTCCACCACCGGTGGTTGGGCCCTGGGTCCCCAATGAATAGTATCCACCCAAAATACCATAATCTAAATCGATATAATCCAGATTCACCAACAACGATACATTGCTGAAACCGTCACTGGTCATATTACACGTGAATTCCCGATTCGATAATGTTGCCGATGAATTGTTCGGTATAACGATATCCATAATTGTTGGTTCACAAACGCGATTTATACCGTTTACCAACAATTCATAGGTCATATTTACGGTTGCACGCGACAGGCCTGTTGAAACATTAACCTGGGATATTGTGGCCTTGGGTATCTTGATAAGGGCGTTTGCGATGCCCGAACGAACCGGGAAAGAAATACCCGATTGCAGGCAATCACGCGAAAACGGGTCTGCTTCGCAGATGTAAAGCCGCGAATGGGCGTTCATCATAAATGTATTAACCAGGCTGTTAAATAAAAATGTGCGTGTAATTTTATCGTTCAGGCGTGTGCATCCAAAATTACGACACACAACCATCGGGCGTTCTGCGAACATAACGCCCGGGTGCGCAAAAGATTCTGCCTCGCGCGCATCCAATATATTTTGGTCATAATTCAAACTGTCCGCGCGTTGCATAAATTCACTTTCGGGGACAAAGTTCGGGTCATCCGGGTATGCATAGTATGATTGAACCGGTGTTTCGGTATAGATTGTTTGAAAGTTTTCTTCAATATACTGGGTTGCACCAAATGCGCCCGATGTAACAACTATGCCCAAAACCGCCATTAAAACTGAATTTTTCATTTTGTTTGCCCTTCCCTTGGTACATTCATAGCATTATTCTAAAACATTATGGCCGTTCGTGTCAAAGCAAAAATTTTTATTGAAAATTGGTTATTGTTTGTTCTATAAGACATATTATAATAACAGAACAAAAATGGAAAGGTGTTATTTATGGTTGACATTATTATATCGGGCGATGCGGGCAAATTACACGCAGTATATCATAAATCTGTGACGGCGGCTGCGCCTTTGGCGGTTGTGCTGTCGGGGAATCCGCGGCAAAAGCATCATATGAATGACCGGATATCATATGCGATGTTTCGGGCGTTTATGGACATTGGTTTTTCGGTTGTGCGATTTAACTATCGTGGTGTTGGTGATTCCGAAGGTGCACTTGGAACCACGGCGGATAATATGTTGGATATCGCGACCGTTATTGATTGGATACAGAATCATAACGAAGACAGTGATAAGATATGGTTGGCGGGGCACCAGTTGGGGGCTTGGTACGTGTTACAAACATTGATGCGCCGGCCTGAGGTTTCGGGTTTTGCGTTGGTGTCGCCAGATGCATCTGTGTCTGATTTTGCATTTTTATCACCGCGACCAAATCGTGGATTATTACTGCAAGGTGCCGAAGAGACCGAAGATGCACGTGCATTTTCAACACATTTGACCCAGGTTTTGAAAAAACAGGCACAAATTGATTTGGAAACTATACGGATTAAAGGCGCAAATGAAACATACGGTGCGCCGGCCGATTTGCGTCAATTATATAATGATCTTAAGGCATACGTTGGTCGTGAAAATGCCGATACTAAATTATTGTAATATATGGTTGAAAAATGGAAAACAAAAACAGATTCTTGGATCCAAATATACCCGATGAAATGGCGGCAACTATACGCCCCAAGACCTTGGCGGATTTTATTGGGCACGATTCGTTAAAGCAGAATTTGTCTGTGTTCATATCTGGCGCACGTGCGCGCGGGGAACCGATGGACCACGTGTTGCTCTATGGGCCACCGGGGTTGGGAAAAACAACGTTGGCGCATATCGTGGCGAACGAATTGGGGGCAAATTTTCGGGCAACATCTGCGCCAATGCTTACCAAACAGGGGGATTTGGCGGCAATATTGACGGCATTGGAACCGATGGATGTTCTGTTTATCGATGAAATTCATCGACTGCCCACCGCGATAGAAGAAGTTTTGTATTCTGCAATGGAAGATTTCAAATTAGATATTATGTTGGGCGAAGGTCCGTCGGCAAAAAGTGTTCGAATCGATTTACCGCCATTTACATTGGTGGGTGCAACGACACGGACGGGTTTGTTGTCGAATCCTTTGCGGGACCGGTTTGGAATTGATTTGCGATTAAGTTTTTACCCGCCCGAAGATTTGGCCAAAATTATTCGGCGCAGTGCCGGAATTTTGGGAACTGAAATTGATGCGGCGGGCGCGTTGGTTTTGGCACAAAGTTCACGTGGGACACCGCGTATCGCGAACCGGTTGTTAAAGCGCGCACGTGATTTTGCCGCGGCAATGGGAACTGGGATAATCACGGCGGACGTGATAAAAACAACACTTAATCAACTGAATATTGATAAAAATGGTTTGGACCAAATTGACCGTGAATATTTAAGTGCGATTATAATGCATTATGCGGGCGGCCCGGTTGGAATTGATAATTTGGCGGCGGCCTTGGCCGAGCCTGCCGATACAATCGAAGATGTGATTGAACCATATTTGATGCAGTTGGGATTAATTCAGCGAACGCCCCGTGGACGTATTGTAACCGATGCGGGCTATCGCCATATGGGATTGGAGAAATAATAATGAATATACATAAATTTAATTTTTCGGTTGCCTATGCCGACACCGATGCGGGTGGAATAATGTATCATGGGCGTTATATTGAAATTGCCGAACGTGCGCGTATGAATTGGTTGGGCAAAAATGCGCGGCCGAATCCGGCGGATTTTGGTTTGGTGATAAGAAATTTAACAATTCAATATAAAAGGCCACTGTTTTTGGCGGATGAATTTGTGGTGGAAACCGTTGTAACGGGCGTTGGCGCGGCATCTGTGTCGGTTGAACAAAAATTCGTGAAAAATGGTGAAATTTGTGCTATACTTACCGGGACGGCGGCATATCTGGATGCAACAGGTCGACCGACACGGTTGCCGGATGTATTGGCGCGCGCATTGGGAAATTAAAGAAAAAAAGGAATAAAAATGAATGCGTTTTCTTTGTGGAGATTATTTACAGGCGATATTGTAACGGCGCTGGCATCCATTGTTTTGGTGGTGTTCAGTATTATGTCGTGGGCGGTTATTGTGGAAAAAATCCGCCTGTTTCACGGTGTTAAACATAAAAAGATAACGGGCAATCCGGACGAAGCGATTCGTCCGTTTGATAAAAACCTGTGGTTTTTGGCCATGTGCGCATATGTATCACCCTTTATTGGATTGTTTGGAACGGTTTGGGGTGTTATGGATTCTTTTGCGTCCATTGGGGCGAATCAATCGGTCAGTATTGGTGTTATTGCCCCCGGTTTGGCAATCGCACTGGGGACGACCGCGCTGGGGTTGATTGTTGCGATACCTGCGGCAATCGCGCACCAGGTTTTTTCCAAACGCACCGATGATTTGTATGAAAAAATTGGGGGAAAATAAAATGGCACGGCGCAGACACAGAATTACGGATGCGACGCTGTCTTTAACGCCGATGATTGACGTGATGACGGTGTTGTTGGCGGTGTTTATGGTGACAACCCCGATGATGACAAATGGCATAGATTTGGATTTGCCAAATGCCGGAACAACGGTTTTGACCGGGACAGACCACGCGATGCAAATCAGTGTGGATTCGGCGGGGCGGTATTATATTGGCACAAATCAGTTACCTTTGGAAGACGTGATTAAACGTGCGGTTGCAATGCGTGGGGAAAATTCAAACCTGGCGATTGTGATAAATGGTGACCGGCGTGCCGATTATGGTGCGGTTATGGCGGTTATGGGAAAATTAAAAACCGCAGGTTTTGAGCGTGTGGGGTTGCGGACAAAGTTGGATAAATAAAAATGGGACGCTTTAACCATTTTATGACGGAAAATTTGGGGTTTTCGGTGTTGGGGCACCTGGTGGTGTTGGGTGTCGTTGTGCTTATGGCGGATGTTATGATTGGTGGATATGAACGGTTTATTGCGCCCGACCGGATTCAAATAACGATGATAGATTTAGACAATGTGCGTGTTATGGGTGATGAAACAATACTCTATAATACAAATGTTGATGATTCCAAGAAAGACACGGTGAAAGAACCAGAAAAGAAAGAAACACCGGAACAAAATGCCGCACAAAATCAAACCGAAGAAATGAAATCTACAACCTTGGTTCCGGACGAAAAACAGCAAAAGGTAGAGCCGGATAAAAACAAAACGGATGAAAAAAATCCAGATGAAACATCGGCCCCAAAAACCAAGACGGTTGTGCGTGTAAATCGTAATGTTGTGTCGTTGGACCGGACGTTGACGGTGTCGGTTGTTGATGCGCTGCGTGTGGCGATGACACGGTGTTGGACAATTAATACGGCGTATCCTGGAATTGACGGAATTCGTGCGGTTGCGCATTTAACAATGCGGCAAAATGGAACCGTGGCGGATGTTTGGTTCGAATCGGCGGCGCGCGCGGAAACGGATCCGGCGTTTGCGTATGTTTTGGAAACGATTCGTTCTGCAATCAATGTGTGCCAGCCTTTACGTATGTTGCCGGCAAATGAATATAATAAATGGCAAAAAATTCAATTAACGTTCTATCCCACCACCGGTGCAGTGATGTAGGGTATTAGTGATTAGTGGATAGTGTTAGTGGTTAGTAGAATCTGGCATAATTTCATAATAACGAACTTATTCCAGGAACCATTAATTAGCCACTGTCCACTTGCAATAATCACTAAAAACGCCCCCTTGCGGGGGCGAATTGCCGTACAGTTGGACGATAAGCCGGATTCTGTCCCGCCCAGGCCCCGTGTCGTTCCGGCGCGTTCGACACCAAACATTGGGTGGTGGACATAATTAATCTGCACATTGTGTTACCACCATGTGTCAAGCCCTCTACCCGCCTCCGATTCGGGACAAATCATAGAGGCCTATTTGAAGTTGCTGCACACAGAGATTGCCCGTTTCACTCAGGTCGAACCTGCTTCGTCACTGTTGCTCTAATCGTCGGGTTGCCCCGCCCGGCCGTTAACCGGTGTGCTGTCCCGCGCAGTCCGGACTTTCCTCCGCCACAAATGTAACGGCTATGTCCTGTCCAACTGTTGCGGGCATTATAATTTATTGGTTTTGAAAAGCAAATTTTTTGTTTTAATAAAATTTATAAAAAATATGTTTTTATTGGTTGACGCGTCCTGATGATTTTTTCTAAGATACTATTACAAGCACAGGAAGGATTGGGAATTTATGTCTGGTTTTTTGAGGAGACTTTCCGTAGTTTTATTGGTGATTGCGGCGTGTTTCGCGGGTGTGCGCATTTATGCCGCGGGCAGTTCATCCAGCAGTTATTATTACACCCTGAACGACGACGGGGCCAAGGTTGCCGCGGTTCCGCATTCGTGGGCCATTGGAACGGTGGCACAATTATCATCTTTGCCGTATAAACCGGGATATGGTTTTGCCGGATATTATACGGGCAGTGGTTGTACCGGAAACCAGATTATTGATTATCAGGGTAATGTGTTAATTTCGCTGGATGCGTCAACGACATTGTATGCCTGTTGGCGGGCGTTAAACCCGATGTGGGATAATACACCGTTGGTTGTGTTGTCCGATAATGGTGGCAGTGGGGGTGCATTCGCATCATCTTGTGGGACAGATTTTTGGACAAATAGTTTGCATAATGAATATGTGTCATACGGCCATCGTGGTGATTGGGCATATATAGATATGCCACGTGGTTATTATTGGTGGGCTTCGCCGTGTACTATGACGTATTCCACGGTCACAACAATGGCATCGTTACCGACACGTTCGGGGTATACTTTCAATGGGTATTATACCGGACAAAACGGGACCGGGACCCAGGTTGTTTATGCAAATGGTAATTTGGTTGATGCGGATACATTGCGCAATGTATTAAGCAGCAGTGTACCCACAACAATATATGCATATTGGACGGTGGATTATTCCGGGCACTATCGTATCACGCTAAATGATGCCGGCGGCAGTGGCAGTCAGGTATCATCCATGGGGACGGACTACAATTTGTATGAAGCTTATGGTGAATGTTACGAATCGGGAACAGGTATAAATCTGTCTACTGGTGCGCCCTTGAATGCTGTGTGCATTGCCAATATATATGCCACACCAACAAAAACAGGATATAATTTTGGTGGGTATTATACCGGCCAAAATGGAAGTGGGGTTCCAATTATCAATTCATCGGGGACGATTGTTGGTTCGAATACACAATTTACCGCGCCGGCAACAATATACGCCAAATGGACACCAAAGGTTTTAACCGTCACATTGAATCATAACAGTCCGTCAAATTCGCCCGCCCCGTCAACGGTGTATTTGAAATACGCAACCGGTTGGTATTCAAATGCGGCGGCGACATCATCTATAACGAGTATGACACGGGTTCCAACCAAAACGAATTACACGTTTGCCGGTTATTGGACCACAAACGCATCCAGCGGGGGTGTTCGCATAATTGATGCGGACGGTAATTTTGAAACCACAAGTGCCGCATTACAGGCCTTTTCGGCAAACGGGACGGCCTATGCACGTTGGGTGGCAAATTCGTCAAATCCAACGCCGGTATGGGTGACGGTCACGATAAACGACCAATCGGCAACAACAAATTCGTCACCAACGGTTTTATATCGCAATACCAATACGGCCGTTTCGGGGTGTTCGGGTTACAAGGCGACGCAATCGTGCAGTGCCACAACGGTGACCAGTATAACCCCGCCAACCAAAACAAACTATACATACGGCGGACATTATACCAGTACGGGTGGTTCGGGGTCCCAGTGGACAAACGCCAATGGAACCATTTTATATAATGTGACGGCGGATACGACAGTTTACGCAAAATGGACGGCCGATACCGGAACCGTAAGAACCATAACGTTGAATAAAAACGGTGGTAGTGCTGATTTAGTGATATACGAGAAATATAATGTTGGTTGGTTCCGTGATTCCAACGGTTCGTACCAAATTACGTCGTCTATATTTAATCCGACATCGTCTGGTGGTGCGGGTTTAACAAAACCGACATATAGTGGATATGGTTTTGCCGGTTATTTTACGGCGACCAGTGGCGGCAACCAAATAATTGATGGCGACGGAAATATTGTTGGCCAACCAGAATATAATGCCAATACCACCTTGTATGCCCAGTGGTACAAGAATACTAAAGTTATCCTAGATCCAAATGGTGGGACCCAGTGTTCTGTGCGAACCGTGACGGCAACATATGGTGCGTCTATGCCAGAGTTGACATGTGCACCAACATACGACGGGTATATATTTGTCGGATATTTTGATGACCCGTCTGGTGGAAACCAATACTATACCGACGAATTGCAATCGGCACGTAATTGGGACAAAACTGGATCAAGCGCAACACTTTATGCACATTGGGAGGCCGTTCCGACATACAATATCGTATATTATTGTGATAAAGAAGATGTTGAAAATGGAACACCGAATTATACGGACACGGGTATATACACCGGCCAAGATTATATGTTCAAGACTCGTGCGGCGGTTGGTTGTTCACCAAAACCCGGTGCAAAGTTTATGGGGTGGGCCGATGATGGTATGGGAACAACCGTGTTTTATCAGCCGGGCCAAATTGCACAGTACCCGTATCAATCAGATGCAAGGTTGGTGGGATATAATTTAGACATTGGGACCGTCACATTAAATCATGGGACGCCAGATAACACACCGTCCCCAAGCACGGTTTACTATGTGCCAAGCGATGCGTGGTATACCGATTCGGATGCGACCAATGAAATATCCACAATGACCACGGTCCCGGTGAAGTATGGATATGATTTTGTTGGATATTATACCGCATCATCCGGCGGAACCAAAATCATTGATGAAAATGGCGAATTTATAAATCATAATTATGCGCCGGATACCTTAAATTTCACTTTATATGCGCGTTATTCCGCGAAAAATTATCCATTTACATTGAATGACGCGGGTGCGACAACGGCATCGTCCCCGAACCCAGTAACGCATAAAGTTGGGGTTGGTTGGACAAATAATTCTGGGACATCAATAACATCTATTACAATACCAACCAAGACGGGGAATTCGTTTGCCGGATTCTGGACCGGGCCAAATGGAACCGGAACCAAGATTATCAATGCGGATGGCACATTCGTCACGATGACGAGCGGTATTTTGCAAGAATTCGATGAAAACAATGTTGATACACTGTATGCGAAATGGAATCCAAAATATACCGTCACATTTTCCTGTGAAAACCAGGCTGGCAACGGTTCGGGGACACCAAGCCCGGCAACGGTATATGTTGCCGATGGTGAAACATTGACATTCCCGGCACTTACAAACTGTTCTTGGGGAAATGCGGGTATGTCGCCGTATATGTGGGGTGTTGTTTCGGGTGATACTTTCACCGATACGCACGATGCCGGCGATACAATTACATGGGATTCTTCGTGGGGTGACCGCACATATAATGTGTGGTATGCGCCAAATTATTTTGATTATGAATATTCTTGTGGTGCTGGTTCGGGAACACCACCGGCCAATGGTAATACATATTATCATAATGGCGGATGGAAAACCGCGGTAAATACATGCACCGCGCCCGCAAACAAGCATTTTGTTGGTTGGTTGGAACCGGTGTCGGGTGTGACCTATGCGGAAAATACCACCCCAACAGGTGGCGGATGGATTTGGTCATATAATGTGACGGCGGCGGCCGGTGGCGCGTTTGTTGCGCAATATGCCGATGATACATACACCGCGCATTTTACATGCGAAAATAATACATTTTCGCCCTATGTGTTCAGTGGAACCGCACCCGCCGATATAACAGATGTTGCGTATCAGTCAACGATTAGCCTGCCGTCGCCGAATGTCTGTACAAATAATTATCCAGATGCAGGATGGATTGTGTCGCCGGCAACAGAATGGCTTTATTCGTGTACCGATGGAAATGGGGGCGCGTTGGGTGGCGGTACTGCGGGGGCCGGGTCTTGGACGTGGCCAAAGCAAGGTAATTGCACGTTTAGGCCGAATGCCCTGTATAGTACACATCATATATACTATTATTGCGATGGGACAACCAATACTGTGTCACTGGACCAGACCGTTGATTATACGAATCGTGATACGGTGCGCCCGGCGACCGTGGCCGCGGCGGGGTGCAGCACGCCGACCGGACATCATTTCACAGGATGGAAAGTTGGAACGACCAATACCATATTGCAACCCGGCCAATATGGTGGGAATAATGCCCTTTGGCCATATGCACAAAGCACAAATCTGCGTGCGCAATGGGAACCGGATACATATAATTTGACATGGTCTTGTGGCGAAGGGTCCGGCACGCCGTCCGGGGCCGCTTTCCCAACAAGTATAAATTATGGCGACAGCCTGACATTCCCGGCCAATACGGTTTGTACCGCGCCGACGGGGTATCAATTTACAAGTTGGGTGATTGATATAAATGCAACAGAATATGCCCCGAATAGTACATTTACATGGAATTTGACGGACGGTTCGGCAATAACCGCGCATTATGAGCCGGTCAAGGTCAATATAACCTATTCTTGCGGAACTAATGCAACGGGAACCGCACCGGCCACACAAAACAACATAAATTATGGTTCGTCTGTGACTTTGCAAGCATTGGGAAATTGTGCCAAGACCGGGCATACCGCGGACAAGTGGCTTGTATCAAATACTTCGCCGGCGGACAGTTATGATTTCGGTGCAACGGTCAATCCGTGGAACTATACAGAAAACAAGACATTGACACCGAATTGGTCCGCACAAGACTTTTCCATTGAATATGAATTGTTCGGTGGAACCCCGGCATCATCCGGTATGCCGACAAGTTATACATACGGCACGACAACAACTATAAACGGTGTTCCAACACTGGTTGGGGCGGAATTTGCAGGATGGTGCGACACGGAAAGCCTTACCAACTGTGCAATGACCAAGACGATAAGCGCAACCACGACGGGTAATAAAAAATTCTGGGCCAAATGGACATGTAAAACCGGATACGAATCAAATGATATCTGGTTGACCGCACCGACGACGGTGACGGATTACAGTGCAAGTGGCTATACTGTCTATCCGGCGGGGACGGCGTGTATCCCGGGACGTTATCACATTAATTGTAATGGTAATGGCGGTGTTGCCTGTTTGGAACAGGTCACATCCGGCAATGCAAGTAATCCGCAATTACATTTGGGACAGTTTTACGGGGTGCGAACGGCATATGGAACTGGTTATGATATTGTTCCGGGCCTTGCAACCGTTTTGAGTACAACCCAGAGTGATATCGAGTCAATAATCAATAATAATGATGGTTACTATGCATTTACAAGAAATCCGGCCTATAAAACCCAGGTGGGAGTTGATGTTGCGTATGCTGCATCCACATATCAAGGGTTCATAGAAGAATATGCAAATGCGTATAACAGTTCCGCAGTATTTGGACGCGACCACTATACATTTAATGGATTGTGGAGTGCCGCCGAAGGTGGAACGCAATATCTTGCACCCAATACAAATTTTGGAAATTTGATTAACACGGAAGCATTTTCTAAATCCTGGTTGTCCGATACCACGGTTTATGCCCAATGGATTCCAGATGTTTATACTATCACATTGAATGATGCGCAAAATGGCGGTTCCGGTGGTGATGGTGTGGTATATGAAAAATATGAAACAGGATTTTCTAAAACCAATTTTGGAACAACAATTCAATCTGTGACAAAACCGACCAAGACCGGATATACATTTACCGGGTATTGGACATCGGCAAATGGTGGAACGCTCAAAATTCCGGCAAATGGTACCCTGCCCGCGGCCGATACTTTTGGCGAATCCACAACGTTATACGCGCAATTCAGTGCGAACACATACAATGTGACATACCTTTGCGGAACAGATGCGACGGGAACTGCACCGGCATCGGCAACCGCAACATATGATGCGAACTTTACACCGGCATCAATTGGCGGTTGCATAAACCCGGGACGCTCTTTTGCCGGTTGGCTGGTAAGCAACACCGGTAATCCATCCGATACTAAACAGGCCGGAACCGCATTCCAATGGAAATATACCGAGGACAAGACATTTACTGCGCAATGGACAGATAATACATATACAATCACCTTCCATCCAGGCGATGGCGTGACGACGACTGGAACCACAGAAGTCAAAGAATGGTACAGCCATGCGTATCGTGTGCAATCTGGTACTGGGTCTATGAGTTGGACGGCGGTTACAGAAATCACGTTGCCAACCAAGACGGGATACACATTTGCGGGGTATTATAATAATCCATCGTTTACCGGAACGCCGGTTATGACGGATGCCACCCTGCCCGTGACTACGCCGACGGCAACATATTTTACGGCCGATGCGGATTTGTATGCAAAATGGACCGCGAATACATACAGCATTGCGTATACATTGAATGGTGGGGCGTATGGCACAAATCACCCAACCGGTGCGACATTTGATTCGGTGTTTACGGTGAACAACCCGACACACGAACATGCAACGTTTAGCGGGTGGACCGTCGCAGGTATGAATAATGGTGTAACACATTATTATGGAACTTCTAATCCACCAACGTCTACGACCACAGGCACAAGTATAACAACACCGACCAAGGCAACATATTATAAAAATTTGCGTTCTACATCGGGAACAGTGACATTTACTGCGGTATGGGATTGCGACACAGGATACACCGGCACAAATTGCGATGCGATAGATTATACAATGCAGTATGTATGCAGCGATGGTGAGCAAGGATGGAATTTTAATGGTTCGGCACCGGTTGCCACAAATCCGGTTCATTATGGACAAACTGTGATATTGGCGGGCGATATATATGCGCAACAAAATGGTTGCCGAAAGGTTTGGGGGACCTCAAGCGATGCCGATTATTGCGATGATTGCTTTACATTTGGTGGTTGGAGAATTGATGCAGAATCTACGGCGATTCCAAGTGCGCCGGTGCATCTGGCGAATTCAACAGTTAACCCCTGGGGACGAACAAATACAACCGATTGGTGTATCGTAAGCGATACCGGTAATTGTTTAGGCTTTGCGGATGATGTGTTCTATGTTCGACCAAAGTATACCCCGAAACAGTATAATATCGAATATATGTATGCAACCGGCCCGGTCAGTGGCGCATCCGCAAATATGCCGGCAAGTTATACATACACAACGGAAACAACAATCAGTAACGCGGATCAAACCGCCCCCGCTCATGCGATATTTAATGGTTGGTGCACAAATTTGAACGATGCCTCAACATGCGTTGCCGCGGGACAACCGATTACAATCGGCAACCGCAACCATGGTGATATGCGGTATTATGCAAATTGGACATGCGACGCTGGTTATACATTATCGTATGATGCAAATAACCAACCGGTTTGTTCGGCGGATGCGATTACGTGTGCGGCGGGATTCTATTTGCCGGCAAATTCAACGACGTGTGAACCGTGCCTTAAAGATTATTATTGCACGGGTGGAACATGGACGTATGATGGCACGGTCAAGGGATTGACGAAATGTCCAACGCCGGCGGATCATAAAAGGACAATGTTCCCATCCAATTATTATACATTTGTTGGTTGGATCAGTACTGGGTACGCAAATTCAAATCCAACCGCAAACGGTGGATACAGTGCCGTGACACAATGTCGTGTAATAAATTGGTTAGAGTTCAATCGTGGAAAATTGTATGAGTATGTTAGCTATAACGAAACAAGTGGGAAGTATGACAATAATACCGGCGGTTGGGGGTGGTCGGATGTAAAGCCGGGGTATTATTTAACGACTAAATCAGCATGTGGGTCGTATGCGTATTATCATGACGCATTGGAATGTGTGGCGGGCGGTTATTGTCCCGGCAAAACACGCGTTGCGTGCAATTCATCAAACAGTGCGACCGTTCATACCACAACATTTGGGTTAGAGGTTTGTGCCGATAATACATATTCAAATGTGGGGGCGACGCAATGCACGGCGTGTTTGACGGCTAACGGTTATCAAAACACCGGTGATGAATTTGCGGACCATGCGGATGAATCTTCATGTAAAACGACGTGCGCGGTCGGTCAATGTGTGGCGACGGCGCGCGCGGCGTGCGCAAACGTTGGAACAACCGGATGGGCAACCGGTGGCATCGTGTCCCAAGGTAATACCTTGGCGTGTAATGTATGTCCAAGTGGAACCAGTACATGTGGATATGGAGCGTGTGCCGATGAGGTGACTGATTGTGGACACGTGTTGCGTGTGGGTGAAAATCAATTATATTTGCGCAGTGATAGAAAGACGGACAGAACACTGAATGTAAAGATTGGAAATAATATATATTATGCAAATATGTCGCCGGCAAACCTGAATATGTCAAATGGTGTGAATAAATCGTTTAAGATTAAGATTGGAAATACCATTTATTCTGTATATGATGATAGTGTGGCTGAATAAGTAATGGTGTATCATATTGACATCATGTGATAATTTTGTGTGTTTCATGTAAACCAAAAGGACAAAGTATGAATAATTACCAAAAGGTTTTGATGCTTGCGGGGCTGACGGTGTTGGCCGGTGCGTGCAAAAAGGACCCTGTTCCGGAACCAAATCCAACCCCGAACCCAACGCTGGTTGACACCATTGCACCCGTTGGGCCCGGTGACACAATTACACCGATATCAGGCGATACGATTGTTCCAATGCCGCCCGTGCCAATGGATACTGTAGAGTTTTTTATAAATGTTAAAAATAATAACATACAATACCCAACTATGGATACGCTAAGAAAACTTTTAGATAAAGTAATTATACTAAGATGGAAAATACCCCCAAATTGGACGGATGGGTGGACACCACAAGGGTTTCGTTATCCACGAGATAGCCTGAAACCACGTTTTGCGCTATCAAACAATATTATCGGTAATGGCAAAATTTATGTTAATAAAAATTATGGGGGTGCAAGCATTCCGTGTATAGATTCGTTGAACATATCTATCTTGGGTATGACGGAATGTGACAGTGCGATTTTTGTCAGCTGGGGATTTGAACCATATGTTGAATATTCAAAATCACAACGTGAAAAACATTTCAAAATGTTGGATACTGTTGGCATGAAGCGGGCGATTTTGGGTAAACAGCACTAAAAAAAGCGATCACAAAAACATAAAAAATACCGGCACAGCATACGTGTCGGTTTTTTAATAAATTGTGTCGTATCAATTAAATATTTAATGTTGTTCGCCCATTTTCTTGGCGGCGCGTAACGCGGTACGTAATGATTCACGTGCAACCTCTTGAATACGGTCTGTAAAGGTGCGCATATTCATTGCATCGGCAAAATTTTTGCCAAAAATACCGGCGATATATTCTAATTGTGCCGGCGATATAATAAAAACTTCGCTGGTTATATTATTTGTTTGTAATTGTTTTATTTGTTCTTTCATTTTTTATCGGCCCCCTGTTACCCCGAACTATACGTTTTTAATAAAAAATTTACAATCCTGACTTGTCAATTTTTCTAAACATATTATATCATAAAGTATCTTGACCGCAAGGCACAAAATTTGCTATATCAAGATTTGATAAAGATAAGGAAAAGTTATGGCTATGAACATTATTCAAAAAATATTGGGGTCGGCAAATGACCGCTTGGTGAAATCTTATGATAAAACGGTTTCTTTAATAAATGATTTGGAACCGAAATATCACGCAATGAGTGACGATGAATTAAAGGCGCAAACAGATGTGTTGCGCGGTCGTATTGCGGCGGGCGAAAAAGAAAAAAATATATTGCCGGATGCGTTTGCCGCCGTACGTGAGGCATCAATTAGAACAATCGGCCTGCGGCACTTTAACGTTCAAATGATTGGCGGTATGGTTTTGAACAATGGGCAAATCGCAGAAATGAAAACCGGCGAAGGTAAAACATTGGTCGCAACATTGGCGTTATACCTAAAGGCTTTGTATGGTCGTGGGGCACACCTGATTACGGTGAACGATTATTTGGCATCACGTGATGCCAAATGGATGGGGCAAGTTTACGAATTTTTGGGTATGACGGTCGGTATAATTCAGCACGATATGACCGATGATGAACGCCGCGCCGCGTATGCGTGCGATATTACGTACGTAACAAATTCCGAATTGGGCTTTGATTATCTGCGCGATAATATGAAATTTTCAAAATCACAACAGGTTTTGCGCCCATTATTCTTTGGTATTGTTGACGAAGTGGACAGTATTTTAATTGACGAAGCGCGCACGCCGTTGATTATATCTGGCCCGGCCGAAGACACCAGTGATTTATATAATCGCGTGGATGCGGTTGTGGCGAAACTGAATCCCGATGATTATAAAAAAGACGAAAAAGACCGGCATGTAACATTGACCGAAACCGGTGTGGATTCTGTTACAAAATTATTGGCGGATGCGGGTTTGTTGGTTGGTGATAATCTGTATGCGCCTGAAAATGCCGCGTTGGTTATGCATATTCAACAATCTTTGTTGGCGCATCATTTATTCCAGAAAAATGTGAACTATGTTGTTCGTGATGGCGAGGTTTTAATTGTTGATGAATTTACCGGGCGTGTTATGTCGGGGCGGCGTTTTGGGCGTGGTCTGCACCAGGCGATTGAGGCAAAAGAGCACGTGCGTGTTCAACCGGAAAATCAAACAGTATCAAGTATATCGTATCAAAACCTGTTCAGGTTATATGAAACCTTGGCGGGTATGACCGGAACCGCCATGACCGAGGCCGCCGAATTTGACGAGATTTATAAGTTGCGCGTTGTGTCAATTCCAACAAATCGCCCGGTGGCACGTGTGGACCATCATGATGAAATTTATTTGAATAAAAATGAAAAATATGACGCTATTATCAATCAAATAGCGGATTGTCTTAAACGAAAACAACCGGTTCTTGTTGGAACGGTTTCGATTGAAAAGTCCGAAGAATTGGCCGATGTTGTCCGTAAAAGATTGGGGATAAAACCGGCGGTACTGAATGCGAAACATCACGAATCAGAAGCAAAGATTGTTGCCCAGGCCGGTGCACCGGGCGCGGTTACGATTGCGACCAATATGGCGGGGCGTGGAACCGATATTAAATTGGGTGGAAATGCCGAAGACTTGATTGCGGATTTGGATAAAAACGCACCGGATTTTGATGAAAAAAAGAAAGAGATTTATGATACGATTGAAAAGAATAAAAAAATCGTTCTGGACGCAGGTGGTTTGTATGTGATTGGAACCGAACGGCACGAATCGCGTCGTATTGATAACCAGTTGCGTGGACGCAGTGGTCGTCAGGGTGACCCGGGCGATTCAAAATTCTTTTTGGCGTTGGATGATGATTTGATGCGCATATTTGGTGCGGCACGATTGTCTGGAATGCTGACGACGCTTGGGCTTAAACCTGGCGAGGCCATTACACATCCGTGGATAACCAAGGCGTTGGAAAAAGCCCAGAAACGTGTCGAAGCCCGGTATTTTGAGGCACGTAAAGAATTGTTAAAGTATGATGACGTTATGAATGAACAGCGCGGTGTTATTTACAAGCAGCGTGATGATTTGATGACCGCGACCGATTTAACACCGTTGGCGCATGAAATGATAGCCGATGTTGTTGAAATCATCTGCGAGAATAATATTCCGGAAAAATCCCAGCCGGCGGATTGGAATATCAAGGGTATTCACGATGCAATGGTGCGAATTTTTGCGTTGGATATTACCGATATAGAAAATTGGAAAAAAGATGAAACAATTACGGAACGCAAGGCGTATGAAATTCTGCACGGATTGGCGTTGCAACGCTATGATACCCAGGCAAACAAGTATGGTCCGGAAATGATGCAAACCGCGTCGCGCCAAATGATGTTGGGGGCGTTGGATTCTGTGTGGAAACAGCATTTACAGCAAATGGATTATTTACAGACCGGTATTGGTCTGCGTGGGTATGCGCAAAAAAATCCGTTGTATGAATATAAACGTGAAGCGTTGGGGTTGTTCAAGAACACAATAAATAATTTCAAAATAATGTCTGTTGCATATATTTCGCGTATGGAATTAACGCGGGCGGATGTTGATGCGACCGAAAAACAGCGCAATGAACATGATGAATCATTAAATGCTGCGGGTGAAGCGCGCAGAAATGCGCCCTGCCCGTGTGGTTCGGGATTAAAGTATAAGCATTGTCATGGTAAATTAAAATAAATATAACGTCCCGATTTTTTCGGGACGTTTTAATTTATAAAAAATTGGTTATTTTTCTAAATATGTGATTGCCTTGGATTATAAATTTTGCTAGGGTGCGTGGTATGGAAAGGCAATTTATTCATCTTCATATGCACAGTCGTTTGTCTATCGGGGCCAGTACGATAGAGGTCAAGAAAATCCCAAAACTTTGCGCCGAAAACGGGATGTTTGCGTGCGCACTGACGGATACAAATATGATGTCTGGCTGTGCGGAGTTTTCTGATGTTATGCCGGGTGGTCATATTCAGCCGATTATTGGTGTTGAGATAACATTGAATCATCATACGGCGGACCCAAAAATGCTGCGCGAATCGTCTATGTCGCGAATTGTATTATTGGCCCAGAATCATACGGGATATTTGAATCTGTGTGAATTAAGTCGTGTTATGTATATGCGTGGCGAAAATCATCATCTGGGGCCGTATATCACTTTTGATGAGTTAGAATCGCATTCAAACGGCGTTATATGTTTATCTGGTGCGCATATGGGGCCAATGGGTATGGCGGTATTGAATGCCCAGGATAATCTTGCGCGGATATATGCGGAACATTTTGTTAATATATTTGGTGACCGGTTTTATATAGAGATTCAGCGTCACGGATTAGAGGCGGAAATAAAAACCGAGTCGGTGTTTTTGGATATTGCGAAATCATTAAATATTCCAATCGTTGCAACAAATGATGTTTGTTTTGCGGGGGCTAAGGATTACGAGGCGGCAGATGCGTTGGGATGTGTGTTGAATCAAACCAAGGTTATTGACCCGGAACGTCCCAGAAAATCGTCGGAACAATACTTTAAGAGTGCCGCAGAAATGATTGATATTTTTGCAGATTTGCCAGAGGCGATAGAAAACACAGTAAACATTGCGCGACGTTGTGCGTTCTTGGTAAATGTTCACGAAAAACCATTGTTGCCACGTTTTGGTGATAACTTTGATGCCGAATGTAAAATGTTACGTGACAACACAATAGACGGATTGACCGAACGATTGAAACAGCACGGAATCACGGATACTGCGCCATATTTTGAACAGGCGAATTATGAGTTAGATGTTATTATCGGTATGGGGTTCCCGGGGTATTTTTTGATTGTTGCAGACTATATAGATTGGTGCCGAAAGCACGATATTTTGACCGGGCCGGGTCGTGGTTCGGGCGCGGGTTCTATTGTGGCGTGGGCGTTGGGTATAACGCACGTGAATCCATTAAAGTATGGTTTGTTGTTTGAACGTTTCTTGAATCCAGATCGTATTTCTATGCCGGATTTTGACGTTGATTTCGAACCCAGTGGTATCGAGCAAGTTTTGGCATATATTTGTGACAAATATGGGCATGATTCTGTGTGTCGTATTATCACGTTCGGCAGTTTACAGGCGCGTGGCGCAATTCGTGATGTTGGACGTGTTTATGGTATACCGTATTCTAAATCAGACAGGTTGTCTAAAATGATACCGCCCGATGCCAAGAAGTTAAAAGATGCCATTGATACGTCGCAAGAAATTCAAAATGTATTAAACACGGATGCCGATATGGCCAAGGTTGTGTCAATCGCCGAAGAATTGGAAGGTTCTTTCCGGAACCTTGGGCAACATGCGTGCGGTGTTGTTATTGGTGACCGTCCAACAACAAAAATTGCGCCGGTATATCGTGACCCGGCCAACCCGTTGCCATCGTGTCAATTTGATGGACATTATTTGGAATCGGCCGGTTTGATAAAATTTGACTTTTTGGGATTGGAAACATTGGTTGTGTTAAAATATGCAACCAAACTGATTCAAAAGACGCAACAGAAAAATATAAACCTGGATGATATTCCAACCGACGATGAAAAAACTTTGGCGTTGTGGCAATCGGGTATGACCGAAGGTATATTCCAATTCGATGCCCCGTTTGTTCAACAAACATTGCGTAAAATGCACCCGACAAACTTTTTGGAAATTTCCGCGTTGAACGCATTAAATCGTCCGGGGCCTATTGCGTTTATTCCGCAATTTATTGCACGTATGCACGGCGAAGAACCCATAGAATATGTGCATCCACGCGCAGAACCAATATTAAAAGAAAGTTATGGAATCATTGTTTACCAAGAACAGGTTATGCAACTGACCCGTGTGTTGGCCGGCTTTACCCGTGGTGAATCCGATACCGTGCGCAAGGCAATGGGTAAAAAGAAATTGGATTTATTGGCCAAATTAGAGGTTAAATTCTTGGAGGGATGCAAAAAAGAAGGCACGTTGGACGAGGTAACCGCAAAAGATTTGTGGGAAAAATTCAAAGAATTTGCAAAATACGCGTTTAATAAATCGCACGCTATCGCCTATTCTATTGTTGCCAATCAATGTGCGTATCTTAAAGCGCATTTCCCGGCGGAATTTTTGGCGGCATCTATGTCCAGTAATATGAACGACACGGACCAGTTGGCGTTGTTTGTTGATGATGCAAAATCGAATTTTGGAATTCAAATTGTTGCGCCCGATATTAACAAAAGTGAATCTTTGTTCACGGTTGATAATGGTAAAATCATTTATGCGTTGGCCGCGATTAAAGGGGTTGGGGTTGCCGCAACTGATGCGATTATCGCAGAACGCGCCAAGGGTAAATTCAAAAACATTACCGATTTTGCAAAACGTTGCGCACCGATAATGAACAAACGCATATTGGAAGCATTTGCCAAGGTCGGCGTGTTGGATTCCATTAATCCAAATCGCGCGGAAATATTTATGAACGCAGATATGATTTTGTCCTATGCCGCAAAATCCAAGGAAAGTGCAAATATGTTGTCTTTGTTCGCGAATACGGTCGAAGATGATGTTGCCGAAGACCGTTTGGCGCAAAATCTGGTTAAAACAGCGCCGTGGAGTTTTGGGCAGAAATTGGAAAACGAACTGTCTGCATTGGGATTTTATATATCGGCACATCCGTTGGATCAATATAAACATTTGATTGCGGGTGCGCGTTTGACAACAAGTGCAAAATTGGCTGAATTGCCCGACCGGGCAAATGTGCGCATTGCGGCAAATGTAAATTCTTATTCGCATCGGCGGACCAAGACCGGCAAAGAAATGATAACGATAAATGCATCCGATGGGGCCGGAAACATAGATGCGGTTGCGTTTGGTGATGCGGTGGCAACCTTAAGTGGCGTTTTGGCAACAGAAACCGAAGTTGTAATTTCGGGCCGATTGTCGAATCGTGATGACCGTGTTTCTGTTTTTGTTGATTCGATTATACCACTGGCGCAATGGGTGGCGGGCATAGCCAAAAAGATTACACTGGATATTCGTGATAAATCGGTATTGGCGGATATTAAAAAGGCATTAAGCACACTGGGGCGTGGCGGAACCAGGGTTGCGTTAAACCTGTATTCCGGTGGCAAAAAGACAACCATTGAACTGCCGGGCGGTGTTGAGTTGGGCAAAAACACCATTAAAGATTTTACAGGATTGGGAATTAAGGTGGCCATAGAATGATAAAACATATACCTGTATTATTAGAATCCGTAATGGATGCCTTGGGTGATATTCGGGGCGCGCATATTTTGGATGCAACATTTGGCGCGGGCGGTTATACGCGTGCGTTTTTGAACGCGGGTGCGTCTGTTGTCGCGTTTGACAGGGACCCAAATGTATTGGATGACGTGGATGTAGTTAAACGTGAATTTGGTGCACGTTTTGATTTTGTGCCACGACAATTTTCCACAATGGCGGAATTAGATGATAAGTTTGATGCGATTGTGTTTGATTTGGGAATTTCTTCGATGCAGATTGATAATCCAGAACGTGGTTTTTCTTTCCGTGCCGATGCGCCATTGGATATGCGTATGTCTGGCAATGGCCCAACGGTGGTCGATATGTTTGATCAATGGACGGTGGACGATATATCCAAGATACTGCGCAATTATGGCGATATTAAACCGGCGGCGGCGATTGCGCACGCGATAAAACAGAAAATGCCACAAACAACATTTGAACTGCGCGATTTAATTCATAACCCGCGTGATGTTGCGCCGGTGTTCCAGGCCTTGCGTATTGCGGTCAATGATGAAATGGGCGAAGTTGAACGTGCATTGGATGCAGTGCCAAATTTGCTGAAAATTGGTGGGCGTTGTATATGTGTTACGTTCCATTCTTTGGAAGACCGAATTGTAAAAAATACTTTTCGTGATTGGACGACCGCGCCCGGCGATCCGCATATGCCACAAACTGTTCGACCGCGGTTTGAATTGTTAAAAGCGCGCGTTCCAACAATTCAAGAAACAGAACAAAATCCGCGTGCAAGAAGTGCGCATATGCGCGGGGTTGTAAAATCATATTGACCCACGTGCGCAGATTTTTGTAAGATGACAAAAAATTAAACAAAGGAAAGGAAAAAATGAGGAAAAATACTTGGAAAATTATGGGTTCCGTATTGTGCGGCGTATTGTTTGCGACGGCGGCATCGGCGGTTTGTCCAGTGTGTACGGTTGCGGTCGGCGCGGGATTGGAAGGCGCACGCCTGTTGGGTGTTGATGATGTTATTACCGGAATTTGGGCCGGTGGATTGACTTTGTCGTTGTTTTTGTGGACGGCGGGTTGGTTAAAAAAACGTGGCGTGACAAGTGCTTTCTGGCAACTGGTTGTGCCGTTTGTATGTTACTATGCGTTGTTGGGTATGGTGTATTTGTTGCCGGACGTTTATTTTGGTGTGAATACATTATGGGGAATTGATAAATTCTTGCTTGGGATAATTGTTGGAACGGTATGTTTTTGGGCGGGTGCGCGTTGGTATGTTTCAATCAAACGCAGAAATGGTGGACACGCACAATTTGCATTTCAAAAAGTCGTTGTTCCAATAAGTTTTCTGTTGGTTGCCACACTCATTTTTTGGTTTATAACAAAGTAATTGTGATTTGAACACGGAAAGGAGAAATATTATGAAAAAAATGTCTTTGGAAGAAATGGTAAAAAAAATAGATGATTCAAAAAAGGTCAATCCATTGGATTTGTCTTCGGACCAGGATTTGTCTATTGCGTTGATGAACCTGGTGTCGTTAGAGGAGCATTTCTTTTTCAGTGGCGCAAAAACTAAAAAGCCTGGATTTTATGATTTGATAAATGTTGTGCGCGAAATGCGCAAAGAATTGATGGAACGCATTGTTGATAAAAATGCGGCCCAAGGTGGCGAGGTTTGGTGTATATCTAAACATTTACTTGCGGCATCTATGCGTTTGTATGAGGTTGGAACCAAGGCCCTGGGCGCGGGAAACAAGAAAGATGCCTATGCGATGTTTGAAAAGGCGTATGAATTGTATTCGTTGTTCTGGGGATTGAATATGAAGATGATTGATTTGGCCGGCGTTCAAAAAATGGAACCAGAATTATATACGTCCGCGATTGATAAAGATTCCAAGAAGGGTAAAGACGTAAAAAATCAAATGGCTGAATCAAAATCAACCGTCCGTAAATTGGGCGATTGGGTTAAAAATGCGGTGAATTGCTGTATAGAATAAAAATTGGTTGATTTTATAGTTGATTCAAATTTGGAATTTTTACTATAATCGAAACCGAAGGGAGTGAAGTGTTTAAGGCGAAAGGGATTTTTTCTTGGTTTGTTGCGGCTTTGGCAATGATTGTTGTCGATGCGGTGTATGCCGTACCGGCACCCAATCCACGTGCGACCGATTCGGAATCTGTGTCGCGTCAAACGACCGGTGATGTGCAATCGCGTCGTGCTGCAAAGTCCCCTACCCGTATTCGTGCCATTGGACCAACGCGTATTACACCAAATGGTGGACGTGTGGCAACAACGATAGTTGCGGTTCGTGATAACGCGACGAATGCCCGTGCGGCATCTACGCGGACCGCCGTGGCAAAGCGGGCACGCAGTGCGACCGGCGCAACAAATGCGCGCGCCGGTAAAAACACTGTTTCCGGATTAAGTGGCCTGGCGCGCAGTGCGACCGCCCGCGCAACCGCAGTGTTTAATGATGTTAGTAAAATCAGTGGTGGATATGCCGCGTGTCGTGAATCGTATGCGACCTGTATGGACCAGATGTGTGCAAATGCGAACGATACATATCGCCGGTGTTTTTGCAGTGACAGATTTACAAAATTCCGTGATATAGAAAATTCTTTGGACCAGGCAATGATTATGTTGCAACAGTTCCAAGATAACAACCTGAACGCCGTTGATAAAACCGCGGCCGAGGTTGAAGCAATGTATTCGGCAACCGTTGGTGAATTGGCAATTAAACGCGACACCAGTGCCGCCGCCAAGGCATTGGATGCGATTAACGATTTGTTGTCCGGTAAATCTTCATCAACCTCTTATGCGGGGGCTTCAAATTCATTGGGCATATTAAACCTGGATTTTTCGACAGATTTGGATGATGTGTGGTCCAGTGATGTTAATTCGATATTCTCGTCTTCGGGTGTGGATATGTCCACATTAGAGGGTACGGCACTGTTTAATGCTGCGCAAAGACAGTGTACAAACCTTAGCCGGGAAAATTGTTCCAGTGACGCGTTATTTTCTATGTCGCGCAGTTCTTATAATATATTGATTACCCAAGATTGTAATATATATGAAAAGACATTGAATAAAAAACGCGAAACCGTGGCCCAGGCTGTTCGTACGGCAGAAAAATATCTGCGCGAGGCGCGTTTGGAAGAATATCGTTCGCACAATTCGGCCGATGTTAACGAATGTATTGCCAAGGTTCGTGATGCGATATTGGCGGATACTGCGTGTGGTGCGAACTATAAACGGTGTTTGGACCCGACCGGTGCATATATAAATGGTGCAACGGGCGAACCGATTTACAGTCCGCGTCTGTTTGAATTAGAAAAAACGATAAGTTTGGGCGGTGCCGATTCGATAAATCAAGATATTTTAACACAAAATCCAAATTATAATCGGTTCTTGGACGGCTATCGCCAATATGTGACGCGTGAATTGGACACCTGTCGTGGTATTGCGGATTTTGTTTGGACGGAATTCAAACGCAACGCCGTTATTGAAATTGCACAATCGCAAAGTGCCAAAATCGAAGAAGTTAAATCTTCATGTGTTGATACGATGGCGGAATGTTATGACACACAGACAAACGCGTTAAAGAATTTTGATAAAAACACGGCGACAACGGCGGCGGCACTGGGGCGTTACACCGCGCGTGATATGTGCCGCGAAAAGGTTACAACGTGTGCCGCCTTGTACGGCAGTGCAACCGATAACCGCAGTTGCACATTTGACAATCGCGGCCATTTAACCAGTAGTCCAGATACGTGCGGTTTAACCTCGTTGTTAAGCTATGTCCAAACTGTGGATTCTTTGAATGTTGTTGAAAAGTGCGAAAAGGCGATTGAAGAATATGTAACGCAACTGTGCACGCCAAGTGACACCAAGAATTATTCTTACCCGTATAATTGTCGCAATATGCGGTTCAAGAGCGGCAACACGGCGGCCGGAAATATGGACCTGTATGAGGTTGTCCAGAATTTCGCACTTGAAAATTGTTGGGACCCAACCAGTACAGCGACCCGGACATACAGCAATTTGGACAGCAATATTAAAACACGTGTTGAAACATTGGTTGGCGAAGTCAAGGATTCGTTAAGTTCGTCCCTGGCCGAGGTTTGTAATGACCTGGGCGGGATGTGGTCACCGAGGTATGAACAAACCGGAACGGAATTGGTTGCGTTCTATAATACTGCGTTTGGTGGCAATATGCCAAGCAATACGACCGACAAACCAACCGGCGTGGATTATGGGTATTGTTATCAAAACAATGCGCGCCTTGCGTGCCAGGCGTATGAAGACATCGAATTAGATGGCGAAAAATTGGCAGAATGGAATACGGCAACCCAAACATGCGTGCTGAATGACGCGTGGTATCGGTACAAGTGTGCCGAATTGGGAACCAAGGGGTATTATTTAGACAGTGTTTGCTACATTGTTAAATAATTGGAAAGTGAACTGAACAAGCAAAAGGAAAGGTAATGTTTAGTAAAAAACTGATGGCAAGTACGATTGCGTTGAGTGCGGTGATTGGGACTGCATTTGGTGCGGCAAGTATAAGGACCGGCGATGTTACGGCACGCGCGGGCAGTTTGCGCGTTAATCCGGCAAGTGCAACGGTGAAAACCAGCACCACGGGCACCGCAAACACGACGACCGCAAGTGGTGAGCCGTCACGTATGGCCACCCTGCCGGGGTTGACCAATATCAGCACAAGGCCAAAATTACCATCTTCGGCATCGGCGGCAACGGTCGCGGATTTGAAAGACAAACTTAGTGGGTTAGAGGCGGATGTAGACGAATTACGCAACGCCGGTGTTGACGAAGGCGCGGTTCGCGATATTATAGATGCAGAATTGGCCAATAAAAATTACGCCACGGTTCCCTATGTTGATGATGCGGACAGTGGAAAATTGGATAAAAACGTCACATTTTCCAAAGATGACACGCATATTATTATGACCGATGGTAATGGCGTTACCAAAAATGTGGCGCTGTTGGCCGACCTGAAAGGTGATAAGGGCGACAAGGGAGATAAAGGCGACAAAGGTGAGGATGGTTCGGTTGATGCGGTCGAATTGGAACGCGTTGTGAATGAACAGATTGTTGAAAAAGACCTGCCGTCTAAAGATTTCTTGTCCGAAAAATATGTTACGCAGGAAACTTATACGGCGGATAAAGAAACGATGGGCGGAAAAATAACCACGGCGGAAAATAATATCGTGACATTGACGGCGAACAAAGCGGATAAAGATTCTGTATTACCAAACAATGTGAAATTCGCAAAACAGCAAATAGACAACGAAGATTACTATGTATTGGTAAATGCAGACGATAATTCTGTAATCGCACCGTTGGCACGGGTTGAAGAATTAAAAGGCGAAGCCGGCAAAGAAGCCTGTTCTTCGTTGCGTTTGGATTCGGTGTCGGGCGATGAAACAACGGACAAACAGGTATATAATCTGGTTTGCGTGAACGAGGATTAAACAAATAAATAAAAACAATTAACAATAAATAAAAAAGGAAGGATAAAATGAAACAAGCAAAAATTTTTGGTGGAATCTGTGCGGCGGTTGCAATGTTGATTGGGGGAAGTTGCGCCTATGCGGATACCGTTATTGGTCAAATCGAGGTTTATCGTGGTGCCAAGGGTGATAAGGGTGAGCCGGGTTTTGGTATCACATATAAGGGCGAAGTTGAAAATTGTGCCGGGTTGGCCGGTTTAACCGGTATGGTCCAAGGTGATGCATACTATAACCGTGCCGAGGGTTTATTGTATATTTATAACGGAACGGCGTTCCCGACATGTCCGGGCGGCGGTGTTCCATTCAAGGGTGAACAAGGTGAACAGGGACCCGTCGGTCCACAGGGACCACAAGGGACCGCAGGTCAGGATGCATGTATTCCGGCCTTTACATCATCGCATAACGATACCACGCGCAAAACGACGGTAAGATATACCTGTGGCAGCACAGATGAAACATTTGAAATTGCGGATGGCGCGGATGGCGCGGAACCGTGCACACCGACATTTACCAGCAGTCATGACGCGGCCACACGTAAAACAACTGTGCGCTATGCATGCGGTTCAACAAATCAAAGTTTTGAAATCGCAGATGGTAGTAATGGTGCCGGTATTTGTGACAATGTTGCGAATCCGGCGACCGCGGTGAAAACGTATACAAAAACATATACGGCACCGACATCGACAACGCCTGGTTACGTGACATTGGAACAGACTATGTGCAACGATAATACCAATACCACAAATTATCAGGATACTTGCACACCGATTCATTCAACCAATAAAGATATTTGCAGCGGCAATGGCGGAACATA
>JAZQCF010000018.1:0-20087 GCA_045546075.1 Candidatus Enterousia sp.
TGATGTAACGGTTGTATCCGCCAAAACTGAATTAATTGCAATAATTGATGCGACTGCACCAATGAATAATGTTTTTTTGCTCATATTTTCCCTCTTTTTGTTTTTTTTTACCGTCATTCCGGCGCAGGCCGGGACCCAGTGTGTACGAAGTGAACACTTGCGACGCAGACAGTGAATGTTTGTCACGCGCAAAGCGCGTTCCAAATTCCCTGCGGGGCAGGCGCCCGCTATCGCTCGGCCTGGGTACCGCCCTTCGGCGGGATGACGGCTCTTTTGTCGTGCCTGACGGCGTTGTTTTATGTTTATAATGATAACAAAAAACGAACGTTTTTTGTGACCAGTCTAAAATGAATTTTTGTCAATTAAAAATGGCGGAAATCCGCCGTTTTTTATAATTTGAAAAATATCAAAAAAGCACTGGACAAATACGTTCGTTTTTTATGCCCACTATAAATAAAGAACACGCCCGGAAATCCGGGCGTTTTGAATTTTTAACACTGATAAATATTATTTAACAGTTGTTGTGGCGTTACGATTGAATTTCCAAACGTCTTCACCGCTGCCTTTGACCAACGGACGTTCTTTACCATAAGAAATGGTGGAAATACGTTTCGCATCAATGCCTTCGTCAACCAATACGCGTTTTGCTGCGTTTGCACGACGTGCACCCAATGCCAAGTTGTATTCTGTTGAACCGCGTTCGTCGCAGTTTCCGGCGATTTGGACTTTCACATCTTCGTTCGCCTTCATATACAACGCCTGACCCATCAAGTTGTCATGCGCCGCATCGGAAATTTCCGCAGAATTGAACGCAAAGAACACGCGTTGATTGTTAATATCTTCCGGTGCTGTCACCTTGGAAGAACCACATGCCGCCAGTAAACCGGCCGCACCAGCTAATAAAGCAAAGTTTTTTATTTTCATGAAAATACTCCCTTGAGTTTCTGTTGCTCGTGGTATAGTGTATAATAAAATTTTTGATAAATCAAGATAAAACAAAAAAAGAAGAAAAATTATGAATAATGCTTTGCAAGATTTGGTTTTGGCCGGTGTTAAATGGGAATTGACGGACACATCGGTTGGTTTTATGGAAATGGTGTCTGCGCCCGGCCCAACAGTTGCGCGGACGCGTACTGCATCGGTGGTGCCACCGGTGTCGCCGGCCAGCCCGATGGATATAGAAACTGCGACCGCAATGGCGTTGCGCCCAACGACAATGGATGCATTAAGCCGTATGATTTTGGAATTCAACCATCCGTTAAAGGGTGGGGTGACAAATACTGTTTTGCCAATGGTGGCATCGAACCCAAATGGTTTGGTTGTAATACCGGATATTCCGTCCAGTGATGACGATGCGGCCGGACAAATTCTAACGGGGGCGGCCGGTGAATTATTAGATAAAATGTTGGCGGCGATTGGTATGTCGCGCGAAACTGTTTCCATTGTGCCATTAATGTTTTGGCGCACACCCGGGGGACGAACCCCAACGCGAATCGAACTGGATTTGGCGCGACCGTTCGTAAACAGGGCGATTGAATTATTGGAACCGCGTGTAATACTTACATTGGGCAGCCTTGCCGCATTAGAAATTGCCGGTGTTGATTTGATGAAACATCATGGCACCGAAGTCACATTGCCCAATGACATTCATGTATTCCCGATTTATCACCCAAATTACCTGATTTTGAAACCAGGGGCCAAGGTGGCCGCTTGGAATGTTTTACAAAATGTTCAAAAGTTGTTGAAAATTGCATAAAAATATTTAATACTTGGCGCATAGACATTAAAAGGAGCGTACAATTAAACCTTCAAATAATCGTGATAATCGCCGTGATATGGGGCCACGTATAAACAATCGTATAATTTCAAAATCTGTCCAGGTTATCGGCAGTGACGGTCAAAATATGGGCGTAATGCCCACCGCAAACGCAATCGCAATGGCCGCCGATATGGGAATGGATTTGGTGGAATTGAATGCCGGCGCAACGCCACCGGTTGCAAAGATAATGGATTTTGGCAAATACAAGTATGAACAGAAAAAACGTGCAGCCGAAGCCAAAAAGAAACAAAAAAATATTGAAATGAAAGAGGTTTGGATAAAACCCTTTATTGAAGAAAACGATTTACAAATCAAATTGAAAAAAGTTTTTGAATTTCTGGACGAAGGCAACAAAGTTAAAATCGCGGTTATGACACACGGTTCTAAACGCGTTTTGGCGATGGGTAAAGATGCGATTCCGGGTTTGTTCGCGCATGTTGTCGAATTGATTGGCGCGCGCGGCACATTGGAAAGCCGTTCAAAACCGGACGAACGCACCAAGTCTATTGTTATTGCGCCGGCAAAGCCCGCAAAGTAAGGATTGAATTATGACAGATAAAGATGTTCAAGAATATTTTGACAGCCCAGACGGCAAACGCGTAAAAGAATTCATAGAACGGAAATATCAAGATGCGATTGTTTACAGCGTGGCAATAGATTATCCAACCCATAATACAGTTATTCAATGTTATAGTCCTGTGTGGAAACATATTGAAATGTGTTTGAGGTCGTATGAACAAAGCAGATACGGTATCCAGCGTGGCGATATTATAGAATTGGCGCGGGAAAAGAATACACGTGGTGGATTCAATTATAACATACGCGAAAATAAAACCGCCGAACAAATCAAACAAAAAGGTATAGATAAAATCTTGGAATATTTTGATAAAACGCAACGGGCCAATTTAATGGTTATAAGCGATTTTCAAAGAATGGGTCTGTTGAAATAAAAAAACACCCGACCGGGTGTTTTTTTCTGGAATATTGAATTTTTATTTTGTATCTTGTGCGGGAACAAAGGGTTTTAATATGGATACAGAAAAATTATCGTTTGAAGATGCCTATAAACAATTAACCGAATTGGTTAAAAAAATGGAATCGGGTGAATTGCCCCTTGCGGATTCGGTTGCCGCGTATGAACAGGGTATTAAACTAAAAGCCTATTGCGAACAGTTGTTGAAAGAGGCCGAATTAAAAATCGAAACATTGAAAGTTGCAACACCAAATGCGTAAAGGTGGCACCCGTGGCGGAAAAATCTAAACTGACCCCTGTGATGCAACAATACGTGGATTTCAAGGCGGAAAATCCCGATGCGTTATTGATGTTTCGTTTGGGCGATTTTTTTGAATCTTTCTTTGACGATGCAAAAATAATCAGTGAAAAATTGGGTCTGGTTTTAACATCGCGCGGAACCGATGGTGATGGCGCAGATATTCCTATGTGTGGGATACCATGGCATGCGGCAGATAATTATTTTGGTCGCCTTGTTAAAATGGGGTATAAATTGGCGTTGGTGGAACAAATGGAAACCCCGGCCCAGGCCAAAGAACGCGGACATAAATTTATTGAAAGAAAAATCGTTCGTGTATTAACACCGGGAACATTGACCGATGAAAATTTATTAACGCCGAAAAATTCGAACTTTTTAATGGCGGTTGTATGTACGGGTGGCAATTCGTTTGATGTTGCGGGTTGCGATATTTCAACGGGCGAATTCTTTGTGGGCACAACAGATGATATTATCGATGATTTGGTTCGCACCGACCCGGCCGAGGTTATATATCCATCAATCGATGCAGAAAACAATACCATTTTACAAATTCGTGATATGTTCAAATCAACCCCGGTGTTTGAAAAAATCTATCGCCGTGGTGATATAGATACGATAATACAAAGTGTGTTTTCCGGTGGGGTAAAAAACGCAAATGCCGCGGTGGCCTTATTGGCGGGATATTTATTCAATACACAACGTGGTGCGGTATTAACCTTTCGCGCACCGTATGAATTCAAATCTGGCGCGACGGTTTTAATAGATTCCGCCACGTGGCGAAGTTTGGAAATAGATGCCCCCATAAACGAAGGCGGGCGTTGCCTGTTGGATGTTTTGGACAATACCAAAACGGCGGCGGGCGCACGCAAATTGCGGGCTTACCTGCGAAACCTGTCCGGTGATGTCGCCGAAATCCAAAGCCGCCAAGAAAATATTGCACATATGGTATTAAATGCGGATATTCGTTCAATGGTGGCGGATATGTTGTCGCGCGTTCCGGATGTTGGTCGGTCGTTGGCGCGGTTGCTGTCGGGACGTGGTACACCGCGCGATATGCGTGTTGTTGCAGAATTTTTGGTGTGCCTGCCAAACGTTAAAATGATTTCAACGCGATTGAATCCAGAATTGGCAATGCGTATGGACCGAATTCAAACACATAATGAATTGGCGGTATGCCTGAATTCTGCATTGGCGGATGATTTGCCAACGTTCTTTCGTGATGGTGGCGTGATTCGTGATGGGTTTGATACCGCGTTGGACGATATGCGGGCACTGTCGCATGGTGGGCGAACCGCGGTTGCCGCCGCCCAGGCAGAATATATTGCGTCCACCGGCATACATAACCTTAAAATAAAATTCAATAATGTTTTGGGTTATTTCATAGAGGTTCCATCCGCCAAGGCCGATGATATGATGCGTCCTGATTCTGGATTTATTCATCGGCAAACAATGTCTGGCAATATGCGTTTCACAACGGAAAAATTGATTCAGTTGGATAATGATATTCGTTCTGCATCTGACCGCGCCGCCGCGATTGAGGCAACCGTAATAGAATCTTTGATTGAAAAAATTCGTGAAGTATCAAATGACATACTGTTATCGGCGGATTTAATTGCCGATTTGGATGTATGGTGTGGTTTGGCGCTGTGTGCGGTTGATTGGGGATGGGTGCGTCCATGTATAACAAACGGACACGAGTTTAATATTGTTGGTGGTCGTCATCCGGTTATTGAATATGTTTTGCGAACCACAGGTGATAATTTTGTAAAAAATGATTGTGTGTTGGATGATTTTCCAATCGCCCTGTTAACCGGGCCAAATATGGCGGGTAAATCAACATACCTGCGCCAGAACGCAATTTTGGTTGTTTTGGCACATATGGGTTCTTTTGTGCCGGCATCTTCCGCGGAAATCGGCATTTGTGACCAGTTGTTCAGTCGTGTTGGTGCATCGGATAACCTGGCCGCGGGACAATCCACATTTATGGTGGAAATGGCGGAAACCGCCAACATACTGCGCCGTGCGACATCACGTTCATTTATAATCTTTGATGAAATTGGTCGTGGAACGGCAACATATGATGGTATGGCGATTGCAACGGCGGTATTGGAATATTTGGATACGCTGGGGGCGCGAACCTTATTTGCAACACATTATCACGAATTGACGGAATTGGCCGCCGGAAATGGCGGAAATTTGGCACGCGTTTCGTGTTTAACCATTGACGTGCGCGAACATAATAATGACATTGTCTTTATGCACAGAATCGTTCCCGGTGTGGCAAATCGGTCATATGGTATTCACGTTGCGAAAATGGCCGGGATGCCGGAATCGGTCGTTGCGCGCGCAGAATCTGTGTTGGCAAATCTTGAAAGCGCGTTGCCAGCGAATAATTCGTGCGGTACGGTTAACACGAAAACATCGGTTGCACCGTGTGTGGAATCGCCAAAACCGGTAAAAAAACAACTATCATTTTTTGATTGAGGTATAAAAATGGACGGTTGGATAATTCTTGATAAACCATCAGGTGTGTTTTCTAAATCTGCGGCGGTCCGCGTGGCGCGTTTATTTAATACCAAAAAAAATGGGCATATTGGGACGTTGGACCCAATGGCATCGGGTGTGTTGCCTGTGGCGATTGGAAACGCGACCAAAATGGTGCCATTTATTGAAGAATTTTGCGACCGCACCAAAGAATATTTGTTTTCGGTACAATTTGGCTTTGAAACCGATACATTGGATGTCACGGGGAATGAGGTTGCGCGTAACGATATTGTTCCAACCGAATCGGCGGTTCGTGCGATATTGCAAAAATTTACGGGTGATATAAATCAAATTCCACCAAAATTCAGTGCGGTTCATATAAATGGTCGGCGCGCATACGAATTGGCCCGTTCGGGACAAGACATTGAAATTCCATCCCGTCGCGTTAAGGTATATTCTTTGGAATTGACCGGTGTTTCGGGTGATACGTGGAATTTTCGTATGCGGTGCGCCCCCGGCACATATGTTCGCAGTATTGCGCGTGATATCGCGTACAGTTTGGGCACATTGGCGACGGTTAATATGATTCGCCGCACCCAAAGTGGTGTTTTTTCAATAAAAAATGCGCATACACTTGATTTTCTGGAAAATCTGTTTAATAATGGGGGCGATGTCGGCGAATACCTGGCACCGGTGGATTTTGGACTGGGGGACATTCCGGTTCTTAATCTGGACGACAAATCGACCAAACTTTATCGTAATGGTGGCTTTGTCGGTGTGGGGGAAATGGACGGCCTGTATCGTGTTTATTTTGACAAAGATTTTGTTGGAATTGGTGCGGTTTCGGGTGGCGTTTTGAAACCCCGGCGAACAATATAAAAAACATAAAGGAAAACACAATGTCCATAACAAAGGCAAAAAAAACTGAAATTATCAATGCGTTCAAATCGGGTGAACGTGACAATGGTGGTTCCGTTGAATCCCAGGTTGCGGTTTTAACCGAACGTATTCGTAACTTGACCGAACATATGAAAAAAAATCACAAGGATGAACATTCCAAACGTGGTTTGCTTATGATGGTTAATCGCCGTAAAAAATTATTGGCGTATATCAAAAAACGTAATGCGGATGAATACGAAGAACTGATTAAAAAATTGGGTCTGCGTAAATAATTCGTGTGTACAGATTGGGCCGGCGGAAAAAACGCCGGCCTTTTTTAATTATAAAATATTTGCAAATGCGCAAATATGAAAGTATAATCGGCATCGGCGCGGAAGAAATTGTTCTTTTTTGCGTTTGTTTTTGGGCATCCCCAGAACGCAATAACGAATAATTTTTCTTCGCGCATAAATGTAAAACACAAATACAAAAAACGGAGAAAAAATATGTTATTTGGTTTAATAAATAAAAAGGGCGGTGAAAACGCTCAACATTTGAACAACCCGGTTGCGGTTGAAATTAAATACGGTGATGAAACATTGCGCCTGGAAACGGGTCGTTTTGCGAAACAGGCAAACGGTTCGGTTATGGCGACAATGGGCGGAACGATGGTTTTGGCAACGGTGTGCGCGGAAAAGACCGCGGTCGAAGGCCAAGATTTCTTTCCATTGACCGTTGATTACCAAGAAAAATTTGCGTCATCCGGTCGTATCCCGGGTTCACGTGACCGCCGTGAAGGCAAGGCATCAATGGGTGAAACATTGATTGCGCGTCTTATTGACCGCCCGATTCGTCCATTGTTCCCGGAAACATTCAAAAACAAAGTTCAGGTTATTGCCCAGGTTTTTTCCTATGACCGCAAAAATCAACCTGATATTTTGGCGATGATTGCGTCCAGTGCGGCGTTGGCGTTGTCCGGTGTTCCTTTCCAGGGCCCGATTGGTGCGGCGCGTGTTGGATATATGGATGGAAAATATATCTTGAACCCGTCCAAGAAAGATGTTGAAAATTCTGAAATGGATTTGGTCGTCGCTGCAACCAAAGATGGTGTGTTGATGGTTGAATCTGAAATTGGTGAATTGGATGAAAAAATGACACTGGGCGCGGTGAAATTCGGTTTTGATGCGCAACAGGCGGTAATTGGTGCAATTAATGAATTGACCAAGGCGGCGGGCAAAGAACGCTGGGCAACACCGGAAAAGACCGCGGAATATATCGCGATGGAAAAACGCTTTGAAGAATTTGCGGGCGATATTGAATCTGCATTGGGAATCAAGGAAAAATTGCACCGTTTGGAAACATTGGCGAATATCCACGCCGCGGCCAAGGCTTTGATTCCGGAAATGTTCCCGGATACAACGGTTGCGACATCAACATTGGAATCTTTTGCAGATGAAATCGTTGAAAATATTACCGCGCGCATTATGCGTTCGAACATCTTGGCGGGCAAACCACGTATTGACGGGCGTGATACAAAAACGGTTCGCCCGATTGAAATTGAATTGGGTGTATTGCCGCGCGCACACGGTTCGGCGTTGTTTACACGCGGCGAAACCCAGGCATTGGTGTCATTGACACTGGGCGGTGGCAAAGACGCATTACCAATGGAAACATTGGATGGTGGCGAAGAACGCGACTTTATGTTGAACTATAATTTCCCGGGATTTTCGGTCGGCGAAGCCAAGGGGTTAAAGGCCCCCGGTCGCCGCGAAATTGGTCACGGTAATTTGGCGTGGCGTGCGGTTCACCCGATGGTCCCATCACGCAGCGAATTTGACTATGTAATTCGTCTGTGTTCGGATATTTTGGAATCGAACGGTTCTTCGTCTATGGCAACCACATGTGGTGCGACATTGGCGATGATGGACGGCGGTGTTCCAATGAAACGTCCGGTTGCGGGTATTGCGATGGGTTTGATTAAAGAAGGTGATGATTACGCAATATTGACCGATATTTTGGGCGACGAAGACCACCTTGGCGATATGGATTTCAAGGTAACCGGTACCGACCAAGGTATTACCGCGTTGCAAATGGATATTAAAATTACATCCATTACATTTGAAATTATGGAAAAGGCATTGGCCCAGGCCAAAGATGGTCGTATGCACATCTTGGGCAAGATTAAGGCGGCGATTGATAAACCGCGCGACCACGTTTCGCAATATGCACCGCAAATGTACACAATGCAAATCAACCCGGACAAGGTCCGCGAAGTGATAGGCAAGGGCGGTGTTGTGATTCAGGCATTAACCCGTGATACCAACACAACCATTGATTTAGAAGACGATGGAACGGTGAAAATCTTGGCGGTGACACGTGAAGATGCCGATGCGGCAATCGCGCGTATCAAAGAAATTGTCGCCGAACCAGAGGTTGGACAAATCTATCCGGGTGTTGTATCCGGCATCAAAGATTTTGGAATCTTTGTTAAGATTATGAATGGTTTTGAATCTATGGTTCATATTTCGGAAATCACCGGTAAGCGTTTGGCGAAAATTGAAGATGCCAAATTAAAAGAAGGTGACGCAGTGTTTGTTAAATACCTGGGTATCGACAAACGCGGCAAAACCCGTATGTCTATGGTTGGAATCGATCAAAAGACCGGTGAAGAAAAAGAAGACAAATAAAAACATAAAATCCGGTCATTTGACCGGATTTTTTATCCAGGGAGTATAAAATGGATATGGAATCATTGATGGCCCAGGCGGGGGAATTACAAAACAAAGTTGCCGCGGCCCAGGAAAAATTGGGAAATATGCACGTCAAAGGATTGGCCGCCGGTGGTGCGTGTATTGTTGATATGTCGGGTAAATATGATATTGCGTCGGTGACGATAAACCCGAAACTGTTGGAATCGGGCGCATCCGCGGTGGAAAGCGCGGTTTTGGCGGCATTTCGCGATGCCAAGGAAAAAGCGGACAGATTGATAGACGATGTAATGGCGGATGCGACGGCGGGTATGCCAATGCCGAATTAAAAAAATCTGGACAATCATAAAAATATAAATTATGATTGGTCGGCATTTGGGTGTTTAGCTCAGTTGGCTAGAGCATCTGCTTTACACGCAGAGGGTCAGGGGTTCAAGTCCCTTAACACCCACCACGAAATTTTGTTATCGCGCACAACAAAGTGCGCGATTAAAAATTAGTTTTTGTTCTAACTTCGCTGATACTTGTTCTTACATACAAATTTTATTTTTTTTGCTTATTATTTTCCACCACCGTCATCCCGGCTTTCTATCGTCGTCCCGCGGGGGTTGTTATTGTCGTGTTGCCGGGACGGATTAATTTATATTTGTTAAAAATTCTGGAAATGGGTTTTCTTCTTCTTCGGTTGTGTCATTTGATTCATCAGGGGATGGAACATCAACCGGGGTTTTATCCTTGGGGTCACGCGTAGAATCAATCTTGCTTTGTTCTTCGTTTACAATACGGCCATAATGTTCGGCGGCCTGTAATAAACGTTCGCGTTCGATTTCATCTGTGGCCTGGCGTGCCTGGTCCATATATTGTTTGCGCTTTTGCCGCCATTTATGACAGCGTTGAATCATCATACCCACGGCCGTTTGATTTTTTTTGTTTTGCATTTTCTTTCTTTTGTTTTTATGGAAATAAACCTTGAACAAATCTATTGAATTGTTCCAATCAAGCAAATGAATATTAAAACAAGTTAAAACTAATTGCAATATTTTTTTTGGGTTGCTATGATTTTCCAAAAGGGGGGCATTTTTTCGTGCGTGCGCAACGTGGAAACTTTTTATTACAGGCACTTCTTGCATTGACCTTGGTGTTTGCGTTCATACCGTTTTTTGCGCGCCGCCTGGCGTTGCGGGATATGGGTGCGCAAATGTATTCTACCACCCGCCAGGTTGATGTTGCACGTACCGCCGCCAAGATTTTTATTCGTGAAAATGCGAACAGTATTCCATATGACCGCAGTATTGTTTCCGGGGATAATTTTTCAATGATGTTGGAACCGTACGGTTTGCCGTTGGGTTTTGTGCCGCGCACCGCCCTGGGGCAAGATATTATTTTAATCATAGATAAAACAGATACAGATATTTCCGCGGTGCTGCGATTGCGTGGCGGGGATTTAAGTATGGTTCAACGTGCAGAACTTGCGCGCAGAATCGGGTTTTTTGCCGCATTTGACGAAGACAGTCCCACCGGTGATATTGATATTGGAATCCAGTTGGCGGATATGTATTCGGACGTTGTGCGGCGTAATGATAAAAATCCGGATGCATCGGGATTTTTGACCGATTTGGATATGGGTGGTTTTCGTTTTGATAATGCGGCGAATATGTTGGCGCATCGTGCAACATTTGATACCGCCGATGTAACAACTTTGGTAATTTCTGGAAGCGAATCGGGCCGCAAAGAACGCAGTAACATTACACAAATCATTACCGACAAAACGGTTTTTCAATCGGGGGCGGGCGAATCGGCACTGTCTTTGACACGCGGAACATTAAATATGGATTCTTTGTCGGCGCGCACGATTTCAAAGTTTGGCGATACCGGAAATATGACTTTTACAGATGCGGCAATCGATACATTTGAAATGGTTGCGGGGCGTACCGGTTTTGCCGGTCCCGAAAAGTGGAATGTTGGTGGTAACGTGGTTACAAGCCGTATTACATTCAGCGTTGACCGATTGGATGTAAGTTCGTTTGTAAATGTAACACGCGGTCAAGATGTGTTTATTGATTCAAACAGTTTGTCTTACAGCAGTGCCACCGGAATTGATACAGACTATATTTATACGTCCAACATAACACTGCGTGACCAAACATCGGACAGTTTGGCGCGTGGCGGTGATGGTGCGGTTATTTTGGATATTCGCCCGGCGGGAACATCACTGTTACCGGATGCATTGGTTGATACAATAAATAACGGCGCATTTTCCATAATTGCGAACCCGGCCGAAGATGATGATAAAACAATCGATTGTAAATCTGTGATTTCATCGTTGGGCAATACATATAATCAAAAATCTTTGGCACAGTATATCATTTGCCAATATGTTTTCTGGCAAAGATTGGAACACAGAATTGATATTAAACAATGTTTAATTGGGGGCGGCGATGTGTGCAAATAAATTTAGAATTTTTGCATATAAATCTGTATTCGCGGCACAACGTGGTGGCGGTCTGGTCGAAGTTTTATTGGCAATGGTTATCATCGCGGTTGCCGCGCCATTTACGTATTCTATGATTGCGGAAACGACGCATACAATGCACAATATGGCCATTGCCAACGATATAATCAGTATGCGTGATGGCGTATTAAATTTTGTGCGAATAAACCAAGACCTGTGGCCGGACAGCGCACAAATACAAATGTCACGTGAAGAATTGGCCGAATTTTCGGATTCAATATCGGCGGGATTTATTGATAAATACAGTGTTCACGGTGGCACGGTCATAGATGTATATCTGGCGTTTGAATTTCCGTCATTTTCAACAAAACGTGTCGCGCAAATTGCAAATAATGTTGGATTGGATGCAGCGGTTGTTGGGCCGGATGGAATCGCATATGGTGATTCGTGGGCGGTAACCGCGCCGGGTTTTCGTCCGGGTAATATGATATATAAAATAACGCGCAATTTGGCCGATGTTGATACATCGCGATTCCTGCACCGCGGTTCGGCCGGGGAAGACGATTTGAACGTTATGGCGCGTGATTTGAATATGGGTGGACACGATGTGTATAACATTGGTGGGGTGTCTGGAAAATCGGTGCGTGTTCGTAATCTGGATGCAACATTTGTAACGACCGATGCACTTAATGCACGCACAGTATATTTTTCATCGGGTGCAAATATGAACGGCGACAATGTAAAAATTGGGTCGATGCGTGTGTCGGGTGATATAAATGGGTTTCGCAATATTACCGCAAAAACATTAAATGGTTCTTCGTTCAATGTTAATGGCCGTATGATTGCAGACCGCGCAACAATAAATAATGCGGTAAATGTTGGGCGCGATTTAACATTAAAATCAACCTCGTTAAAGACGATAAGTGGTTTTTCCGGTGTTACGGTTGGGACGGTGTATGCGCCATATATTCTTGCGCGACAAATAATATTCCACGAAAATTTTGGGTTGACCGTTTCAGGTGAATTATTGGTATCTACAAATTCGCCAATAAAAATTGGTGGTTGGTCATTCCCGTCAACAACCCCACCATCGTTTTCGTCTTTGAAATTGACACGTGCGCCGATACCGGACGCGCCACGTGCGGACGATTTTCGTGAAATTATGTCAAACGGATGGCAAACAAAATGAAGAATACAGCGCGCATTTTTTCCAATAAGAGTATGCATCGTGGAACGGTGCTGATAGAATTTTTGTTAACTATCGCATTGGCGGGGACATTGTTGCCGTTCATATATGGATATCAAAATCGTGCGATTATTCGTGCCGAAAATGTTCGTATCACGCGCCAGATGCAAAAGATACAAAGCGTTTTGGAACAATACATTGTTGAAAACAAAGATGCGATGTTAACCACCGTTGGTCGAAACATTATCAAGGTAAAATTGGCGGACTTGGTTGATTATGGATTGGATGCAACATTTGTTGAAACGGCGGGCGATAAATATCAACTGCGCATATTAAAGTCAAACGATTATGGGGACCAGGCATCACTTCAAGGTGTTATTGTTCTAACAGATTCGGAAATAACACCATTACGCACCCGGGAAATTGTATCGATGGGCGATGATAAAATCGGCTTTGTCGATGGGACGCGGGCATATGGCGGTTTTGGCACGTGGCGCGTGAATACCGCAGATTTTGGTGTTGATGCAACAGATGGAATTGTGCTTTCGACCGCGATTCAGCGTGATAATTCGCTGTACCTGTGGCGTGTGCCTTCGGGTGGCGCAACGGATGCGACGATGTTATCGGCATTGAACCTGGGCGGGCGTGACATAATCAATTCTTCGTTTGTGAATACGGTTGGATTGTCGTTGGATGAATCGTTGGCGGCGACCAAGATTGTTACAAATGATTTGATATTTCAAAATCGAACAACGATTGATACAAAATACACCACCCAGACGGCAACTGTTTCGGGCACAATGTCGGGTGATTCAAAAAATATCGCGGTCACCGGAACATTAAGTTTGGCCGAATCCGCCAAGGCTTCATCATTTACCGCGGATAATTTTTGGGTTAATAATTTGATTCTATCTGGATTATCCACCCCATCTGGGACGGCGGCAACGTTGCGTTCAAATGGTTCGCTGGATATGACCGAAGGTCGTGTTAGTGCGGTATTTGTGTCGGTTGGTTTTACCGGTTCAATAACATCGCGCCTGAATGTTAAGGAAAAAATCGTTGATTCTGTGAATCCGGATTATTATTGGGATACAAAATCCAAGACCGCGAATTTGGTTGATATAAATTCGCCAACACTGACAGATATGGCGGCGCGTGTGCTGCGGCGCGAATCTGTATCAGGTTCGACCGCAACGCGGGTGTTTTCGTCGGTTACATCAAATAAAAACGCGACAATGGGCGATTATTTGAATGCGATTCGTGAAATTGGGCAAAGTGTCCGCGCGAAATATCAAATGTTGAATTTAGAATAATTTATGATATAAAGGTTACAAGCAAATGAAAATAAAATGTGAAGTTTGTAAAACAGAATATACAATGCCGAACACTCCGTCCGGGCGTGTGCGTTGTGCGGTATGCGGAAACGTGTGGAATATATCGCGTTCCCCGCGACGCAGTGGTTTAATGGTGTTCTTTGCGTCGTTATGCGCATTGCTTGCGGCGACTGTGTTTGCGGTTGCGGTTATCGTAACATCGCGGCACGATGACCCCGCCAAACGTCCATTGGTTGCAACAATAACAAATGTTTCAACCGAAACAGATGATACGGGTGCGCCACGTATGGTTGTGACGGGTACGGTTACAAATCGGTCGGATGATATATACGCATTTCCTGATTTAATCATCGTTCTGTATGATGCCAAGGGCACACCAATTTCGCGCCAGAAGTTTATGCCATCTGCAACATTGTTGGATGTTGGGCAATCTGTAAATTTTTCGCACACTTTGTCGGGTAATATGGCGGGTGTAAAACGTGTAACGGTTGAATTGTTGGATGTAAATTCGGGGGGACAAAAATGAGAAAAATTATTTTTGGAATTGCTTTTGCGATAATGCCTTTTATTTCGGGTGCGGCGGACAATCCACCCGCCCCACGGGTCAGTATTTTTTCAACAACAACCGATTGGGCGGCATTGACGGGTTTGCCATTGCGACAATTTACGGGCGATTTCAAATGGTCAAACGCGGATGTTGGTCGCGGTATGGTTTTGTATTACTTGGATGCATTTCCCTGTTATGGCGAAGCCGACAGTGTTCGTATATGGTTGGGACCAAACAAACAACGTGAAGGCAAATTACGCCTGGTGTGTGTGGCATCCCCGACCGAGGTCAGTTTTGCGTGGCGCACCGCCACCCGTGACGCAGACCAGGCACAAAGCACCGGTATATTAAAATGCCCGGTTACCGGTGAATACGATTTCACCGTTGATATGTCAAAATGCACACGTGGTCCGGATTGGAGTGAATATAAGTAATCCAATGAATGATACACGTGAATTTTTGGTGCCATTGGAATTCGCCGGTGTGCGAATCGATAAATTTTTGGTTACGCAATTACCTGATTTTTCACGCAGTGAAATTCAACGCTTTGCAATTCTGCGTAATGGCGCGCCGGCAAAATTTGGTGAACGGGTAAAATTGGACGACAAAATCACTGTTCAAATTCCGCAAATACAAACCGATGTCGCGACTGAAAATATTTCTAACGAATTAGATTTGGAAATTTTATACCAAGACGATGACATAATCGTGATAAATAAACCGCGCGGTGTTGTGATGTATCCATCGGCCGGGAACAAGACGGGGACATTGGTTCAAAACTTGTTGTCGATAACGCATTTGTCTGCGATGGGTGGACCGACACGCCCGGGTGTGGTTCATCGTTTGGACAAGGATACCAGTGGCGTTATGGTCTTTGCCAAGACGGATGCGGCATATCGCGGATTGGTCAAAATGTTCAGTGCGCACGATTTAACACGGAAATATATCGCGTTTGTTTGGGGTGTGCCAAATTGGACCGGGGCAGACATCACGGGGAACATCGCGCGTTCTTCGCGCAATCGGCAAAAGATGACAATGGTAAAATCGGGCGGCAAACCGGCACACACGTCTGTTGAGGTTCTAAATGCGTGGCCGCGTGCGGGTGTTGCGGAATTTCGTTGCACATTGTTGACCGGGCGCACGCATCAAATTCGTGTTCATCTGTCGGCGCATGGTTTTCCGGTTTTGTGCGACCCGATATACGGGCGTGCATCGGCGCGTTTTGGTTCGGTTCGTAACCCGGATTTGTTGGATTTTATCAAGACCCACAATGGTCAAATGTTGCACGCGGCGGTTTTAGAATTTAATCATCCGGTAACCGGCGAAAAAATGTCTTTCAAAACACCCCTGCCGGACGATATGTTGGAATTAAAATATATTTTGGATTGTACCGATTAACCACTAATTTTCCCTTTTCTTTTTTTCCTTGCTATGATATAATAAATCGATACCAAAAGGGGAACGAGGATGAAATTTATCTCTAATATACTTGGGTTAATGGCGGTTTTCTGCATCGTTGACGGTGCAAATGCGGCATTGCGTGCGGGCGGGTCGACCGACCGTTCGACAACCGGACGCGTGTCGTCAATACCGGTAAATTCAACAATGGCGGCGGCGCGTCGTTTGCCAACGATGATATCTGGAACAACGCTTGCAACGACCGCGATAACCACAACGACAACTACATCGTCTTTGATGGAAATGACCGAATGTGTTGAAAAATACACCGAATGTATCAAGGATGCCGATGTCTGTGGTTTTAATTTCGAAGAATGTACGACCCCTGAATTGTTCTATGCGAAAAAGCCTCAGTGTAATAACGTGTTGCTGCAATGTTCCGCGGCGGGTATCAACGCACTGTTTGGCACGACATCTACGACAAACCTGGCGACCAAAAATTCCAATGACGAATATGTGTACCCGACGGCGGGCAGTATTTTGGGCCAGTTTATTGAGGCCGGTGCCATCAATAACCGCCTGGATAAATCTTCTTGCGTTAAACGTTATACATCGTGTTTGAAAAAAGAAAGTGTTTGCGGCGAAGATTTCGAACTTTGCACATCAAACAGCGAATTCAAAAAGCAAAAAATTTATTGCGAATCCACATTGGCGCGTTGTATGGACGATGGCAAAACCGAATTGTTCGGTTCGACCAATGTTGATTCCAACCCGACAACGGCAAGCCGCCTGGGTGTGATGATAAAAGAAGGTGCCGATTTGGCATCGGTGAATGCGGTGTCCACCTGTTACAAGGTTGCAGACCAATGCATCCTGTCCACGTGTAAAGCAAATCCGTATAAATGTATCACCGACAGCAGTGTTAACGTCGTCAATATTACCGATGCGATTAACGCGGGTTTGGATTTAACCGCAGACCAGGCAACGTCTTTAAGCGAAATGTTAACCTCGGCCAAGGTGAAAGGTTTTATTCGTGGTGCATGCAAGGATACAATCGGTGGAAACAAATATTGCCATATGACTGTTAACGAAGGCAAAGTTCCAACCGCATCACAATTAATCGATGAAGATGTTCGTGATGAAGTTTACTCGGATATTTACGCATCACGTATGAATGCCGTTATGCGCGCAAAAATTCAAGATTATGCAAATGACTTTGATAAAAAGACCAAAGACAAATGTGTTGAAACAATTATGGCGTGCACAATGCGTTCTTGCGGTTCAGGTTTGGGTTCTTTGTGTTACAAGAAAGTATTTGGTGCAGGCAACAATGCGGCCGATTTCAAAAATTCTATCAATGGCGAAAATACCTATGCCGAAATTGAAAACGGTTGTGCGGCGATTGTGAACACCGATACAAATTGTCAATATGCGGCGGCGGTTTCAAATGCAACGACCGGTGGTTACACATATGCATATAATGATAATAATGTATTTGGAATCTTGTTCCCAACGGCCGGTGGAAATGACGTATTGGGTGCGGTTGAAAAATTAAACGCGGCATTGGCGGAAAACTATAACGATGCGGCGATTGCGCAACTGGCAAAACAATGCCGTGCCACCGCGGTCAGTTGTATCAAATCAATGTGCGGTGCAGATTACACAAATTGCTATCGTAACCGTACGGATATTATGTCCGATACATACGATACGGGCAATGCGGCATTTGACCACAGTATGAACAAGGTTGGTGGTGTATTGGATTTCAATATTATCCGTGGTCTGTGTGTTGAAACGGTCAAGAATGCCAGCACCTGTGATGAACATTTGAAAATAAATTCTGTTCGTTATATGTCCGATGATAACGGTGCCGCGGGTTGGGGTAACAACAATGTTCGTACCGCCTGGAACGACGCGGTTAAGTCGGGATATAAACAGACCAAGTCTTATGATGTTGAAGTCTTGGTTGGTTGTATGGTCGGCGACAGCAGCACAACAGAAGCCTGCAAAGCCAAACAGAACAACGTCAACCTGATTGAAGATTGCGGATATATGGATGAAGATGGATGTCTGTATGACGAAGAATATCGTATCACCGAAACCGATTATGCGTTTTCTATGGCATCTGATACATTGTTCCAAGAGGTCTTGGGTGATATAGAAAAAGAAGCCCAGGCAAAGTACAACGCGAAATTGACCGCGGAACAGAATATGTGTGTTGCCGCGAACAATGGTGGGCTGATGGGCGCGCGTGAAATGTCCGGAACATATCAATGGGTAAAATTGAAAAGCAAACGCATCCCGAAAAATTACAACACGGCCGGTTTGAAAGTGAACGACTTTGTGGCAAGCAACGATTTGTATGGTTCGTTCTGTCGCGCACGTGTTACAATCCAATCGGATGACCCGGATATCCAATCTGCGTTACAACAAAAGAACCAGAATTGGTCCACGGCATACTTTGCGGTTGGCGATGTGTTCACCTGTGGTTCTTGGATTCCACAAGATAAATTACAGGAAATCGCGGAAAAAGTTGCCGCCAAGAAATTAGGTAAATCTGTCGATGATGCACGCGAAGGTAAAATGTCCACTGGTCAAAAATGGGCAACCGCCGCGGCAACAATAGGTGGTGTTGGACTTGGTGGTGTTGGTGGCGCGTATCTTGCGGACAGTCTGCAAAGTGGCAATATGTTGGGTGGGTTACTGCAGAGAAACAGAAATAGCAATTCACAAAATGCTATAAACGTAACTGCGGCCAACAGTTGTGCCAGCCATAAAGGAACTTTTGATGGTGCTGCTGGTAATACTAAGGATACTACACGAAAAGGAGCAGCAAGCAGCATGTATTATGCCGCAAGCCGCATAGTCGATAACAGCGGTGTTGTTGCTGCGGCCACAAAAGCTGTGAATGAAGCGTGTATCAGCAAATACGAGGAGGCTGGGTGTGAAGCGGCTGTTACCAGTTTATACGGTGTTTGCAACTCTGTGGCTGAAAGTGGCGGTCAGTATGCGGGTTATGACGACAACACCCGTCGTACAGCAATAAATCTTGGCAGCGCAGTTCTTGGTGCAACAGGGGTTGGTTTGACTGCTGGTTTGGCGACTGGCAAAAACATCAAGGCCGCAAATCGTCAACGGTTTACCGAAGCCCAGCAAGAGTTTATGAATAACGTTGGTAATCATATCTATTGCTTTATCGGCGCGGACGAAGCCGGTACATATGGCGACCTTATCGAAATCAGCATAGATTAATCCCCTTCGCTGGCGAAGGGGAGGGCCACCAGCGGTGGCGGGGTAGTGGTTGGGGCGGTTTATCCGCCCCAAGTTTATGAATTATTGTCGTAAATTTACCCCTACCCCCGGCATGCTATGCTGCACCCCTTCCCATTGGAACCACCCAAAAATGCGTTCGCATTTTTCGGGGCCTGGTGGGAAGGGGATTTTTCGCTGGCGAAGGGGAGGGCCACCAGCGGTGGCGGGGTAGTGGTTGGGGCGGTTCACCCGCCCCCTTTATGTTGCAGATATGTAAAATTTGAATATAATTACTTTGATGAGATTGCCTAAAAATAAATCTTTAATTGAACGTGCGCGATACCTGCGCAAGAATTCTACATTGGCCGAAGTTTTGTTCTGGAACGAGGTAAAGAATAAAAAACTTAATGGACTGGATTTCGATAGACAGACAATAATAGGAAATTACATTGTTGACTTTTTCTGTCCACAACTGAATGTTGTAATAGAGATAGATGGCTGTTCACACAATAATAAACAAGAATACGATCATGTGCGTGACGAATATTTGCGTTCTATGGGATTACATATTCTTCATATATACGATGAAGATGTAAAACGTGATATGGGTGGCGTTATTCAAATGGTGCAAAATTTTTGCGCCAGTCATAAATATAATAATTGACCACTACCCCACCGGTTTCACCGGTCCCCCCCTTCGCACAGCGGAGGGGATTTTTGTGCAGACGAAGCCGGGACCTATGGGGGCCTTATCGAA
>JAZQCF010000019.1:0-9884 GCA_045546075.1 Candidatus Enterousia sp.
GCCGGGACCCAGTGTGAACGAAGTGAACACTTGCGTCGCAGACAGTGAATGTTTGTCACGCGCAAAGCGCGTTCCAAATTCCCTGCGGGGCAGGTCCTCGCTATCGCTCGGCCTGGGTACCGCCCTTCGGCGGTATGACGAGAGAAAGGCGGGATTACGGTGAAAAAAACAAAAAGAGGGAAAATATGAGCAAAAAACTTTTATTACTTGGTGCAGTCGCATCAATAATCACAATCAATTCATCATTTGGGGTATCGTCCACGGTGACGTCGCGGGGGTATGTTGATGCGGCGGTTGCAACCAAGCAGGCGATAATACCAGCCCAGTCGGGTGATTATGTCGTAATGTATCCAAATGACGATAACGGCGATGATGACGGTGTGATTGGTATGCGTCAAATTATAACGGATGTCACCGATTATGACGAAGGTAATGAATTGGTGACGGTTGGCGCGATAAACAGTGCGTTGCAAGATAGACAGAATATTATTCCGGCGGGAACCAGTGGCAATTTGGTGACATACACCGGGACGGCGGGTACGGTTGGTTCGGCGTCGGTTTATAATGCGTCGAATTCATACAGCGGTCAAACCACCGCGTTGGTTCAGGCACAGCATGTGAACGCCGCGGCAATGAACGCGTTTAATGCACATTTGACATGTAATCAATATGATACCAGCGGAACCCAAACTGCGGAACATTGTTTATTGTGGAGTGTGAATAATTTATCAGGTACGTATGTTCCGGGAAATTAACGGTTGGCGATGATAATCAAAGGAATGTACAATGAATACAAAATTATTATTACCCATAATTGCAATGACGATAATCCCGGTTGTGTATGCGGACACCGTTACGGTAACCAGTCAGGATTATGTTGATAATGTTATGAATACAAAACAAAATAAAATTGCGGCCACATCCGGTGACCGGGTTGTGACATATTCGACCACGGCGGGTCAAACAGGTTCGCGCGCGATATTGGATGATTTGTCGGATACGACAACGGCGGATACAAACCTGGCCACGGCGGCGGTGGCGGAAGATGCAATATACAGTAAAAATGCAGAAGTTTTGAACATTGGCGCACCAAACGTTGTGACGTATTCTGGCAATTCGGGCATGATGACATCAACACCGATATATGATTCGACGGTAAACACATATTCCAATGGGTTGGTAAATGCGGTGACATTAAACACGGCGATGATGACGGCGGCAAATAACGAAATGGTGTGCAATGAATATGTTGCCGGCATGCCGGAAACGGATGCGAATTGCATGTTGTGGGAAATAAATACGTCTGGGGACACGCCATTGAATACCACGGCATACGTGCCGGCGAATATTGCGGGAACATCAAATTGTTATAAATCGCATGATGGACGATACAATGTGCAAGAGCAATGTCCGGCGGCAACATATAATTCATTTAACAAGGGTGAATGGGGCACGGTATTCCCGTATGGCGTGGTCAGTGGTATAAGTGTATGCAGCAATATAGAACCATCGATAAAATATGAATATGGCGACGGTGAAGATTCATGGACGAATTATATGTATGGTCAGGTATCAACAAATCAAAGCGGTGTGCAATCACAATACGATGCATGGGTGTCGGGGGGACGGTCGGCTACACCCGTTGGTGGGTATTGCTATTTCAAACTAACCAATCCATCTGTTGCGGGTGCGCGTTGGGTGTTCTGGGACTCGTACTCCGTTTCGGACTGCGCGAGCAGCTGTGCGTACCACTGCGCGTCCTTCGTCTGGAACCGCCCCGACTTGCGTGGGGCCGTCTTCGGGGCGCAATAGGGAACATTTTGTCACAAATAAAAACGCCCGTTTGGGCGTTTTTTACAAACCATTAATCTTCATTTTTATCCGGTATATTTCCGTCCGCGGACAGTAATATTGCAATCCAACGCGTGGAATCAAACTGGGCCGTGATGATAAATGTTGCCACCAATAATGGAACACTGAAAAACATTCCGGCAACACCCCATATCAATCCCCAAAATACCAAATTTATCAATATCGCCAACGTGGACAGGTTTAATGTCGTGCCCGTAAGTTTTGGTTCTATGATGTTTCCAAACAATATCTGCAGGCCGATTAAACCCAACGCGATCAAGACCAATTCGTTTAATGTCGCACCCATCAAAATCGCAAACAATATCGGCAGGCCGCATCCAATAATCGCACCGATTGTTGGAATATAACTTAAAATAAATATCGCGAATGCCCATACGCCGGCAAATTCCAACCCCAACATATACATCCACGCGTATGAAATTATACCGGTGATTGCCGATACCAATGTTTTCATAAACAGGTATTTTTTCATATTTTCATCAATGCTGGTCATAATATAGTGCATTTTTTTGTGTTGGGTTCTGTTGGGAAACAGGACCGCGAATTTTTTGTGAAAAGTGCTCTGTTCGACAAACATAAATATCATATATACGACAACCATTCCCATTGATGTTGCCAACTTGGCCGCCGACGAACCAACACTGGAAACGATTGTTTCGATACTGGGGAACGGAATTGATGCAATATTTATGCCAAATGTTTGGGACACATAGTGCCACAGTAAATTCAGTTGCGTTTGAATTTCCGGTATCGCCGGCAAAAGTTCCCCAAACATCGGGCGCACACGTGTTGCAAACAAATATATCACCCCGATAAATGTTGCGATGGATAATATATTAGAAATTATATTATATACAATGTTCATACCGCGGCGGCGCGGTTCGCGTGGAAAAATCTTGCGATAATATGTCGCGGTTGCATTGATTAAATACCATAAAAATGTCGCGACCAAAAGTGGGATGAAAATAGAACTGCCAATCCAGAGCAGAAATATAAAGCCTGCAAATAACAAAAGTCCGTTCATTTGTTTTTCCTTTGGTTATTTCATTCTATCATAACTTTGCCGTTTGATAAAGTGGTTGTGTGTGTCGGGTTAACCATTTGTGTAAAATCGTTTTGATGTGATATGAATATAAATGTTGTATTCGGCATAGAATGTATGGTTTCTGCAATTTGATTTTTTACAACCGCGTCTGCGCCGGAATCCGGTTCGTCCAAAATCGCAAGTTTTGGTTGTGCCAGAATCAATCGCAATAACATTATACGTTTGCGTTCGCCCCCGGAAAAACCAACGTTCACAGAACGATTTAACCAATCGCGCGGAATATTTAATTTTTCACGTGCCGATTCCATTATTTCTAAAAATTCACCCATTGGTAAATCGCGCCCGGTTTGAAAGTGTCGGTGTGCCGCAATGGAATGTTTAAGAAAACTGATGATTGTTAACCCCGGTATTTCAGGAACATTTTGTGATGCCATAAAAATTCCGTTCAATGCACGTGTTGTCGCGTTATCGCCTGTAATATCGCGGCCTTCAAATATGATTTTACCAGTATCAACAGTAAACGTTGGGTTCCCGGCGATTGTTTCGCACAGTGTCGATTTGCCTGAACCGTTCGAACCGCGTATTAAATGGCGTGCGCCGGCGGCAACATTTATATTTATGTCATCTAATAATTTTTTGCCTTCAAATGATACGCTTAAATTTTTTATCCCAAGAATCATTTGCTATCCTTTGTATTCAGTGCCATTTGTATAAGTTGTTTTGATTCCACCAAAAATTCCATTGGCAATCGCGACAATATCGGTGTCGCCATGGACCCAATAATAAGTGCCGTTGCCGTGTCATCATCCAATCCCGCCATATTCAGGTATGATAACTGGGCCGCGTCAATGGCACCTGTTTTGGCCTCGTGCGTTTGGCGATTATCCGTGTGTTCGTATACTATATTCGGTAACGCATTTGTGGTTGCGTCGTTGCCGATTATGCGGGTGTCGCATTTCGATACATTTGTTCCATTGTGTCCCAAGAACTGAACCAATGAACGAAATGTTTGGCGTGACCAATCCAATGCAACCCCGTATGACAATATGTTTGATGTTGTGTTGTTTCCAATGTGTAACATTTTTGTTCCGGTGTCACTTTGTTGACCGTCGCGCGTGATGGTCAGTGAATAAAAATCACTGGACGCGCCATCGCCATACAAAATCGTTGACGGGTATTTCCACGTCATTGCCGAACCAACCTCAAACTGGGTCCAATCCAGGCGCGCGTTTTCATAACATTTGCCACGTTTGGTTACAAAGTTTAATATGCCAGTATTGTTGTATACGCCGGATTCCGGTGCATTGCCGGCGTGCCAATTTTGAACGGTTGCGTATTTTACGTGTGCGCCATCCATAACAATAATTTCAACAACACCACTGTGTAATTGATGGTTTGGGCGGCGTGGGGCACTGCAACCTTCCATATAACTTAGTTTTGAATTTTTATCTGCGATAATCAGTGTTCGTTCAAATTGTCCAATTTTTGCGGTTTCGATTCTAAAATAACTGGCCAAATCGATGGGGCATTCGGTGTTTGGCGGAATATATACGAATGTTCCGTCGGAAAAAACAGCCGAATTTAACGCGGCAAAAAAATTGTCGGTTGGCGGAACAACCGTGCCAAGATATTTTTTTACCAAATCTGGATATTGCCGAACCGCTGCAGAAAATGGCAAAAATATAATGCCGCGTGCCGCCAATTCCGCCGTATAGGACGTGTGAACGGACGAACTGTCGATAACGGTGTCGGTTGCCATACCCATCAGTGCGCGTTGTTCATTTTCCGGCAGACCCATTTTATCGTATGTAGATTTCAAATCGCTGTTATCAATTGGTGTCTGTTCGTTATAGTAATTTAATGTTTCATAATCTATTGGTGCATAATCAATTTCGGCCCAATGTGGTTCATCCATTTTGTGCCACGCACGCAATGCATTAATGCGCCATTCGGTCAACCATTTGGGTTCGCCCCGCATTGTGGATATTTCACGAACAAGATTTTCACTTGGTCCCGTCATTTATCGCCTTCATCGGTTGTTGCCAACTGGTACGCCTGGGTAAAGAAAGTTAATGATTGTCCAAGTAATCCATTTATAAATGTCTTGGTCAAAATGCCATCGGGTTCCGCATCCGCCAGGTGCTTTAACAAATTATCGGCCCGGTTCATATAATTTGATACATTACGCTTAACCTCGGCATCCAGTTTTATTGCGCGACGTAATTTTTCCATAACAAACGGATTTTTTGCATATTCGTCAATCAATCCGCCCAGTGTCCGCCACAGCGGATGTTCCGTCGTATTGCGCGGCATTATGTCCAACGCCGCCAAAACCGGAATTAGATTCTGTAACAGGTCTTGATAAATCATTTCTGCGTTTTCGGCAACCGCGTTTGTTGCAGATTTATTCTTTAACAAATTTTGAATTTTTACCACCAGGTTATACTGATACCCGGCGTTTTTTTCCAATGCACCGATGCGACGATTCATATTCACCGCCATAAACAAAATCGTTCCGGTCATAATCATTGTAATGCCAATTAAAATCCATAAAAGTGTGTCTTGCATGTTTTTATTCCCTTTCTGTTACAGCATAGAGTATATCATCTTTTACCGATTCGTGCGATTTTATATGAATATTTTTACAAAAAAATAAAAAACATCAACAGATGCATTTTTAGGTCTTGCACAGATTCGGTCAAATTGTTATAATGACATATAAATAAGGAAAATATTAGGAAAGGAAGTTCTTATGTTTCGCAAGATTTTGATTGCCGCAATGTTTGCAACCGCCGCGGGATACTGCTTTGCGGATGCCGGTCTGCCCCAGGTTGTTACGTCTGAGGTGTTTTATGACGAAGACAGGGATGTTCGTGAAAATACCAATGTTCAGGAACAATTCTATGATAATTCATACCAACAACAGGAAATTTACCAGCCCCAGGTTTATCAACCCATTGTTCCAATGGATGTGCCGGCGTGGCCGTTGGCCGGGTCTGATGCCGATGTTACCGTTTCGTGCGAGCAGGGCGGTTGTGCCAAAACGGCCAAGGCGGATAATATAAAAATTGTGTCCAAAATAGGTTCGGATTTGGTTGTTGAAAATAACTTTAATTTGGGTGCGCGTTCGGGCGATGGTTGGTCGGGTGGCGCGAATATGTTGCACGGGAATCAAATTCCGGTTGGGTTTGATGACGATTGTGCGCGCGGGGCGGAAATGCCACTGTTGCATCGCGAAGTCTTAGAAGATGATGGTGGAAATGTTTTGGCGTTATCGCGCAGTGGCCGTCGTGGTTGTGCAAAATATGCCGATGGTTATGATGCGTATTTGGCGCGTAATGGTTTGGTTGAACGCACAATGGATGGCGGTATTGTAACGGGTGGCGGTGTTATCAACGTTAATGGTATGACCAGTTATGTCGAAGGCGACACATTGTTGGTTGCGGGTGATACAGAAATATCGGTTGATTTGTCGGCGGATGCCGAACCGGCAAACGCAATCCAGGACCAGGTTCGTTCGTGGGTCGTGGCCAGTGGTCAAACCCTGCGCGAAGTTTTACAGTCTTGGTGTGACAAAGAAGGTTGGGATTTGGTGTGGGCGACATCGCGCGAATATCCTATCCAGGCCAGTGCAGTATTCAAGGGTCGCTTTGTCGATGTTGCATCGGCGGTGGTGCGTAATTTTGAACGTGCGATACCGGTGCCGTATGCCAAGTTCTATAAGGGGAATCGTGTTTTGGTTATATCTACGTCCGAAGAATAATTTGACAGATTGTAGGAGAAAGAATAGATGTTAAAAATAATAAAGTTTTTTGTGGCAATTTCGGTGATTGGGGGTGTTGCGGGGTGCGCAACACGCGATTCGGCCAAGGTTGCCGCATCTGTGGACCAAGATTTCGTCAATGTGTATGATGCCTTTGAAATGGCCAAGAATCCGCGTGCCAAGGTTGCAAGTGGTGATACCGTTTCTATGTCCGAAGGCGTTTGGTTGGGTGACAAATCTACGTTGGTTGAGCACAGAAACAGTTTGCCCAAACAATACGAAACGGATACGGGTATAACAATATTATTAAATGAACCGGTTACACTTCAGGTTTTGGCGAATAACATCAATTCTATTACCCAGATACCAATTAAAATCGACAGCCAGGTTGCAGGTGAAAAGTTGAAAAAGACGATGAATATCGCATATACTGGAAAATTGTCCGGGTTGCTGTCCCAGGTTGCAACCGATTTGGATTTGTTATGGTATTATGACAAAAGTTCAATCGTGTTTTATGAAACAGAAACCAAGACATTTACTTTGTATGCGTTGGGAACAGATGTATCATATCAATCAACCGTTCAAACCGATAACGGGAACCAGGTGTATTTAGAATCTACATTAAAAGAATGGGATGAAGTCGAAAGTACAATATCTTCGATTGTCGGCAAGAGTGAGAATGCGAACTTTACCGTATCGCGCAGTTTGGGAACGATAACCGTTACCGCACCACCGTCCGTTTTGGCGCGTGTCGGTGATTATATCGCGCGGCAAAATAAACGCCTGTCCCAGTTGGTAACCATAGATGTCAAAGTGTTACAGGTTTCTATATCTAATGATTCGGCGTTTGGGTTGAATTTGGCGGCGGCGATTAATTCGGCATCGGGTTTGAATATCGTTGCGAATCCTAAGAATAACCTTGCCACGACCGAGGCCAGTTCTATGAACATTGCGGTTTTGTCAAATACGGTTTCGGCATTGACCGGTGCAACCCATATGGAAAATGGTTCTTCGGTTGCGGGCGCATATACCCAAGACCAGATAAACAATGGTTCGCTTTCGGCTGTGGCGGGCAGTTCCGCACTTATCGAGGCATTGGCAAAGCAGGGTAAAGTATCCTTGGTAACAAACGTTGGTGTTACAACACGTAATAATCGTGTCGCGCCGGTGAACAATACGAAAAGTACCGGATACATTAAACGCTTTGAATCGCGCAACTTTACCACGGTCGAATCCAGTACCGTTGACCAAGATAACCTTGAGACCGGATTTTCGATGCAGTTGTTGCCGAACATTTTGGAAAATGGCAAGATTTTGTTGCTGTTCCGGATGTCTGTGCGTGAACTGTTAAAGATGTCCAGTCAAACTATTGGCGAGGTTACATTACAGTTGCCAGAGGTTGAAGAACGCAGCTTTATGCAGGAAGTTATTATGGAATCAGGCCAAATGTTGGTTGTTTCTGGATTTGAAAAACAAACCAATAATGATACCAGATACGGACTTGGTGACCCGGACTTTATGTTGCTGTCCGGTTCCAGAGAAACCGCATCGCAACGTGATGTATTGGTTGTGATTTTAACGCCCCAGGTTTTGGTCAGCCCGATGGATGCCGAACGCAGTATCCAACAACATTGGGGCGCACCGCTGAATTAATAAATTATGGGTCACCAAAGGGTGACCCTTTTTTTATAACCAAGGGAGGATATATGGCCATATTTAGAAAAAAGAAAGAGGAATCTAAACCACCGTCAGGTAAATTAAATCTTAATAAACAATATGAAGAAAATTTTAAGCGTGTATCTCATATTATATCAAAAGCCCATCATTTTAATTTTGTCGATGATGGAACAACCATAGTTTTTGCTGGTTCATACAGGTTTACCGTACATCAGGGGCGCAGATGTGTTATCGGCCCAAATGATGTCTCGATTGATATGTCGCCCCATCAAATAAATAAAATATATGACCTTATAATGGAACGACATAATTTCTTGATGCATCATCTAAGATCAAAAATTGTGGCGGAACATTTGCGAACCCGTCGTCACAAGTTTTGACGAAAAATTTAGTTGTGTTTTATGTTGTTTTGGTGCTATGTTCAACATTGTGATATTTCAAAGGAGTTTTTTGTGGGTGCAAACATACAGGTCAGTATTGAAACAACAGATTCCATTGGACAATCGTACGGTGGTTTTAATGCGAATGTTGAACGCGGATTTTTTCAAACATTGGCGGAGTTAATAAAAATAGATAATATTGTTTGGGATCCGGTTGGTGCGTTCTTTTCTTTGTCGTGCGGTTACAGTGTTTATAAATTTCGGGCCGGTGGCGGTGCGGTATATGACCCGTATGGGGAAGAAATATTTTTAACCCAACCCCACATAGATAAATTGTTCGCGATTGCAACGGCCAAAAAACTTGGGCGTGGCGCGCGATAATAAACACGGATAAATAATCGATAATCATTATAAAAACCCGCGGGGAACCGCGGGTTTTTATGGGTGCGCGGGGTGGTCAAAAACGAACGTTTTTGTCCAGTGCTTTTTTGATGTTTTTCAAATTATAAGAAATGGCGGAAATCTGCCATTTTTAATTGACAAATACTCATTTTAGACTGGTTACAAAAAACGTTCCTTTTTTGTTATCATTATAAACATAAAACAACGCCGTCAGGCACTCGTCATCCCGGCGCAGGCCGGGACCCATCAACCGAAGCCTTGGCGAAGGTTGATTGCGTCGCAGACAGTGAATGTTTGTCACGCGCAAAGCGCGTTCCAAATTCCCTGCGGGGCAGGTCCTCGCTGTCGCTCGGCCTGGGTACCGCCCTTCGGCGGTATGACGAGAGAAAGGCGGGATGACGGTGAAAAAAACAAAAAGAGGGAAAATATGAGCAAAAAACCTTTATTCATTGGTGCGGTTGCATCAATTATCGCAATCAATTCAGTTTTCGCGGATACAACCGTTACATCAAAACAATACGTTGATACCACGCGCCAGGCAACAATCCCGGCGGCGGGCACAAACGCAAACACGCCCGGTTCAACCGTTGTCACATATACCGGTACCGCCGGCACAATCGGTGAACGCGGGATTTTTAATCCGGATACGGACTTTGATTATGAAAACAATGAAGTTGCCTCTGGTCACGAAGGCGACCTGGTGACAGCGGATATTTACCCGGCTGTTGGTCAGATGTATAACTGG
>JAZQCF010000020.1:0-3123 GCA_045546075.1 Candidatus Enterousia sp.
CGGAAATAACGGCGGCATTTTCCAAAAACGACCAGAACTCCACGCCGCAACAAAAAGCCGTAAAGTAATTGGCAAACCGTAGCCGCATATCCATCGCCAGCGTCCTGTCAAGCATTTCGGCCAAAACAACACCGACCAAGATAAACACGAATTTATAGATAGTCCGCCAAGCCTTGACCGATTCAAAGGCGAACCGCTTGCCCGCCCTTCTGGCCACGACCCCCGATTTGATAACTCCCATAATGAAGTCAACACCCTCGAAAATCGTGACCGTGACGAAAAGCGGCAACAGGTTTTGAACGAATACCGAAAGGAATCCGGCAAGGATTCCGGCCAATATCTTTGCCGGGTATATTGTTAAACTTTTAATCATTTTTGTTTATAACTGCATAAGGATAAAGGCCAAACGGGATTTCTACGATATATTCATTGTTCCCCACGGAAATTAAATTGCAATTACTTTTTATTTGATGGCCCGCCAAGGGGGTTCCGGCCAACGAAAACTTTATGGAAATCGGGACCGACAATAACGGGTTTTCAACGCCAAAATTATTTTTCGTTTCCAAGCGGATAACCAATTGGTTGTTAGGGTTCATTTTTGGCGAATACATTACGGCGCGGGTTATGGAATCGCGGAACACGAAATACGCCAACGCTTCGCCGTACCCGGCAAAATGGATTTCGTTGTTTACATTCTTACTCGCCAACATTTGGAAATATTGGCGATATATTGCCCCAGCTGCATCGGCCGTTGTTGCCGATTCGCCACAGGCAATTTCTTGAGATATGATGGTGTCCCAATGTTGAAAGTTTGTTAACCAACCGCCATTCAACAATGTTTCATCAACTTTTGCCGCAACCGTATCAAGATACGAAATACCCGCGCCGCCTTGACCGCTTGCCGGAAACGCCGTATCGTGCCAACGGAATGTTGATCGCCGGGCCATATAGTTTACCCGGGAATACGGCAATTCTAAATTTCCAAGTATGGTTCCGCCAACAACGCCGTATGGCGTGTTGCCGTCAATGCCGGAATTACGGCCACCAAGCCATTTTCCGTCCGCAATCGCATAATCTTCAAACGACATATTGCCATACGCATAAGAAAATGCGTTTGGAACACGCCCGAAATTTCGCCGAAATAATGGTATATGGTAATTGTCCCGATAATCAATATACATTTCTTCCGTAACAGTCCCGCCACTTGAGTTTGGCGTATAAAAGTAAGCGTCGGGCCAAAACAAATTTTCATTTATCAATCCTTTTGCCCGGGCGACATAATTATTGCCATAATTGCCGTAATATATGAACGCCCCGACCTTAATTCCAAATTCTTGCGCAAGATTAAACACTTGTCCGCTAACCTCTGTTCTTATTTGGTCGGATTGTTCCGTATATGTCATTTTACGCCCGTATCGGTGTTTGCACACCTCAACGTCGTAATCCTTTCGGGGGAAAAATATCGCTATCATAATTTAACTGTTACAATACCCGTTGACGAATTGATATACGCGTAACCCTGTTGAATATTTGAACCATCCGACACGGGTAAATCAACAACAACGCCATTTACCCCGCCTTGCAAATCGGCGACATCCTCTTGTAATTGCTCGACGTCCGAAATCAATTGCGGCACGCGGGGGTCGGAACCGCTTATACCGACAACGCCAATTCCATTTATGGCCGTTATCTTTTCGGAATATTCGTCGTATTCTTCAAAAGTTGTTCCCTCATTGATTTGCAAATACCCATACGGGTTTTCGGGCGAAACACTTGAACGTATGTCAAAATATAGAAGCGTTGCACCCGTTGGCGCGGTCAACGTAAATGGGTTGGCGCTTCCGTTAGGGTCTAAATATTGCCCGTTTGAAATCTTGGTTGTCCCGTTATAAAACGCATAATATCCAGCACGGCCAAGTTTGAATCCGCCGATTATGTACGTTTTACCCTCGGTAACAGGGAATTGATATGCGTCCCAACTGTTGTTCGGGCTAACCGTTCCCGCGCTACTAACCAACGTGTTTAATAGAATACCCGTTGGATTTGCGAGGTTTTTGGAAACCACCGAAACGGTTAAATCGCTTTTCAACAAAGCATTTAATACGAACGTATTGAAATCGGATTGCAATTGCAAAAAGTCACTTTCCGACACGAACGCATCAAAACATTCTTCCCGAATAATATAATGTGTATATTGGTACGGAGCGGCAAACAAATTCCAAAATCCGGACGAAGCATACAATAACCCATAATCAATATATGCCGTTACTGTCTTTCCGCCAACGGTTGCTTCCCATTTGTTTATTCCGTTTGGTACGGTTTCAACATTGGTTAAAGTCGCATCAAATACGATTGTCCAAGCATCATTTTGATACGCGCTAATCCTCATTCGATAGCCGCCCGAATAATTGCGCGACAAATACACCAAATTGTGCGGTATGGTTTTATCGAATCCGCGCAATTTCAAAGAAATAAATGAACGATAAATGCCGGCACGGCCACGGTTTTCGCCCTGCGTTGGCAACGTACCCGCAACAGGCAAATTCGAACCGTCGTCCAAATATTTACGGAAACATTGGAAATCCAACGACAAAAAGGACAATGACGAAATCGTTGTTGCGTCTTTTGTCCACGAACCGTTCCATTTCAAAAACGCAATTTCCTCATCGCCAACAACCAATCCGCCAAAATTTGCATAAGTCCCCGGAACGGTTGCAAGATAAAACACATTTTGATCCGGCGTTCCCGGATTTGTGGACAAATTGGCAATACCGACATATTGATAATTTACGCCCAACGAATTTATCATTGACAACAACGATTGTTGAAGCAATGCGCCCGTAATTTCATTGTTTCCGTTGGTTTTGATAACATCTTGTATCGCCGCCTTTAATGAAGCATAATTTGCCATAATTCAATGTATTATTGATTGTTATAATCGTTGTTAAAATCATCGTTGAAATCGCCGCGTTGCGCCTTTACGTAACCCAAACCGATTTTCTTTGCCACAGTAGCCGTCTCGAACTCCGCTTCCACCCCGGCAACGTCCCCGTTCCTCTCCCATGTCGGCGTAATCAGAAACTGACCGACACTATACAAGTCCGTCCCCTTGGTTATCTCCAC
>JAZQCF010000021.1:0-30948 GCA_045546075.1 Candidatus Enterousia sp.
GGGCAGGTCCTCGCTGTCGCTCGGCCTGGGTCCCGGCCTGCGCCGGGATGACGACTCACTTGTCGTGCCTGACGGCGTTGTTTTATGTTTATAATGATAACAAAAAAGGAACGTTTTTGTCCCCCCGTTTTACGGGTTTTAGATTTGTTGATTTTACTGAATAATTTTTTCTAAAAAAGTACTGGACAAAAACGTTCGTTTTTTTTGACCACTTTAATTATTCAATGTTGATTAAACCAAAGCCTTAAAAAACCAGTGAGATTAACGGGCCCATTGATTTTATTGCCCAAAATATAAATATTGCAACCAATACCACGACCACGGCCTTTAACAGGTAATTTGACATTGTGTATGCCGATGGAAATTTTTTTTGTACCATTTGAAATCCATTTTTTTACATTTTATGTGATTTTTATAATCTTTTTAATTTGATTTTTTGCCCATCGGGCGTTAGAATAGACCGAATTTTTAATCTAAGGGGGCGACAATGTTTGATACAGAAAAATTAAAAACTTTTTCTTGGGTAAACGTGGGAAACCCCGATCACGAAGACTTTCAAAAACTGCAAGACGAATACAAAATTGACGAAGACACAATATCCGACATTTTGGACCCGGACGAACAACCACGATTCGAAGTTGAAGACGATTACAAGGTTATAATTGTGCGATTTCCTATCGTTAACCGCGAAACCGATACCCAATGGCATACGGAACCGTTGTCCATAATTTATTCAACAAATCGGGTTATTACCGTTTGTCGTAAACGCTGTGATTTATTGGATAAAATCAAAAAAGATGAAAAGACTTCGCGCGAAGAATTCATTTTGAATATCATCTATTATATCGCTGAATCTTACCTAAGATGCCTGAAAGAGTTAAACAAACGCGTTGTCGCATCCAAGAAAAACCTGCAACAACAGATAAGAAAGTGCGATTTACTGGCACTGTTGGACGTGGAAAACAGTTATACATTATATATGACGGGCTTAAAGGGGAACCTGTCGGTGTTGGATAAATTGGAAAAGGTGCGCGGTTTCGCGAAAACGGACGAATGCGAAGAACTGATTGAAGATTCACGCATCGAACTGTCCCAGGGTATCGAGGTCGTGACCAGTTATACAAAAATGCTGAAATCCATCAAGGAAACATTTGAAAGTGTTATTAACATTGATTCAAACACTTATATTAACCGCCTGACCATGTGGAACATTATTTTAATGTTGCCAACATTGGTCGTAGGATATTACGGGATGAATGTTGCGTTGCCGTTCGCAGAACATATGGACACCGGTATTGTTATATTTGCCCTTATTATGGCATTATTGGTGGGATACGCACTGTTTATATTTCTGCGTCGCCGCATAGTTTAGTTCAATGCGTCTAAGATTTTTGCAAAATTTACATTAACGTCTTCGGCGGATACGTCCACATCGGCAAATTTTATACCCGGCGCGGTGCGCAACCATTCAATCGCCGGCATAGTTATTCGCCAGAAATTATCCAACCGACGGCGAACAATCGCATCGTCTGCATCATCTGCGCGGCCACCACCTTCGCGAATACGCTTATCAATACGTGCCAACATAACACTTTCCGGCACATTCAGGTATACGACCCGAATATCAAATTTATCTGCATATTTTTGAACAATCCATTGGGCCTGGGGTAATGTGCGGGGGAATCCGTCAACAATAACATCACCCGCTTTATCCAATTCGGCCGCGATAACATCAAACAAATCAGCATCCGGCACCAATTCGCCACGAGCCATTATTTGTTTAAGCCGTGATTCCGGTGGCAATGCGCGCAAAATCGCACCCGTTTCAATATACGCGTAACCGTCACGCGCAATCAGGCGACGCGCATGTGTGCCCTTGCCTACGCCTTGACCGCCCATCATAAGAATCATTTTCGGCTTCATCGCAAATCCTTTCTTTTATTGTTGCCGAATTATATCATAAAAAAATCCCCGCGACAACGGGGATTTTGTTTGCTTTGAAATCGGCCGGAAATTATTTACGGCTGTTTTCAATGGCCGCGCCAAGGATGTCGCCCAAAACAGAACCGCTGTCTGCTTCGTTTGCGTATTCTTTGACCGCCTGTTTTTCCAATGTTACCTGTAACGCACGGATAGACAATTTGACGTTGTTGCCTTCAACGGAAACAACTGATGCCTCGACCGTGTCACCAACTTTGAACTTGGAAGTATCCTGTTCCGCCTTTTCGCGCGACAGGTCTGTACGACGGATTGTTCCACGAATTTCGTTCGGCAACGCCAAAATCAATTCGTCTGGTGTAACCTCGGCAACTGTGCCGGATACGACCGCACCTTTCTTAATAGATGCCGCATTGTTGTCTGCGCCCGCCGTCAACTGTTTGATTCCCAATGTGACGCGTTCTTTTTCCGGATTGATATCCAAAATTTTCGCGGTCACTTCCTGGCCACGGACGAATTTCTTTAATTCTTCTTCGTCCAGACGGTTCCAAGACAAATCAGAGATATGAACCATACCGTCCAATTCCGGTGTCAATGCAACGAACAAACCGAATTCGGTTGTATTCTTGATTGGACCCGTGATAATGTCGCCAACATTGTGTGTTTCGGCAAATTGTTTCCACGGATTTGGTTGCAGTTGTTTATAACCCAACGAAATACGACGTTTTTCTTGGTCAATATCCAAGACGACAACGTTGATTTCTTGGCCGTTTTGCAAAACTTTCGACGGGTGAATATTTTTGTTTGTCCATGACAATTCAGACATATGGACCAACCCTTCGATATTATTGCCCAAATCAACAAATGCACCATAATCGGTAACGGATGAAACCTTGCCCGAAACAGTATCGCCAACATTGAACGCGCGTGATGCGGTTTCCCATGGGTCTTCTTCCAACTGTTTCGCGCCAAGGGAAATACGATGTGTTTCCGGGTCGAATTGGATAACCTTGACCTTAATCTTTTCGCCAACATGGACCAATTCACGCGGGTGATTAACACGTTTCCAAGACAAGTCTGTCACGTGCAACAAACCGTCAATTCCGCCCAAATCAACAAACACGCCGTAATCGGTGATGTTTTTAACCGTACCTTCCAGAACCGCGCCCAATTCGATGTTCTTTAATGCCTCTTTCTGGGCGGCGGCGATTGTATCAGATTGAATCGCACGGCGGGAAACAATCGCGTTTGTACGCAAAGCGTCCATTTTCAAAACGCGGAATTTGTCCTTTAACCCAATCAGCGATTTTGCATCGCGAACCGGTTTATGGTCAACCTGGGATGATGGCATAAACGCAAACACGCCATTAATATCAACGGTGTAACCACCACGAACGACATCAATAATTGTTCCTTCTGGGTCAACGCCTTCGGCAACGGTCTTTTCCAATTCTTTCCAAGCCTTTTCGGCGCGTGCCTTGGCATAGGACAGAACCGCCGTTCCTTCGCGGGATTCGTAACGTTCAACGAAAACGTCAATAATATCACCAACCGCCGGCACAGACGCGCCAAATTCTTTCAGCGGAACGCGACCTTCGGATTTAAGGCCAACATCAACCATTGCGAAATCACCGCGAATATCTTTGACGGTGCCCTTGGTTGCATAGCCCTGCAATGTTTCTTGTTTGCCATAGTTTTCATCGAACATCTTGACGAAATCTTCGTTGGCAATTGGGTTAAATAAATCTTTGGATAAATCTTTCATTATAAATTCATACAAAGTTTGCCATCGCAGCCATATTTTTAGCAGAAAACCGCGAGGTCTTGCGGGGTTAATCGAACTGATTCCGCGCCCGCCCACGAAATCAGCACCGATTATATAGAGTTTTTTATAAAAAAGCAAGTAATTTTTATGGATTAAATGTTTATATTGTGCTATATTTACGCGTATGACAATAGAACAAGAAATTTTTAAGCAATCACGTATCAACTTTGATACATTGGAAAGGTACGGGTTTGTCCCAACCACACGTGGTTGGATGTACGAACAGAACTTTATAAGGGGCGCGTTTCGTGCGGTTATAAATATCGCAAAATCTGGGAAAATTACCGGCACGGTCTATGATAATGCGACCGGCGAAGAATTTTTGCCGATGCGTGTCGAAAATATGGCGGACGGCTTTATCGGCCGCGTCAAAGACGAATATGAAAAAATATTGATTAATGTGCGCAAACATTGTTGCGTTCAAAATGATTTCATCGGCCCCCAGGCGAACCGTATTGCCGAACAAATTGTAAAAAAATACTTAACGCGCCCGGAATTCCCGTGGGAAAAATACCCGGGATTTGGCGTATTTAAGCATAACGATAATAAAAAGTGGTTCGCACTGTTTATGAATATCGGTATGGACAAATTGGGGATTAAAAAATCCGGCGATATTGACATTATGAATATTAAATTGGAACCGGACGTGATAAAAAAACTGATTAAAAAACGCGGATTTTATCCCGCATATCATATGAACAAAGTGTCGTGGATAACGATTTGTTTGGATGACACCTTGGACGATGGGACGGTTATGGAATTGGTTGGGACCAGTTATAATTTGACCAACGGCAAGAAATAATAATGAATTCTGTATATAAGCGTATTTATAAAACCCCACACGGTTTTTCCAATATAATTATGGAAAGCAACGGGGAACACATCACATCCGTACGCTTTATTGATGGCAATGTTCCCGATTTGCCTGATTGCGATGCCGGGTTATTCCATACCACCGAACAATGGCTGGATGCGTATTTTTCAGGACGCGCACCGGGCGCAACGCCACGTTACAGGATTTATGGTTCAACACCTTTTCGGGATATGGTTATTGATATTGTTAAACAAATACCGTATGGCAAAACGATGACCTATGGCGAAATTGCCCAGAAAATTGCATATATGCGTGGGATTCCACGGGTTTCAGCGCGCGCGGTTGGTGGCGCGATTGGGTGGAATCCAATCTGTATAATTATTCCGTGTCATCGTGTTGTGGGCGTGGGTGGCAAAATTACCGGATACAACGGTGGAATTAAAAATAAAATTGCCCTGATGCGCCATGAAGACATAAATTAAAAAAATCCGCCGTCCGGCGGATTTTTTATCGAAACCTATTCATCAAGGTTAATCAATTTATACTTTCGTGACCCAACACCAATTTTTTCGGCAGATTCCAACGTGTGCAGACCGTTTTGTTCTGCGATGCGTTCCATCAATTTTTCATTTCCATCCGCCACAGACACCATATCTATACCGGCCTGGTCAACGGCAACGGGGTCGGTGGAAACCAAAATACCGATATCGTGAATATCCGGTTCGGCCGGGTTCGCATTACAATCACAATCTATGCTTATCCGGTTCAGCACATTGATATAAACCATATTATCACGGCCAACGTATTCAACCACAGATTTTGCCGCATCCGCCATTGATTCCAAAAACGCGTCTTGTTCACCACCCCACATAGATTCTTTGGATGTCCCGCCACTGTGAATCCATTTCTTGCCCATAGACGACGCAAAACCGATTGAAATATTTTTCAGTGCGCCTCCAAACCCGGCCATTTGATGACCCTTGAAATGCGACAGAACAACATAAGACGGATAATTTGCAAAATGTGTTCCAACATAGTTTTCCGTCAATCGGTTGCCACCATTTACCGGCAATGTCAAAGAACCTTCTTCGTCCATAATATCAACCGGCGCAACATCCAAGAATCCCCGTTCACGTATTGCCGCCCAATGCGATTTGCTGTCGCCACGGTTACCACCGTATGCGGTGTTACATTCAACGATTGTTCCATCCAATTCGGTGATTAAATCGCGGATTAATTCAGGCCGCAAATAATTTGTTTTTGCCGATTCACCGGTACTCATTTTTACACCAACTTTGCCACGCGGTTGCCAATTTAATGCCCGATATGCCCGAACGATGCCTTCTGGGGATATATCTTTGGTAAAATATACAACCGGAACATCATTTGATGCGGTAACGGCGTGAATACCAATCGCGCCCGCAATTACGCCCGCGGTTGCGATTGTCGCAATAGTTTTTTTCTTCATTTTTCATCCTTTATGTATGGTTTTAATATTCTGTCAATCTGTAATTCGCAAAACCGGCGCGACCATTGGCGCGGGTTAAAATCTTCGTTTGACATACACCAACAGGTCATCATTCCGTACATTTGCGTTATGATAATATGGGTCAAGGTTTCGGTCGGCGTATTTTTCTTTAATTCGCCGCGCCCCACCGCAACTTTCAGCATATCATTTAATGTTTTTGTATCGTATTGCCATTTTTGAGTGTCTTTGGCATCAGTAACCGCATCAGGAATTATAACATCCCGCAACCATTCGCGACACACGTTTACACCGTAACGCATAACCTCGTCCATAAAGTCACAGAAATAATTCGATAATTTCTTGATAATATCTGTTTCCGGATCCGCGCAAAAACGTTCGGCAATTTGTGCAAACGGTTCACGACAGATTTCATAAACAATATCTTCTTTGCGTTTAAAGTATGTATAAAAAGTTCCCTTGGCGACACCGGCGGCATTGGTTATATCGGCAACAGACACGTTTTGCAAACCATATTTTACAATCAAATTTCGACCTGTTTTTAACAGTTTTTCCTTTGTTGCCAACGCCATCTGTTCACGTATATTCATTTTGTTTACTTTCATAATTTGAATTCAAAGTAATTGGATTATTTTGTTTTCCAATTCTTGCATATCCGCGGTCGGTTCAAACCGCCCCACTACATCACCGTTACGATTGATTAAAAATTTGGTAAAATTCCATTTTATATCTGGCTTTTTATCCCAATCTTTATCAGTTTTGGCCAACATATTCGCCAAAAGTGCGCTTAATTTATGATTTCCAAATCCGTCAAAACCGCGTTGCGATTTCAAATAAGTATATAATGGCAATTCATTTTCGCCATTTACATCCGATTTCTTCATTTGCGGAAATTTTGTGTTATAGTGTAATTGGCAAAATTCGTGAATATCATCATCACTGCCTGGGGCCTGATGTCCAAATTGATCGCATGGAATATCAATTATTTCCAACCCAACACCATGATATTTTTCATAAATCTGTTCCAACTGTTCATATTGCGGCGTAAAACCACAGCCGGTCGCAGTATTTACAATCAGCAACACCTTGCCACGCATTTCATTCAATTTCAATGCATCGCCATTTGGCATTGGAACACTATAATCGTAAATCGTCATTTTATTTCCCCTATTTTTCCCAGCCAGTTTTTCACCGTTTCGGTTTGGTCATCCGTTGTGGTTGTGCCAACAACCGGTAATCCACTAACGACCACGGCATCTGGTTCCAAACGGACTATTTCCCCATATGTATCGCCGGCACCCGAACCTTCGTGGGTGTTAAACGGTGCGATTGTTTTGCCGGACAAATCGTATTTATCAAAAAAAGTATAGACCGCCATAGGCATTGAACCCCACCATATCGGGTAACCGATAAATATCCTGTCGTATTCATCCAAATTTATATTCATATCTTTGATTTCTGGACGGGCATTATCGGCCTTTTCGCGCTTAGCCAAATCGGTAAATTCTTGGTTATGATAATTATCAACGGGATACGCTTTAACCGGTTCAATCCGCATAATATCACCACCAACATTTGCGTGAATCATATTTGCCAACCGTTCGGTATTCCCCGACACAGAAAAATACACCGTTAAATCCCGGGCATCCGCAACGGTTACGGTCATTAATACACCCAATACAGAACTTAGAATTTTATTCATATCTATTTCCCCCTTTGCATTTTATTTTATATTTTTTTTAATCCAATTTTCAATATTGTTTTTTGCTTCATTAACAGAAGAGCCATAAATTGCCAATCCGGGTTTTATGCGTGCCCCAACACAAAGGCGTTTTATATCCCGTTCCACATCGCCCAGGCCGGAACCTTCGTGCGTAGAAAACGGCAACACGGTTTTATTCGCCCAATCTATTTTTTCCAACACAGTAAACATTGGCATGGGATACGTTCCCCACCAAATTGGACCGCCAATAAATATTGTGTCATAACCCGATAAATCGCCGGGCATTTGTCGAACGGCCGGACGCGCGTCTTTGCGCAATTCATCTTTGGCAACATCGGTGCAATCGTTGTAATCATCTGGATATTCCTTGGTCGATTGCACTTCAAATAAATCTGCGCCTGTGATATCACGGATATATTCCGCAACAACCGTTGTGTTACCCTTGGACAAATTGACAATTTTTCCGCCGAAATAATTTTGCCCCGCACGTGAAAAATATAAAACTATTGCTTTCATTGTTTCCCCCTTTCGATTAAAAACCGATGGCATTATAACATCTCGTTGACCGCGGGTCAACGAAAAATTTTCCAGGGAACTTTTATATCACAAATATCTATCTTTATTCTGTAAAAGTTTATCCAAGATGTCCGCTGGTATCATTTTTCGATTATCAAAGTCGCCATACATCCCCAGTTCCCTGGTTGGTTTGGTTGGGTTATGAAAATCACTGCCGCCACTGACCAACAAATCATTTTTTCGTGCTAAATCTGCAACAAAATTGGTGTAATCATCTGTTTGCCCTGATTGATATACCTCTATGCCGTCAATTCCGTATTGTTTTAGTTCGCAAATAAATTCTTGCAAATTATTGCTATCAATGCCTTTTGTCCTGTTTGGGTGTGCCAATATCGCCAAACCGCCAGAACGATGAATCATATCTATTGCTTCGCCATATCCAAACGGCGGTTGCAGAAAATGTTCAATAACAAATGTTTTGTCTGAACCCTTGTCGGTATCAATCATCATTTTTATAAAAGCATCCCTGGCACCGATAACTGTTTCGTATTTTTCCCTGGTATAACCATAGTTTTTTAGCGATTGTTCTATGTATTCCCTGCGTATGGCGGCTTTATTATTTATCTCGTCAAACCGTTTTAGAAACAATCCGATAATATGCGTATTTTTTTCACAGGAAATTTCTATCCCATTTATAAAGTTTATTCCACATTTTTTTGCCGTATTTGCCGCCGCGACCAGGCCATCAACATTATTGTGATCCGTTAAGGCAATATATTTTAATCCTTTTTCCACCGCCAAATTGACCAATTCAACCGGGGATAACACCCCATCCGAAGCGTTGCTGTGTGTATGAAAATCTATCATATCGATTTCCTTTTTTCTGGACATTCACGTGGTGTATTATATCATAGAAACCAATATTGAAAAGGTTTTATTATGATAATTGGTATGGTGCGGTATGCGATTCCAAACAGTTTTATGAATACGAATAATTCGCGTTCTTTGGTACAATTATACGAAGAACCATATTTTTCAGATCGTTTTAATATCTTCTGCAATGTGACACTGGAATCATTTGCGCAACAAACTAATCAAGATTTTGTTCTGTGTGTTTATCATACGAATTTAATTCCGGATGATAAACGTGCTTTGTTTGATAATCTTGAAAAAAGATACAATTTTCTGCGTAATATTTACACTGATGGCAAAATGCTTATTCCAGATGATTTAAAAGAATCACAAATGCTGACTTTTCGCATAGATAATGACGACGGTATGGCACTGGACTTTATTGAAAAAATGCAACAGATTAAAGATAACTATAATGGCAAATCTACCAATTTTGCAATCAGTATTCCGCACATGCGTAAAATTGGCAGAATCGGCGAAGATATGTATAAAACTATCGCGACCGATTTTGTGTCTAATTCCATGGGGTTGGCATATCTTGGCGGCGATGGTCGCACTGTTATGAATCTTGGCAACCACAGATTGGTGCCTTATTCTATCCCGATGTTGTTGGTTCGGGGCAACGGTGGTCTGCAGGTAATAAATGGCTATAATGTGGCAAACGGTTTTCATAAAAGATATCAAAATCAAACAGAAGACGTTATACTGGATAAAATTTCCATGGAAAAATTTTTATCTGATGACGGTTATGCAAATATTGATTTATCTTGTTTTCCAATTATAAAACAATAACTTTCTATGTTAATTTTCTACCACAAATTGAACACACAGCAACAAAACTGCACATTGTTACAATAACATTCTCGTTTTTATGTTTTTTCGGGAATAACTGAATGGCCGTTCTATGAACCAACAAAGACGAATTGTAAAATATATTAGTTTGTAGCAAAACTGTATGTGAATATATCTATAGAGACATTTTGACTTTCAGATATTTTTAACAACGTTTTACACATTGTCTACACCGGTGCATTTTTTGCCCAAAATGGCGGATTTTTGGGACAGACGAAAATTCTTTACAAAATCTTCACAAAGTCCTTGACTTGTGCGGATTTTAGAGTTATTATAAGTCGCGTTATTCGGGCATAGTTCAGTCGGTAGAACAACGGACTGTTAGCGGCCAGAGAGGCATTTCCCCATATCATTACAAACCTGAATTTTTCCGCGGATTTCCGCCACAAATACGGCAATGTTTTGCATACGATTTTTTACTACACTACCCCGTAATACCCCCAACAAATAAACAAAATGTTATACACGTGTTACATATTTGCAGTTATACATTTGTTATATGCTTGATTTTATAATAAAAAACTTGCTTTCTGGTATGGCTCTGCTAGCATACAAACAAGAGAGGGTTATGTGGGTTATACAAGAGGTCTCCATATGCGTCAAAGTAATTTATTTTATAAAACCCAAAAAGAATTTAATAACCAAGAAATGTCTAAAAACGCCCAGCTGCTTACGCGCGCGGGCTTTATTCATAAATTGATGGGCGGAATTTATTCGTATATGCCGTTGGGCTATAGAACATTAAACAAAATTGAAAATCTAATTAGGCAGTATATGGTGACAGTAAACGGCCAAGAAGTTATGATGCCGGTATTGCAACCTGCAGAAGTATGGCACAAAACAGGCCGTTGGGACAAAATAGATGTTTTATACAAAATCAAAGGTCATGGCGATAAAGATTATGCTTTAAGTCCAACGAATGAAGAAGTTGTTACGCCATTTGTGACAAATTTTATTTCATCCTACAAAGATTTACCAATGTCTGTATTTCAAATTCAAAATAAATTCAGGGATGAACCGCGGTCTAAATCAGGATTATTTCGTTGTAAAGAATTTAGAATGAATGACTTATATTCGTTTCACGCATCACAAGAAGATTTAGATTCTTACTATAATAAAGTGGCAGAAATGTATATAAAGTTTTATACCGATTGCGGCATCGGCGATAAAACGTATTTTACATATGCCAGTGGTGGTGCCTTTGCAAAATACTCGCATGAATTTCAAACCTTGACAGATGCTGGGGAAGATACAATCTTTATCTTGCCGGGGACAAAAATAGCCATCAACCGTGAAATTATCGATGACAAGGCAGCTTTAAGAGACATTGTTCCAAATTACACAGATGGTATGGAAAATTCTTTTGAACAAAGACGTGCCGTAGAAGTTGGAAACATATTTAAACTTGGTACACGTTTTACAGGACCATTTAATGCCAATTTTGTTGATAAAGACGGTCAAACGAAACCTGTTATTATGGGATGTTATGGTATTGGTCCAAGTCGCGTAATGGGAACTGTTGCGGAATGTCTTAGTGATGATAAAGGTTTGGTGTGGCCCGCAAAAATAGCCCCGTTTGAATGGCATTTAATTTCTTTAGCAATTAAAGATAGTGAGATAGCACAGGTTGAAAATTTATATCATCAATTACAAAATGCGAATTTTGATTTGTTGTATGATGATCGGCAAAATGTTCGTGGTGGGAATAAATTTGCAGAAAGCGATTTGATTGGTATCCCAAATAAAATAATTGCTGGAAAAAACTTTTTCAATACTGGTAATTTGGAAATAAAAGACCGTGCCACAGGAAATACTCAACAAATGAGTGTTTCTGATTTAATTCAACTTATAACAAAAACCAAATGCAAATAAGCAAAAGGAGTGAAGTATGTACAAGGAATCTGTATTAAAATATTTTGCCGACAAAGCCTCTGAATATGATCTGGTAGAAAATCAAAGTTACTGGCGTTTATCTGATGCTTTGTTATGGGACTCTATAAAAACATATATCATTCCAAAATTACCGAAAAATTTTAGATTTTGTGATGCGGGTGGTGGGACTGGTCGTTGGTCACAAAAATTATTACAAGAAATTCCTGAATGCTCTGGTGTTACCATAGACTTTTCCAAAGAAATGCTAGATGTTGCAAAACAAAAATCTGCACCATACAAAGACAGATGGGATTTTATCTTACAAGATTTAAACGATTTATCAGATGTAAACCAACAATTTGATTTCGTGTTCAATTTTCACAATGTTATCGGTTTTGTTGGACCAGATGTTGATAATTTCTTTGAACAATTAAAATCTATAACTAAAAAAGGCGGTATAATTTGTACATTGGCGCCCAATATGTATCATGCTGCTTTTTTCAATACAAAATTGGGCAATATAGACGAAGCAAACAAATGTTTATCTGGTTCTGGACGTTTTACAGATCAAATGCCTTATATCAATATGTTTTCACCGGACAGCATCAAAAACATGATGGAAAAGCATAATATCAAGGTAGATTTTTGTTCCGGTTTCCCAAATTTGATTTACCCGGGCTATCAAGAAACACAATTACGTGGACAAACAGGTGAAATTGCTGATATACTGGAAAATGAAAAAATATTTAAACAAATTTTTGATATGGAGAAACAACATATCCAAAATAGCGATATTGCAGCACGCGGCAATAATATATTTGTGTTTGGAACAAACAATTAAACAAGGAGACGAGAATGATTTTTCCACAAAAATTAAAAGCAGGCGATGAAGTACGCATTATTGCTCCGGCTTTTTCATACCAAATCATAGGTGAAGATGTTAGAAAAATTGCTACAGAACGTCTTGAACAAATGGGCTTAAAAGTTTCTTTTGGCAAAAACTTAGGTATTATTGATTCTTTTGTTTCATCCCCTATTGATGCCAGGATACAAGATTTGCACGATGCGTATGCTGATAAGAATGTAAAAGCGATCTTTACAGTTATTGGTGGTTTTAATTCAAATCAATTGTTAGATTCAATAGATTATGAACTGATAAAACAAAATCCAAAAATGTTAATTGGATATTCTGATATCGCGGCATTGCAAAATGCGATTTTGGCGAAAACGGGTATAGTTTCGTATTACGGTCCACATTTTTCCAGCCTTGGTATGAAATATGGTGCAGATTATACTCTTGATTATTTAAAACGAATTTTATTTGATGATTCAGAATTTTCCGTTCAACCATGTCAGGAATGGAGCGACGATCCAGAATGGTTTATAAATCAAGAAGACAGACATTTTAATAAAAACGATGGATTTTGGGTTATAAATTCTGGTTCTGCTACTGGGACTTTGATTGGCGGTGAAATGACCACATTTCAATTATTGTATGGCACACAATATATACCAACTGATAATGATTTAATTTTGGCATTAGAAATTGAAGGTGGCAACAAACATATCCTGGCTCGAATTCTGCAATCTACTATTCATCAACCGTGGTTTAAGAATGTTCGCGGATTGATAATTGGTCGTACAGAAAGCAAAAGTGAGATATCAAAGGATGATATAGTTTCTATATTTAATATTCATCCAGAATTAAAAAATATCCCTGTTATTGCTAATGTGGATTTTGGACATACCTATCCAATGACAGTTTTACCATTGGGCGGGACGGTTACTATATCCGATGGTTCTTTAACTGTTATAAAACATTAAGGAAAAACGACATTGCTATGGTCGCGCAACAAAAGCGTGCAATCGCGGATATCATTGTGTTTTAGCAACCACAAAATAAAGCGTTCTATACCCATGCCGAATCCAGCTGTTTGGATTTGTTGGATGTTACGCATATCTATATACCATTGATAGCCAGATTTATCAACATTGTGTTCATCCAGCGAGTTAATAGCATCCTGTGAACTTAATACCCGCTGACCACAGCCCAACGTTTCGCCAATACCAGCCAACAAATCACCTGTCATTGAAAAATCTGTACCTGTTTCTTTGGCTTGATAAAACGGAACAGACTTATATGGCATATGCGTAATCCACGTAAAATCACCATATTTATCTATCAACGCACGTTCACCAACAGATGTTATCGCATATAAATCTTTATCCAATTCTTTAAATGCGTTGGAAACACTATCCAATTCACGCATAGTATCTTCAAACCTGATTTTATAGAAAGGTTTATGTAATACTTTATCCAGATGTTCTGTTGTGCCACAAACTTCTATTATTTCTTTGGAACAAGTATCTTTTAAACCGCGAATTAAATATTTGATATAACGTTCTGCCAAAGACATTACATCGTCCAAATTACCTTTGATTTCAACCTCGGAATGAACAAATTCATTCAAGTGGCGAGCATCCATATTTTCGCCACGAAATGACGGCATAATGTAATACGCACCTTTTTCATTTAAACGAGTTGCGATTTCTAATGAAAATTGCATAGAATCCGCCAAATACATATCATTATTTTTTATGTTTATTTTAACCGGCAAAGAATCACTGCCCAAACCAAATGGGCTGCTAACGGATCCTGTGGTTATAGGAAAAATTGTCGGTGAAATATTCTCTGTTTTATAAAAATCGTGCGTTAACAATAAAATTTGAGAAAATATTTTGTTCAAAACACGATACCACGGTGTTGTTAGCAATTGTTCCAAATGTTGTTCTGGTTGTTTCCAAGAAGACACCGGTTTTATCATCGCACTTTCTCCTTTGTTAATTGTTGGGCTATATTTAATGCACTATCAAAATTCGCTGTTATTACTTCATTATCATCCAACGGCTTGATAGCATATTGATTTTGTTGAATCTCTTTGTCACCGATAATAACACGACATGGGACAGAAAAAAATTCAGAAAAACGCATCTTGTCTCGCATGCTGTTGTTACGATCATCTATGCAATACTGAATACTGTTCTGACGCAATTTATCCGCCAGTGTTTGAATGTGTGAATTATATTTATCCTTAGCCAACACAACGATATCAACATCAAATGGTCTAACCTTTTGCTTAAAAGCATCTGGTTTACCGTTCTTGGCATATTCAAACATTACCAAAATACAACGTTGGGTCCCGATACCGTACGTACTTACTATTGGCTGTTTCCGTGTTCCGTCTTTGTCGGTATAAAATAAATTAAACTTTTCACTTTGATAAAAAGGATACCCCATAGATAAACTGCCATAATGTTTTTGGGTGTCAAAAACGTTCTTGTTGCCAAAATTATTTATGATACTTTTATCCAACGGTCGGTCGGCCAATTCTGTTTCATAGAAAAACTCTATTGCCCCAGACACTTTATCTTGGATATAAAAATTAGGAATACCAATATCGGCGAATGTTTTTTCGCATAATAGTCTGAAATCATTCATTGTTTCCAAATATTGTTGATGACCTGCATCAACAGCAGTCAAAACCACACAAGAAATTTCACGTGATTTATATAATCCTTCTGGTCTTTTTAAATTTCTATATACATTCGAAACTTGTGAAAAACGCATAGGTAAATTTTTGTGTGATAAAGTTCCATTACGCGAAACAAAATCTATAAGCCGTTCTTCTGTTGTGGGCGAAATTACCAGATTAGCATTTTTGTCTGATATGTCGTAAAATTCGTTTGCGTATTCATCCGTTTTTCCGGATATATCTAATAATTTTGCATCCATCAAAACAGGAAACAACATCTCATTGAATCCGTATGATTCAGCATGTGACAGTGTTATGTTTTCTATGTTTCTTTTAATTTTTTGAATAATTGGTGTGTAAATAATATGCCCAGCGTTGCTCTGTTGAACCAATTTGGTATCCGATAATATTTGATTGCAGGAAAGCGACGAAGACAAGTTATTAAAAGTTATATTTTGAGAATATGGCACAGATGATAGCCGCATCAATCAACCTCTTGTCTAGCATCAGTGTAGGATAAAATAAAGAAAAGTCAATATGTTTGTGAGAAAACTACTATTTGAATACGCACGTAATGAACTATAAACTATTATAAATGGTTATTTGTTATTTTCTTTAAACTTTTCGCATTACGGCCGGTCAATACTGGTTTACCTGTTTTTGATTCAATTTTCTTGCGGGCATCGCCGGCAACGCTTGCACCCTCGCGTGCAACACGAATGTTCGCAGATAATCCCTGCGGTTTTTCCTTCTTCGCGATTTCTGTGGTTGTTGCCTCCGCCAGCATATTCAGCACCAGTTCAAGATTGCTCATATTGTCGCGCAGGTTTTCTTTGTGCAAACCTTTTAACTTTTTATATTCGCGACTGTTCGTGCCAGCCCAACCTTTGTAAATTTCGTCCGTTAAAATCGCATATTCCAGACCTTTCTTGATACCGCCTTTGTCCCATTCGTCAGTCATCAATTTGCGAACTTCGATTGTTTTCAACCGTTGGTTTATCCAATCCAACGAATAGCCTTTGCGTGCATAAGTTTCCAGCGCACGATTTATAGCCAATTCTGGATCTGCGATTTCATCTAATCTTTCAGAACCGACACGCGCCAGCCATAGTTTAAATGGTTCGGCTTTCTTACTTGGGATTGATTGAACAAGGCGCAATAATTGTTCCGCCGTTGCCGCATCTTGCAGGTAGTATTTGCCGTCTGCCGCTTGAAATTTCAGTTGGTCACAATTTGTGACCGACTGGTTACCTTCTTCTTTTAATCTGCCTTTCAGCACGTTCCAATAATGCCTAGGGTTAGTACTATCTGTCAAAACAGCGATAACATCCACAACCGAAAAATACCATTGTTCTTGGTCTTCATCCCAAAGTGTCCGGATGTTTTTGTCTTCGAATAATTTTATACTTGTCGATTGTGTCATTTCTTTTTTCCTTTGCTAAAATTATAGCCAACACAACCCAAAATAGCCAGTAAAAAGAAACGACTGGACAAGTGGCGAAAGATTATGCCAAATACGACAACTTTAAAAGGATTGTCTATGAAATATACGCATTTTGACGATATTCGCCCCAACCATTGCACAGATTTTGTTATGCTATACTTCGCCGCCTGTCGGTCTTTACGCGAACTACAGGCCGCAATTCGACGAACAAACGATGGCAAATTGACCTGTCGCCAGACATGGTTGCTACGCCGTATCCAAAACAAGTTTGTGCAAATGGTCGCACGTCTTAAAGCCACCCAGCGCAACGAAATACCGAATATACCCAACGCAAAGTATCCAACCGGCATCATTATTGACCTAAAAAGCCCCCAAGGAAACGTTTTCTATCTTATGGGGCTGGCTAATCGGCTTATACGGGAACTTGGCTTGTCAGCCGAAGAAATCGCCGAATTCAAGCAAGAACAAGCCAGCGCAACAACATACCAAGCCCACCTCAACCTTTTACGCAAATGGTTCGGGATTGTGTTTTTGGATTTAAACGAACACTATGTTTTTTGATCTATCCTTTTTCTGGAATGTCCGGGAAATGGACGATTCCACTTTCTGTATTTATTATTGCATCCACACATGCTTTTTTATAGTTCTTGTCAGGATGATCTTTTAAATACAAAGCAACGCCGAATAAATCTTTGGTTAAAACCAATGCTATTTTTTCTGTACGTGATATTTGCATGCATTTTTTAGTAAATGTCAACTGTCTATTCTCGCACGGTGTTTTGCGTTCTGGATTACCAAACAAGACACCTTTAGGTTTTTGATTCAAACGGTCTATTTCCAAAGTATAATATTGCGAAAGATTCGTAACCAATTGGCTAATTTTATCGTTATGGATATCTTTTTCCTTTCCCTCTGTTTCGCCTATGATTTCCACATCCCCATATTTGATTAAGTTATCTATCTCTAACGTTTCTTTTGGGTGTTTATAATTTTGTGCTTGTAATCCCAATATACCCAAAGCTTTATTAACAGCATGTTCCAACTCATGCCCCGTTCCATACAATAAAACTTTGAGTTCTGCTTCTTGTTCTAATTCCTTGTCTATGATAGACGATTGTTCTATTAAATCTTTAATTTGCTTTTCTGTTGCTGCTTTCTTTTTTAACAATCTCGATTCTTTGTTGCTTACGAAAGTTCCATTTCCTTGTACCCATTCCGGAACCAGTTCTTTTTCCAAATTCTTGGATTTATACAATTTGATCAATTCCTGTATCAGTATATCACTTACTTTCTTTCCTTCTTTTGTCCAAAAACTTTGATTTTTTTCTGCATCATATGTAGTAAATGCATCGTTGTTCATGTCTAAATAAGGCCAAAACACATATTTGCCACCACTTTCATTTTCTCGTATAAAGCCAACAATTTCACCTGTTTTTGTCGTTAAAGTTTTAATGGCATCGTTGGGTATTTCTGTAAATTCTGTATCAAAACTTGTATACATAGATAGTTTTTCATATAACTCTTTGGTTATGTTAGCATATTTATTTTTACTAGATTTTATTAGTGTACCGTTCGTATTTCTTGAACTTAACTCAAAAGGAAAACACGAATAAGAATTAAAATTACTTGTCTGGTATGTTGTCTCTAGTTTAGATCGCAATATACTACCAGAATGAACAGTAACACTTTTTTGTGGGGCAGATATAACAAATATAAGTTTTCCTGTTTTAAATGCTCTATCCAATTCTTTTTTCCAATGTTTGCATGCTGAATCTAATTTTTCATATTGTGGTTTGCTAAGATATTTTTCGCCGGAAGAAAATTCATTAAAATACAAGCCTAACCCATTTATTATATTGGAATAAAATATTATGATATCATATTGCGACAAGCTCTCTCTATCTTTGTGTGAAACATATTTTGTGCCACAAACATCAATTCCAACCGATACTATATTCAATTCTGCCATATCAACCTCTTTAGTTTGATTTTTTAACATTTATTATTTAGGTAAAAACACCCATGTTTTCAAGGCATTAAGCCACAAAATAGCGTTTATTTACTTGAATAACACGAAATATACGGCATATAGAACAACAAACCAAAGGAGTTTATTGTGATATATGGTTATATTCGGGTTTCTACCGACAAACAAGACTGTGAAAATCAAAAATTGGGCATTGAATCCAAAGCCAGCGCATTGGGCCTTAGTATTGATAAATACATCGAAGATGCGGGCATATCCGGCACCAAAGAACCAGAACAGCGCGCCTTAGGTGGCATGTTGCGCAAATTAAACCCAGGGGATGTTATAATTTGTAGCGAACTTTCGCGCCTGGGGCGAAAAATGTTTATGATTATGCGAATACTGGAACATTGTATGAAAATCGGTGCACGGCTTTATACAGTCAAGGATGGCTATGAATTGGGCGATACGATACAATCCAAAGTTTTGGCATTTGCGTTCGGCCTGTCTGCCGAGATTGAACGCAACCTTATTGCCCAGCGCACCAGAGAGGCAATGGCAAAATTACGGATTCAGGGCATTAAATTGGGACGACCGTGCGGTCAAAAGAACACATGTCATATTATTGACGGCCACGAAGATGTAATATTGAATATGTATTCAGCTGGGGTTTCTAAACGCAAAATTGCCAGAACCATTCGGGTCAGTCCACCTACAATTTCGCGATTTCTTGAATCACAAAAAGGAACCCTTTATTGTTCCAAAATTGTAAAATAAAAAAGCCCCAAAATCAACTGTTTTCAAAAGACAAATTCCTATAACAGCAATTCCTTCCTATAAATGTTTCATTCGGGCAAAAAGGATTGCGATTCAACCAAACAGACTGTTTCCAAACAACGTGTAGCAGATCACGGTGAGGTTTTTACCGCCCCGCGTGAGGTTAATGCTATGCTTGACCTGGTCAAACAGGAAACCCAGCGCATAGATAGTCGCTTTTTAGAACCCGCATGTGGCAAAGGGGCTTTTCTAACCGAAATACTACGTCGCAAACTGTCGATTGTTTCCGAACGATATCGCCGTAATTCAACCGATTATGAACGTTATGCCATATTGGCGGTGGCCAGTATCTATGGCATTGACCTGCTGCCAGACAATGTTGCCGATTGTCGTGCACTGTTATTGGGAATATGCATTGAAAATTATGCCAACGCATGTAAATGCAAATGCGATTGCATTCCAACGGACTTTGTTGAAACTATCCGTTTCATTTTAAGTAAAAACATTGTCTTGGGCGATGCATTAACCCTTAAATACGCAGACGGCAGCGATAAACCAATAGTTTTTTCAGAATGGTCATTGGTCACGGGAAATAAGTTTAAGCGCCGTGACTATTATTTTTCCAACCTGGTTGATTCTGAATTTAATGGGCAATTTAACACATCTGATACCGGTGAATCTGTGTGGTCGCCCGTTCCTGTACGTGAATTTCCAATAACTGATTACAAAAGGCTGAAAGATGCAGAATAAATATAATCCTGATGTATTAAGTTGTTTGGCCAACCTTAGCAATGATGAAGTCTTTACACCACCAACCATTGCCAATCAAATGCTGGATATGTTGCCGGCGGAATTATGGTCAAACCCAGATGCAAAGTTCCTTGATCCGTGTTGCAAAAGTGGTGTCTTTTTGCGTGAAATTGCAAAACGACTGATTGACGGATTGGCAGAAAAGATTCCGGATTTACAGGAACGACTGAATCACATTTATTCAAAACAATTATATGGTATCGCAATTACAGAACTGACATCCATGTTGTCACGTCGCTCTGTGTACTGTTCTAAATACGCCAACGGAAAATATTCAATTTGTAACGAATTCAAAAACGAAAGCGGAAACATCGTATTTAATCGCACAGAACACACATGGGAAAATGGTAAATGTAAATTCTGTGGTGCATCCCAGGCAGAATACGATCGTGATGAAGCTCTGGAAACACACGCATATCAATTTATTCATGGCAATGAGGCATTTAAAATGAAATTTGACGTAATAATCGGAAATCCACCATATCAGTTAAGCGATGGTGCTGGCGGCGGAGGATCAAGTGCTATACCTTTATATCATTTGTTTATAAAACAAGCAAAAAAAATGACACCACGTTATTTAACAATGATCATACCAAGCCGTTGGTTTAGTGGTGGCAAAGGACTAGACGACTTTCGTGATGAAATGTTACATGATACAAGACTTAGAAAGATTGTTGATTTTCCGCTATCAACAGATTGTTTTACTGGTGTAGATATACAGGGCGGCGTTTGTTATTTTTTGTGGGACAAAGACAACCCTGGAGACTGCGAAATAACAACTATAAATCACCAAGAAGAAAATTCTAGTGTAAGACCTTTATTAGAAAACGGTTGTGATGTTTTTATACGATACAACAAAGCTGTTAGTATATATCGCAAAGTGAAAGCACTGAAAGAAAATTCTTTTGCTGATATCATAAGTTCCAGAAAACCGTTTGGGTTAGCTTCTGATTATAGAAATTTTTCAGATAAATATTTTGGTGGAGCAGTAAAAATATACGCTAACAAAACTGAAGGATGGATAAAAAAATCACAAATAGAAACAAACCAAGACCTTATTGACGAATTTAAGGTATATATTTCTTTTGCATATGGTATGGGAGATTTTCCACACCAAATTATCAATAAACCTTTTATCGGTTTAAAAAACACTTGTTGCACGGAAACATATTTAGCTATAGGTCCATTCGAGACAGAACAAATAGCGCAGAATGTTATCAAATACATTAAAACTAAATTTTTCCGCTTTTTGGTTTTATTGATCAAGAATACACAAAATGCTACAAAGAAAGTATACCAATTTGTTCCAATGCAAGATTTCAATGAAGAATGGACTGATGAAAAATTATACAAGAAATACAAACTTACCAAAGATGAAATTGCGTTTATTGAATCTATGGTTCGACCAATGGAGTAAGTCATGGCAAAGAAAGTATTATTTCCGGCACGGCCGAATTTGAATCCAACTATCTATGCTTATTGCGACAACAATCCGCAATATGATGGTATGTTAAAGGTTGGTTATACCACTAAAAACGCGGTTGATCGTGTTGCCGAACAGTACCCCATATTGAAACCCGGGGAAAAACCGTACAAGATTGTAATTGATGAACCGGCCATTCGTGAAGATGGGTCTGTATTTACGGATAAAGACGTCCATCGTTTGTTACGCAATCATGGCTTTATTCAGTTGCATGACAAGGATAATAAATTAACCGAATGGTTCAAATGTTCCGAAGCCGATGTTATGGCGGCAATCGTTGCTTTGCGACATGGCGATTCTTTGGAGGTCCAGCGCACCGAAGATTTTGGTATGCGACCAGAACAACAGGAAGCCGTTGATAAAACCATCGCGTATTTTAAGGCATGGGCAAAAGAAAACCCAGGCAAAACATCGCACTTTTTGTGGAATGCCAAAATGCGTTTTGGAAAAACTTTCACGGCATATCAATTGGCCAAACGCATGGGCTGGAGTAAGATTTTGGTTTTAACTTTCAAGCCGGCTGTTCAGCAGGCGTGGGAATCCGACCTGAATACACACAAAGATTTTGAAGGCTGGCAATTTGTTTCCAAGAAAGATAAATCCACAGAACAGTTTATGGAATCTGTGAAACATTTGGATTTAAATCGTCCCATTGTTTGTTTTGGGTCATTTCAAGATTATCTTGGTAAAAACGAAGCCGGTGGTATCAAAGCGCAAAATGAATGGGTTCACGGGACGAACTGGGATTGCGTTATATTTGATGAATACCATTATGGTGCGTGGCGTGAAAACGCAAAAGACCTGTTTGAGAACGAATCCAAGGCGGAACAGAAAGCCGCAAATGGAGAAGCGATAGATTATTTTGATGAATCAAATATGCCAATCACAACATCGCATTATCTGTATTTGTCCGGCACACCTTTCCGTGCGATAAACAGTGGTGAATTCATTGAAGAACAGATTTACAACTGGACATATTCCGACGAACAACGTGCCAAAGAAGAATGGCCAGATCCTGAAACAAACCCTTATGCTGCTTTACCGCGTATGGTTATGATGACCTATCAGTTGCCGGAATCTATCCGTAATGTTGCATTGGGTGGCGAATTTGATGAATTTGACCTGAATACATTCTTTGAAGCCGAAGGTGAAGGTAAAAACGCCAAATTCAAATATGAAAACGAAGTGCAAAAATGGTTGGATCTTATTCGTGGCAATTTGATGGAAACAACTGTTGATAATTTGAAAATGGGTGCCAAGAAACCACCTATGCCTTTTGCGGACACCCGTTTGTTGGGCATATTGTCGCACACATTCTGGTTCTTGCCATCGGTTGCAGCATGTTATGCCATGGCAAACCTGCTGAAACGCCGCCAAAATGTGTTTTATCATGACTATAAGATAATCATTGCCGCCGGAACTGAGGCCGGTATCGGCGAAAAGGCTTTATTGCCAGTATTTGAAACAATGGACAACCCGTTGGAAACAAAAACTATCACTTTGTCGTGCGGAAAATTGACCACTGGCGTGTCTGTTAAACCTTGGTCGGGTATCTTTATGTTAAGGAACCTGAAGACCCCAGAAACGTATTTCCAGGCTGCTTTTCGTGTGCAAACACCGTGGGTTATCAAAAACCCAGATGGCGAACATCCAAATGCCACGCAAATTATGAAGGAAGAATGCTATATTTTCGATTTTGCACCAGATCGTGCGTTGCGACAAATAACGGACTATAGTTGCCGTTTGAACGTTGAAGAAAGCGATCCAGAAAAGAAAGTCGCCGAATTTATCAACTTCTTGCCGGTATTGGCATATGACGGCAGTGCTATGCGTCAAGTAAATGCCGGTGAAATACTGGATATGGCAATGAGTGGCACCAGCGCAACATTGTTGGCACGCCGTTGGGAAAGTGCATTATTGGTCAATGTGGATAATGCCACCCTGATGCGTTTGATGTCTAACGAAAAAGCAATGAAAGCCCTGATGAGTATTGAAGGTTTCCGCAGTCTGAATCAAGATATTGAAACCATTATCAACAAATCCAACGCAATCAAAGAAAAGAAACAAAAGGCCAATGAACGCGAACTGACCAAACAAGAAAAGAAAGAATTGTCCGAAGAGGAAAAAGAATTCAAATCTAAACGCAAACAGATTCAAGAAAAGTTGATCAAGTTTGCGACCCGCGTGCCTATCTTTATGTACCTGACGGATTATCGTGAACGCACACTGAAAGACGTTATAACACAATTGGAACCAGGGTTATTCAAAAAGGTTACCGGTCTGGACGTGAAAGATTTTGAATTGTTGGTAAGCCTTGGGGTGTTTAACGATGCGTTGATGAACGATGCTGTGTACAAGTTCAAACGATATGAAGACGCAAGTTTGGAATATTCCGGCATCAATAAACACGAAGGTGAAGGCGTTGGTTTGTTCGACACCGTCCTATCCCACGAAGATTACGAAATGATGTAAAGGAATCGTATTTAATCTCTGGATTTTTTAGGATTTTTGTATTATGCTCTAGCTGATAAAACATTACCAAGGAATGTTATTGTTATGGCATTTGACAATCGCGATATAGAAATTCCAAGTCCTATCATATCGATGGAGAATTTTTATGCACAAAATTTAGGACCAAAACGTAAAAAAGTTTGTGAAATTCTTAGAACATTTAATGATGATGCCGTGAGCATATATTTAGCAGGTATTGTCGCATTAGAAACCCCCAATTTTCCGGCCAAACAATCTATTGTTGGGCACTGTTTCAGAGAGTTAATAAACGCCATTGTAAGATCAGACGAAAACGCATTAAAACAACAAGTGTTTACCGCTTTAAAATCCTCTGAATTTATAAGAAATAGCGGAAGCACAAACGAACACATTGGGCACGTAGTTAATGAAATATGGGAAAAGATAAAACCTTTAAATAATGAAACTTCAAAATTGAAAACGATGTTTATAGATAAAAACCCAAAACAAAAGAAAGATTTATTATTCTCTGATGTAGAAACACGCAAAAAAACACAGAAAGACATAGATAATATTATTCAGCAGGTTTTGACTGCGAAAGGGAATCTTGATAAAAGAAGACACTTTAATAAAAAATTTTCTATAATACCCAATGAACAGTTGATTGAAAACGTAACAATATTAGAAAATTATATTTTACAATTAGAAGATCCAACATATATAAAACAAAAAGAGATGTTAGATGAAATCTTGGAAACAGCCAACTCCTGAACAGGTTTGTTTTGTTACAAATAGCATGAAAGGGAACCTTAAAAGTTACTTCCTTTCAAAGCTGAAAAATCCATTTTGGTTTCAGCCTTTGTATGACGAACATCTATTAGATTTCTCAAAAAAGTATGCTGATGAGATACAAGACTATATATATTCATGGGATGCTTTACCATACTTATCAAGAATGGCGTCCATAATTCCAGAACAAGTTTTTGCACTCATAGAACCTTTAGTAAATGCAATAAAAGACGCTTCAATTGAATCACCTTGGTTGGTTAAAGTAATCGTATTATCAATAGCTAAAGAAATGCCAGATACGCAATTTAAAGCCATTATGACAGCGTTCACATCATATATCAATAAGGCATCTTTCATAGATCTGTTTGATTTTACGATATTTAAATCTATTTTAATCAGATTTGAAAAGCTCGATTCAGCTCAAGCCTTGAATTTGACAGAAGCATTATTATCATTGCAAATAAAATCTGTTGGGGAATATGGTTCCACAGAAGTAGTGTCAAAATATGGATACAATGATTATTATAGATACAAAGAAATATTAAAAATGTTTCAAGAAATCTATAACAAACAAAAATTTGAACTATTCTCTGTTTTGGTTAAAATTTTTGATGAAACAATTTATCAAACATGCACACAAGAAGAACGAGAGAAATACGACAATTCTGTATATATGGATCGACCTGCTATAGAGGACAGCGAACAAAATCATAATTTTTCTGATCCGGAACAGTTTGCAATAGATGCAATGCGTGATATTGCATTGTCAATAATATCTACAAATAAAAAAGACGAGTCCAGCAAAGTTTTTGATCTGTTACAAAACTCTAAATCGCCCATCCTTTTGAGATTATTCTTGTTTTTATTATCCGTGACGGATGTTGGCGATAAAAAATTATTATCAGAAAGTTTGACGAATTATGAATTTTTTGACAACCTAAATTATCATCACGAATACTTCCATTTGTTGAATAAAAAATTCAAAACATTATCCAAAACAGATCAATCTGTTATTCTCAAATATATTGAAGATGGTCCAAAAGGTGATTATTACAAAAATAGTGAAGATAGCACTTCTGCAAAAGAACGTCAAAATCGTTGGAAGTTTAAACACTTGATACCTATATTAGGCTCTTTAACAAAAAAACAAAAGGAACGATTTAAAGATATATTGTTTGATGACACTGGGAACCCTATCATGCCAGGAGACCACCCAGACTTTCTAACATGGATGAGTGGTTTTATAACTGTAAGACATGAATCTCCTTTAAAATCAGAAGAAATTCAAAAATCAAGCGTTGCAAAAATAATTAAAACAATGCAAGAATGGCAACCTGCGCCTGATAATTGGCACGGCAAGCCGGACAGAGAAGGTTTTGCTGAAGCTATCAAACAGGATGTCTTAAATACCCCCAAAAAGTACATATCTTCGCTCGGTAAATTAACAACTATAACTGAACCAACATACATTAGAGCCATTTTGCGCGGCATTATAGAATCTGGCTCAAAAACATCTGATGACTGGGTAAAAATTATTGATTTTATTGATTGGGTTGCAAAACAAAATGAAACATTTGATGATAGAAAAAGTTTTCATGACGGTGACCAAGATTGGTATTGGACAAAACAAGAAGTTGCTTCGTTGTTAAATTCTGCTTTTGTAAAAGATTCTAGTATAGATAAAACAGACGATCAATTGATTGAAAAATCTTTTAATATTCTATATTTCTTAATAAATTCTGAAGACAAATTACTTGAAAATAAAAAAGACGAGGTTTGTTCTGGAGATAATTATATAAACAGAGCAATAAATTCTATACATGGGCAGGCTCTGGATTCATTGTTGACTTTTGCCCTATGGCTAAAGAACAACAACAAGCCAATAGATCAAGTAGAAGCATTATTAACAGATATTGTACAACATCCCAAATACATTGACTCCCTTGCTATAATTGCTCGTGCTCTACCATGGGTACATTTATCTATGCCAGAATTTACTGAAAAAAATATTGATATTCTTTTCCCAGAATCAAAAGAACAACAGTATATTTTAGATGTGACATGGCCAACTTTTATTCTGTACACACACGCATACGAAGAGATATTCCATCTTATGAAAGGTAAATTTTGTTATGTATTGAAAAACCATTTATATTCCGATAAAGATAAAAAACGTACAGACAAACAAATTGCTCGTCACCTGATACTCTATTATGCTTGGGGATTGTACGACTTGGATTCTGAAATTTTGTCCTTTCTTTTTGACGATATGGCAAATAAAGAAGAAATGGTATCTTTTGTAAATCTTATCGGTTTTATGCTATATCAAGCCAAATCGGATAATGACAATGTTTCAGATGAAATGCTCCAACGTTTTATAGATTTCTGGGAATGGTTTATTGAACATATAAAGGGTAAAGAAGCCAATTACAAAGATGTATTAAAGGAATTTGAACGGTGGTATCAATGCGGAAAATTTACGAAAGAAAATTGGGCTCTAAAGCAATTACACAGATTGGTAACAGATGATAAACTGAACATCTCTATGTCTAATTTCATGTTAGAAGAGATTCTGTGTACCGATTTAGCAGAGAATCCTAGACTGGTATTTGACGTTGTTTCAAGATTGGCTTTTAGAGGCACAAGATTTGATTCTTTTAAGAGAAGTGGTATTATAGAGCAAACTCTTGAATATATAAAAAATCACGAGTTCCCAGAAGATAATACATTGAAAAGCGAAAAAGATAACTTTATAAGCAAATTATTACAAAATGCTGCTTCTTGGGAATTAGACGATGCATCTGCAAGATTTGAAAAATATAGAGAAGATAGATAATTATGCTTTTTTAGCTGATGCTGGTGTCAACCCTTCCGTGGCAAGCGGTTTTGAATTCAAAATATGATCACCATGTTGTTCTAACACTTGGCAGACTCCAAGTAATGCCATTAAAACGGTGACCAGAGTAACCCACCTTGTATCTTCTGGTGTGTCTTCTGCAAAAGATTGGCTTGTTGCAAAACATTTTCTGACACAGTAAGTAGTAAAATGTTTGAATCCACAGAATAACTGGTAATTTTCATAATTTACATCTGTATTGTTATAATATTCTGCTAATGCAGGAACATCTTTAATTTGATCCAAAACATCATCAAAATAATCGCCGGATATGTTTTGAATTGTATTGCCATACCATTTTTTGTTATAACTATTTCTATCTAACAAGTCAGGATCTTTGATATTTTTCCGCAAAAAACGTTCACAATGGTTTTGTTTTATCATTTCCAAAACCCTATCTTTGCGTTCTGGATGTACCCGCAACATATCTATCTGTTCAACATAACCAAAATCTATATAATCTGCACCATTTGTATCAAAATGTTTATTAAGCCATAACAACTGTATTTCACCTTCTATTATTTGACACGCAAGGGAACAGGCCACAAAAACCCTATCATTTAACAATGCATCATAAACCTCTGCCGCCAAAGATACAATCGCGGCGGTCAAACTATGAATAGCCATCAAACCTTTATCTCTTGTTGCTTGTGGTTTAAATTGCTCCATAGTACGAACCATCATCCTTAATTTTTTCATCAAGGTATCTATATCATCGTCTTTTAATGTATGTGGTAACGGGAAATCTTTTTGCATGGCATGTTCTACTTATTTGGTGTTATGTTCAGATCTGGGAACAAGATTTTCAAAACATGTTCTCTAGCTTCGCCTTGTAATTCCCTGCAAATTACATACGTTGGTATCATTCTAGTTACGTAATCCAGATTGCCTAACACATCTTCATGCATTGCTTCTGTCTTTTGAAAAATCCCCACATTTGTAATATTAGATAGAAAATTTATTTGTTCTCTATATTTGTTTATACTTATTTGACGTTGTTCATCAATCCATGCTAAATTACCACTTTTCAGTGCGGATATGTTTTCTTGTTGTAATCGTTTATCCTCCGAAATGTCGTATACGGATTTCACTTTTTTTAATACTTCTTCAACAAAATCAAAATTATTCATAATTATTACCTCGTTGTCTTACTATATATGCATAAATTTTATGGTTTTGTAAAGGTATTGTTTTATTGCTATTTTTGTTGAAAGCATAAACGAATATAGTTTTATGAGGGGGATTTTTGGGACTCTGGTTTCAAACAGATTTCAGGTTGAACACTGTGTGATTACTGATTGATTTCTATGCGGCTAGGTGTTCGCACTTGTGCCGCACACAACCGTTTGTTTTTACGACACAAATTAGAAAGGTGCGAACTGCGAACCATTTTTTGAGCCCTGACGCTAGCGAGGTGGGGTGCTCGCCGTTACCCTCAGCAGAAAAATGTTGTCACAGTACCTTCCTTATTTTTTACTCAACAAAAATCAAACAGAAATCAGTCTGATTCTTGGTCCGCAGTTGGCATTGCATTAAGTCTTTCAGTAAGCCGTTCCAGCGCAGTTTCGTATCGTGCAATAATGTTTTGTCGCGACAATCCCAAACATTTGGCGATTTTTGGAAAACTCATCTGACAGGCACGCATCCAAATTATGCGTTTATTCGTGTCACTGTCTATTGTTTTAAACCATTGCTGGGTAACACGCCACCAAACATCTGTTTGTTCGCTTGTAGGATTCATTTTCGTTTTAAAGCCATCAAAATGATCATCCCAAGACAAATCGTACCATTTCTTGATAATAACCCATTCATTCCAGCCATCCGGGTGTGGATATCGCGATACCAGTGCTCTGTCTGCTAGCACGGCGATACCAAACCAGTATTTTACTTTGTCTTTACTCCACTTTTCTTCTTCATCATTCATCACTGCCCCCTTAGGTTATTTTGATAGAATGTATTTTCTTGTTCTATCCACATGGTTATTTGTTTCATGCTTAACTGCTGACCTTTTCGTTTTTGTCGTAAAGTTCGTTCTGCCCTATCAATCACTTCTGGTGGGAAAAAGTCTGTATATTTTTTGAATTCCGGATACACATTCCCCAAGATTTCAAAACTAAAAAAATCATTGATGCGAAAGATATCAACATCTGAATCAAAGTTTTCAACAGGGTTTTTAACAATATTTTCGGCATTACTACTTACTATATCTTTTGCAATAACATTATGTTTTTCATTATGATTATCTTTACTACTTTCTATTACCGTTGATTTCTGTTCTGATTTCAGACCTGATTTCAGTGAACGTGGTCGCACTGCTGCCAATCGTTCGCATTTTTCGCGGTATTTTTGTGCATCACGATCTATCTGGTTCTTCATATATTTCCATACAATTAAATTACTGTCCCGGTTTGGATATTCAAATATACAGTGCAACAACTCGGCACATTCGGATTCAGGCATATCTTTAATAAGAATCGCCATGGTTGGATCTATCAGTATTTTCATGTTCACCCCCTTTAATTTTCAAACAGGTGCTTATTTATCGCCTCAGACGGGTCTATACGGGTGCCAGAACCACGGAACAGCCGTTCGCGTTCAAAACAAATTATTGCTTCGCGTGGGTAAATGACCCGTGCACCAATTTTGATATAGGTTGGACCAACGCCCAAGGAACGCCATTTTTGCAAAGTCTTGCGTTTTATATCCCAGTATTCGCTTAGTTCTTGTTCTGTCAGTCTTGGTTTTTTTGAGAGAATATTTTCCATTTTTTACTCCTTTGTTTGGTTTGTATATGGTTTTAGTATAAACAAAGAAAAATACTTTGTCGGGGGGATGAGTGGGGG
>JAZQCF010000022.1:0-1924 GCA_045546075.1 Candidatus Enterousia sp.
GTAAATGCGACAATTTGGGTTGGGGCCAACACTTTTGCGACGAAACAGGATTGCCAATTGGTGCGGACCAACCCGCGTGTATTTCAGTATTACCCAAAAACATAAAACACAATGGCAAGACCCGCGATTGAAATTGTTTCCGATGCGAAACGAAAGATTGACAAAGAACGTAAACGTGACGGTATTACTTTCCCCGCGTTTAGTAATGCACAATTTGCCGCCCAAATGTGCGACCCAACGAATTACGGCGGTAACAATAAATCCGAATGGATAAAGAAATTGGCAACCGCCGCCGCGTACATCCTTTGCGAAATCGAAACAATACAGGCCATTAAAGGCGATGGAATTTACCAACGTTGACGGAATCCCCGGACGGAACACAACCCGCCCGGGATTCGTCGTATTTTGAAATTTCACTAACTTTGCAAAAACAATTGAGTTATGGCAAAAGATAATGGGACAATCGAACAGGCCGAACCCAAGAAAAAAGGCCGAAAACCACAATGGACCGACGCAAAGGTTGAAATAATGTGCAAGGCCATTGCCGCCGGTAAATCGTACAAAGATGCGTTTACGGCCGCAAGAGTTGGCAAAACGGCCTTTTACGCCCATTTGGGGAACGATGCGAACTTTGCGGACCGGGTTAAAAAGGCCGAACAGGATTACCAACAATGGTATGATTCGCAATTGGTCGTTGACTGTAAACGTTCGTTGACCGAATTGGTGCGCGGGTATGAGTGGGACGAAACCACGACCGAATCCGTTACCGACAAAGACGGCAAAACCAAGATTACCAAAACCAAGGTTGTCCACAAAAAGGCGGCCCCGAATCCAACGGCCATTATCTTTGCATTGTGCAACCGCGACCCGGACAATTGGAAAAACCGCGTTGCCCAAGACGACAACGGAAAAATTGACGTTGAACAAAAGGGTTCCGGCGTATCATTGGCCAACGTCCCGGACGATTTATTGGCAAAGGTTATTGACGCAATCAACGGGAAATGATAATACACGAATCCGATATTGAAGCCGATTTTGTTACAATTGTATTGGCGAATGGTTATGCCATTTGTACCGTGTACGGGGATGACAACAAAAATAGTGGCATTGCGTGGTTGGCCAACGTAAAGGTCCATCCAATATTTCGCGGTCAAGGATATGGAAACCAACTTATCAAACAGGCGTTGAAATTGGCCCGCGAACGTGGGTATAAGAAAATGCAATTGGCGGCCGCGCCCGGATGGCGTGTTGATTGGTACAAACGGCGCGGTTTCGTTGTCATAAACGAAAATTATTGCGGTCGTGTAATAATGGAACAGGCGTTATAATATGGCGGGATTTGGCAAAACTGATGGTCCGCAAGACCCGGACGAAGATGTTATTGTTATTCATTTGGGCCATTTGTCCGAAGAGCGATACAACCGCGTCGTGGAATCCATTACGGCATTTATGAACGCACGATGGCCGAACATTACAAACATTGGGATTGATAGTTGATTATGGACGTTGATACAATGCAAATAACCCGGGCGTTGTCGGAACACCCGGAATTGTTTTTACAAGAGGGTGCACGGCGCAACCTGTTGTGGTTCGCCGAATATATGGACCCGAACTTTGACCCAACGCCATTTCACGTTGCATATTACCGGGTGTTGGATATGTTCGCCAAACGCAAGATTCGCAAACTAATCATACAGGCCCCGCCGCAACACGGCAAATCCCAAGGTTCAAGCCGGTTTCTTCCCGCCGATATGTTGGGTAATTTTCCGGACTTGAAATTTTGCATTTGTTCGTATGCCGCAACCATTGCCAAGGATTTCAACCGGGATGTGCAACGGTTGATTGATTCGGATAAATACCGGGCCATTTTCCCGGATACGCAATTGAACGGGTCCAATGTCGTTACGGTTGCCAACAATTACTT
>JAZQCF010000023.1:0-3763 GCA_045546075.1 Candidatus Enterousia sp.
GTGGAGATAACCAAGGGGACGGACTTGTATAGTGTCGGTCAGTTTCTGATTACGCCGACATGGGAGAGGAACGGGGACGTTGCCGGGGTGGAAGCGGAGTTCGAGACGGCTACTGTGGCAAAGAAAATCGGTTTGGGTTACATAAAGGCCCAACGCGGCGATTTCAACGATGATTTTAACAACGATTTTAACAACCAATAATATGGCAAATTACGCAACACTAAAATCGGCAATACAACAGGTTGTCCGCACGAACGGAACAAATGCGATTACGGGCGCATTATTGCAACAGGTCCTTTTCTCAATGGTCAATTCATTGGGCGCGGATTATCAATTTGTAGGCGTTGCAACAACGGAAACGACGCCCGGGACCCCGGACAATAACGTGGCATATCTTGCCGGTCCCGGTGTGTATAGCAATTTCGGCGGCATCGTCGTTCCAAGTGGAATACTTGGCATTATGAAATATAACGGTTCGTGGACGTTCGAAAAGATTTTTGGCCTTTCGGATTCTTCCGTTGTTGTTGATTCGCAATTGGTAGCGGGCGACCGTTCGTTTTATAACGGGCTTGTTTCGGCGAATTTTTATAACGCGCAAGATTCCCGCGACGCATATATTAGGATATTCGGATATTTCACAAATCCGAACCGTGTTCAATTGACAATAACAAAGGATAAATCAACATTTATTGATTTTAACTTTTCCGTTGATGCGGCGCAGACGGGAATAAAAACATATTATAAGCATCAAGGCAACGACTTTATAAAGATAACCGTAAATTGGGACGGCCTTTCGAATCTTAACAACGGAAATTATGCGTTCAAATTAGAGAATCGCGCTTTTACAGAAACCGAAATTTATGCTTTGCAAACCAAGATTTTAGGCGAATCGTTGTTTGAATCCGAAGAAACATATACAACGGGCCGAAATATTCGTGTTTCGGTTGCGGATGGGTCGGTTGTCGCAATTTCGATGGTTTGTGAATCCTCGTTTTCCGTTAATATACTGTACGGTGTCGGTACGTATCAATTGTTAGGTACAATAGACGAAGAAAACCCCGTTTTGATATTCAAAACGCCATCATCGGGCCAAAATCGTTTTGTTATCGCTTACCCCGGCGGGGATTCGACAAAGATAATTAACATTGCGGCATATAAGATTGACCCCGTAAACCCGTTTTATAATGGGATTCTTTCTATAAATAACCGGATAAAAGAGTTGGACGCGATGGATGTAATTATCCGTTCCCAACTTTGTGGTTTGGCGCAAGTCCCGACAACGAACGTTAGTATTCTTAACTTTTTGAAAAGTCTATGTTTTTATGATTCATCGAATACTGACATAAATAAAAAATACACAATTCGGCACATTGGATATTTTAACGGAAATGTTCAAGTAACAGTTGGCGACAATGGCGTTTATACCGATTTTACATTTACGGACAACGACCGTACAGGTACAAAGATTTATGAAAAGGCGGTTGGTTCAATGTATTTGCGGTTCACGGTTGATTGGGACGCCGCAAATACAAGTTATTTGGCGGCGTCCGATATTCTAATTTATAGCAATATATTCGAATCGGACATTATACCGGCGGCGGGTGTGACCGTTGAAAAAATTGGCGACACGGGCGGCACGTATTCATTACAGGCGGTTAATAATTCGGTTGTTTGTCCTGTTCGTGCCGCATCATCCGCCGCTCAAATAAAGAATATTTCGTTAACATCCGAAAATGCCGGAAACGTTATTTTGTACGTTGGCGACGTTGACCAATATTATTTGTTCATTGTTCGAAATCAATTCGTCATTCCTGTTTCGGCCGGTGCGCAAACAATTGATGTTTCCGATATGGGTATATATGTTTTCGGCGGGGAACGTGTCGCAATAAAATTTAACGGCGGCCGATATTTAAGAACATTTCCGGGTGCGCCGGACGGGCCGAATAGTTTTTACTATTCGCAAGACAATATGGTTGAAACGAACCCGTTACAATTACAAGTATTCGGGAACGCGACGCGTTCAATTGCCTTTGCTTTTCAAGTTGAGGTCCACGAATCCGAAATGTCGGCATTGGCGGCACAAGTTGAAAACAATACGTCCGAAATTCAAAACCTTTTGTCCGATGTTGCGGCGTTAAAGGGTTCCCAAAACATCATTCCGGACCGTTCGGGAAACAAATACCGGTTAATGGTTGTTGATGGAAACGTGGCGGCGTTCGCCCTTGATTTTTCGCACATTCTTTGTGTCGGAAATTCTTATACAATCCATCCGACCGTTGACGATACGGAACCCGATTATGCAAACAATTTGTGGTGGGGCCATTGGGCTATGGCGGCATCCTCAAAAAATACCGCGTGGACAACTTTGTTGCAATCTATAATTCGCCAAAAGAAACCGTCCGCAAAGGTTACGCCGGTTTTTGGCCGTCGTTATGAAACGGGCGCGTATTCTTTAACAGACAACGGAACATTTACATATTGGGAAAACGACGCGTGGCAAAACTTGCGCCCGAATGTTTCGGCGTTTTCCGATGTTGATTGCGTGTTGTTCTTCCTTGGCGACAACTATACGGGAACGGATTGGTACGCACCTTATAAAGCGATGGTCGAACAATTTGTTGCGTGGTTCCCGAACGCAACCATTGTTTGTTGTTCTACCCGTGTACGTCCCGCGAACAATGAAGCCATAACGCAAGTTGCCAACGAAATTTCGGCCATAAAGGTTGATATGTACCAATTGGGCGGTGCGTCCAAACTTGGAAATTATGTGTATGGCGATGACAATTTGTTGCATCAAATCAACGTTGGCGCGGTTGCGTCCCATTTTGGGGATTATGGCCAATATTTAATTTTGAACCGTATTGCCCCGGCAATCGGTTACGAAAACAATGTAACGTTGCGGAATATAACATTGGTAAATAAAACGGGCGTTGTCCTTTCTGTAAAGGATTTGTCAACAATCCCCGGTTCGGTTGTTTCGGTGTTCGCAACAATTGAAGATGGCGTTACGCTTAATTCCGTTTCCGCCACAACGGGCGGTAACGCATTGAGTGTTACCGACCACGGCGTTACAGATTACGGCCGCATATTTACGTTTATAATGCCGAACGGCGATGTTACAGTAACCGCAAATTAAAATGGCAAACGATGATTCGGACAATGACAATATACCCGGCAAAGATATTGGCCGGAATCCTTGCCGGGTTCCTTTCGGTATTCGTCGAAAACCTGTTGCCGTTGTTTATAACGGTAACGGTATTCGAATTGGTTGATTTCATAACCGGCGTTATCAAATCGGCCGTCGTGGCAAAGCGTACCAAACAACGGTTCGCGTTTGAATCGGTCAAGGCGTGGCGGACCATATACAAATTCGTTTTTATCTTGGTCGGTATCGTATTGGCTGAAATGTTGGACCAAACCATTGCCGCCGAAACCCGGTTGCGGTTTGCCAATTACTTTACGGCTTTTTGTTGCGGCGTGGAGTTCTGGTCGTTTTTGGAAAATGCCGCCGTTATTTCCGACCATCCGATTTTTCGATGGCTTCGGAAATATATGCGCTTTAAGGTTGAGGATCAAATAGGGATGAGTTTCGAGGCAGCCAAAAAGGAGGACGAGAAATGAGACGGGAAGACATTGACGCTATTGTTATCCATTGTTCGGCTACCAGAGCCGGGCAGGACGTGAGAGCAGCCGATATTGACAAGTGGCACAAGGAGCGGGGGTTCGCCATGATAGGCTATAATTACGTTATCGATCTGGACGG
>JAZQCF010000024.1:0-1691 GCA_045546075.1 Candidatus Enterousia sp.
CATATTCCGTGATGCGGCCAATTCCATAATGGCGCGCCACAAATCATCGTGTGTCATACTTATTCCCTCCATTTGTATAAAACTAGAATAATTTGTATGTTTCATATTATACTTGAAACATTTTCCTAGGACAAGCCTTTAACAAATGTTTGTTTTCCTATGGCTTTGACCCGCCCCGGTGGCAAAAACGAACTGTTGAAAAAAATCCAAGATTATGATATAATTCATACGTGTCAAAAAGGAGTCATATATGTTCACAATTATATTTTTAATCTTGAAATTAACCAAGACTGTTACTTGGTCATGGTGGTGGATTGTATTAACATTGTTGCTGGATGGCGGATTTTTTGGACGCATATTGTAATTCATTCTTTAACAATGTTTTTGGACGGGCGGTTGCCCGTCTTTTTTATCTTGCGCACGAAATAAATCCATTGTATTCTGGGGAAAACAAAAGGAAAGGGGTTAAATATGAAGTGGGTAATTTTAATTGCGATTATTATAGTATTGGGCGTTTTGGGATATTTTATTGTTCCGTGCAATAAATGGGATAATGTGTTTCCAAAAAATCCAAACGTCGTAACACAAAAGGTACATTTTCATAACCGGTACGGAATTGAATTGGTTGGCGATTTATATATGCCAAAAAATATGTCCGGTAAAAAATTACCGGCAATCGCGGTGGCGGGTCCGTTTGGTGCGGTCAAAGAACAATCGTCCGGTCTGTACGCCCAAGAAATGGCATCGCGCGGTTTTATCACGTTGGCTTTTGACCCGTCCTTTACCGGTGAAAGCGGCGGGAATGTTCGTTATGTTGCGTCCCCCGATATAAACACCGAAGATTTTTCTGCGGCGGTTGATTACCTGGCCAATCGTGATGACGTTGATGCCGATAAAATCGGTATTATCGGTATCTGTGGATGGGGCGGAATGGCATTAAACGCGGCCGCAATGGATACGCGTATTCGTGCCACGGTTGCATCAACAATGTATGATATGACACGTGTTACGGCAAACGGATACTTTGATGCCGATGATAATGCCGATGCGCGTTTTGCCGCCAAAGAATCGATGAATAACCAACGTACAATCGATTATAAAAATGGAAAATATGAATTGGCGGGCGGTGTGGTTGACCCGTTGCCGGATGATGCGCCACAATTTGTCAAAGACTACTATGCGTATTATAAAACGCCGCGTGGTTATCATAAACGCTCTTTGAATTCAAATGGCGGTTGGAATAAAACCAGTGCACTGTCGTTTATAAATATGCCGATTTTACAGCGCGCAGATGAAATCCGCAGTCCTGTATTGGTGGTTCACGGGGAAATCGCGCACAGCTGGTATTTCAGTGAAGATGCATTCAAAAAATTAAAGGGCGATAATAAAGAATTGATGATAATCCCGGGCGCGAATCATACAGACCTGTACGACAATATGACCAAGATACCATTTGATAAAATGGAACACTTCTTTAAGACGAATTTGAAATAATCAAACCGACCATCCGGTCGGTTTTTGTTTGTTTTGGTGGGAGTTATGTGCTCCTTGATACACAATAACAAAAATCAAAAAAATCTTCCAAAGTCGATTTTTTAAGATTTTTCTAATTGTGTATCCTCGTATTGGTGCTGCACTTCGTTCGCACCGATCCACCCACCCCCACTTGTCAAAAAATAAAACCACCCGAC
>JAZQCF010000025.1:0-20306 GCA_045546075.1 Candidatus Enterousia sp.
CCCATCAACCGAAGCCTTGGCGAAGGTTGATTGCGTCGCAGACAGTGAATGTTTGTCACGCGCAAAGCGCGTTCCAAATTCCCTGCGGGGCAGGTCCTCGCTGTCGCTCGGCCTGGATCCCGGCCTTCGCCGGGATGACGAGAGAAAGCGGTATGACGGTGGAGAGATTAACAAACAAGCAAAAAGAGGGAAAATATGAGCAAAAAACCTTTATTCATTGGTGCGATTGCATCAATAATTACAATTAATTCAGTTTTCGCAGACACAACCGTTACATCGCGTGGATATGTCGATACCGAGGTAGCAAAAAAGCAAGACATAATAGAATCTGCGATGGTAAATTCCGGGACGGTAGAAAATCGACCATGGGAAGATCAACTGACCAGTATCGCATCATACGATGATGATGATGGATTGGTTGCAAATAAATATGGTATATTAACCGCAGAACTGATTGATAATGCCGAAATGGCGCTGTCCAATTATTTTGGTGATTTACGTTATGGCAGTCCAGAACTTGCACATGCCGACAAAGCGGTTCCGACAGTTGCGGCGGTTGCAGAAGAGTTTCAGTTTTTTTATGGTGCAAAACAAAATGAACTCACCTGTGTGGGCTGGCCGGATGGGGTTGCTAGAACAGAAGAAAACTGTTGGCTGTGGCGCAAATAATAATATAAAAATCTTGTAATAAATCACCCGTGGAATGGTTCCACGGGTGATTTATTTATCCCGCTGTGCATTATTTCACAAATCGGTTATATGTCTTTTCATTTATTTTTATTGGATATTCACGTTCCAGGTACGCATTATAATCTGCACCAATATGTGCATCCGCCATTTTGGATACTTCGCCCGCCATTGCATCTATCTTCTTATCATCAACCGCAGGCAATTTTTCATCAATGACACGCATCACATAAAACGCATCCGTGTCGTCAACAATGGTATTTTGACCAACCTGGTTCTTGAACGCGGCAACCAAAACAGATGGCGTGGCACCGTCTGTGCGGGTAACCGTAACCGTTTTCTTGTTTGCCAATTTGCCATTTTTATTCAAATCAACCAGTAATTCATTTGCACGAACATATGCCAATTTGCGACGTTCGGCACGTGTCCATTCGGCCGTCAAATCTTTTTTAACCGAATCGAATTCTGCATTGTGTTCGGGAACTATTTCATCAACACGCACAATGACAAAGCCTTCACGGGTTTCTATCATCTCGCTCTCGATACCTGAATCCATATCAAACACGCGCGCAATCATTGCATTATCAAAGAATTTATCATCCGGCAAATTTTGCGCAGTTATGTTTTCATATTTTTTGAACCGCGCATTATATGTTTTTGCCGCCGCCGACAAACTGTCACCACCGATAATTGCATCTTCCATTTTCTGGGCAATTTTCAGGTTCTTTTCATACTCATCCGGTTTATCCATTTCGGTTGGCAACATCACATAAGACACATCGCGTGTTTCGGCAACCCGGTGTGGATTTTGTTTATAAAATTCGCGCAAATCATTTTCAGTTGGTGATTTTACATCAAAATCTGCAAATTTCACCGTCGCCAAATCCACGGTCCGCGATGCACCGCGCGCATTATACGCCGCACGAACCGCAAATCGCGGTGTCTTCATTTTCGCGTTAATCGGTGTATTTACCATATTATTTAATGTGCGCATACGAATATCGTTTGCAACATCCGATTCGGTTAACCCCGAATTCCGCAGAACCACATCAAATGCCGCCGGCGAAAATTTGCCGTTTTCTTGGAATTGTGGAATATCGCGAATTTCATTTGCGATTCGGTGATCCGATACAACATAACCCAAATCGTTCGCGTGCCGTTCCAACCTTTTAATAGATGCAATTTTTTGTATGATACCATCCTGGAACGCCGCCATTGCGGTTGGGTCCGTGTATATTTTACGCTGTTCTTCGCGCGAAAGGCCGGCCAATTCGTTCGATTTCATATTTGAATATTGCTGAACCGAAACCTTGTCCCCGCCGACACGCATCAGCGTTGTATCCGCAGATGTAAGGCCAAACACCCATTCGGCGACACCCCACCCCACGAACGAAAAGATTAAAATTCCCATCAAGACCTTCGCGACAGGTTTATCTGCCGCATTACGTAAATATTCTAGCATTTTATCCCCTTTTGCGATAACATAGCAAAACATTTCGTAAAAATGCAATGGAAAAAAGGAAAAAAAGATGAAATTTATCATTGGAAACTGGAAAATGAACGGTTCGCGCGAACTTTTGCGCGAAATGATTGATAAAACAAACGGCATAACCACCGAAAATCGCGTGGTTTTATGCGTGCCGTTTACAATGTTGGGCGAAAAATCCAACATTATCGCATTTGGTGCCCAAGATGTCAGCACCCACGAACGTGGCGCATACACCGGCGAAATATCTGCATCTATGTTGGCGGCGGCGGGCGCAAAATACGTTATTGTCGGGCACAGTGAACGCCGTATGTATCACAATGAAACCAACGATATTGTACGCGCCAAGGCCGCGCGCGCATTGGAAAATGGCATTACGCCAATAATCTGCGTTGGCGAAACAATGGACGAAAAACGTGCCGGCAAGACATTGGATGTTATCACATCGGCGGTACGGGAATCTGTGCCGGCGGATGTGCATGGCGATATTATTATTGCCTATGAACCACGTTGGGCCATTGGTGCAGGCATAACCCCAACCACGGCAGAAATTTCCACCGCCCACCGCACGATTGCCGACACGCTATCATATATGCACCTTGGCGGAACACCAATCTTGTACGGGGCCAGCGTGAATTCCAAAAATGTTGCCGATATTGTCGCGATTGAAAATGTAGACGGCGTGTTGGTTGGGGGCGCATCCTTGAAACCGGACGAATTTGTCCCTATAATAGAAAATGCAAAGTAACAAAACAAAGATGAAGACATGGACGAAAAAAATACAGATATTGAACAGGTATCAATAAACGATGCCGAAAATGACACCAAAAATCCTGGGCCGGCGACGGATGATGCGCGCGTGGCGGAATTGGAACAATCTTTGGCGGATATGAACGACAAATACCTGCGCGCGATGGCGGAATTGGAAAACACACGCCGCCGCGCGGCAATTGATGCGGAATCACGCGCGCGCATACGCGCAATATCGGTCGCGGAAAAAATTCTGCCGGTGTCCGATGCGATTGATGCGGCGTTAAAGCATTCACCCGATGATGCCGGTATAAAATCTATGGCGGCGGCATTAAAGTCCGCATTTGATTCCATTGGAATTGTTCGTATGGAAACCATTGGTAAACCATTGGATCCAACATTGCACAACGCGATTCAGGTCGTGGACAGACCGGAAAATGTCGCTCCAAATACAATCACGGACGAATTTCAACCGGGTTATATGATGGGCGATAATGTGTTGCGTACGGCGATGGTTGTTGTTGCCAAATAATTACCGCGCACATTTGCGAATACGGTTTTTTGTGGTATAATTAAAAGAAAAATATAAGGATAAATTATGTCTTTGGTACCAATTGTAATAGAAGAATCCCCACGCGGCGAACGTTCGTTTGACATTTATTCGCGCCTGTTGCGTGACAGAATTATTATGGTGACCGGCGAAATTGAAACCGGCATGGCGAACACCATCGTGGCACAGTTATTATTGTTGGAATCAGAAAATCCGAATGCCGATATATCTATGTACATAAATTCACCAGGCGGTGATGTTTCGGCTGGGGAAGCAATCATTGACACGATGAATTATATCAAGGCACCTGTATCAACCATTGGTATGGGATTGGTTGCATCAATGGCTTCTGTAATTTTGGCGGCGGGTGCAAAGGGTAAACGTTTTTGTCTGCAAAACACCCAGATTATGATTCATCAGCCTATGGCGGGAACCCAAGGTCAAGTGACAGATATGGAAATTCATGTCGCGAAATTTAAACAGACAAAACAATTGTTGATTAAGCAAATGGCAGGGTTCACCGGACGCAAGGAAAAAGAATTGTTTGATGCGATGGAACGCGACAACTGGATGGACGCAAACGCGGCCAAAAAGTTTGGTTTAATTGATGGTATTTTGGTTCGTAAATAAAAAATGGGGTTATCGGGATGAGTGACGAAAAACAGACACCAGAAAAACAAAACCAGTTTTGCAGTTTCTGTGGCAAGGCGGTATATGAAGTAAAAAAATTGGTCAGTGGTCGTAATGTATGCATTTGCGACGAATGTATCGCACTGTGCAACGATATTATGGCGGACGATATGCGGACCCAGGTTACCAAAGATGCCGAAAAATTACCCACCCCGCACCAAATTTATGATTTCTTGAACGAATATATCATCGGCCAAGATGTCGCGAAACGCACATTGGCGGTCGCGGTATATAATCATTATAAACGTCACAATGTAACATTGAATTCAAACGTAGAGATTCAAAAATCAAATGTGTTGCTGATTGGGCCAACGGGAACGGGTAAAACACTGTTCGCGCAAACATTGGCACGCATCTTGGATGTGCCGTTTGCGATTGCCGATGCCACCACACTTACAGAGGCCGGATATGTCGGCGACGACGTGGAAAGTGTTTTGACACAATTATTACACAACGCGAATTTTGATGTCGAACGGGCACAACGTGGAATTATCTATATTGACGAAATTGATAAAATTGCGCGCAAATCCGAAAACCCATCCCTTACACGCGATGTTTCCGGCGAAGGCGTGCAACAGGCATTATTAAAACTGGTCGAAGGCACAATCGCAAACGTGTCCGCCGGTGGTGCGGGCCGCAAACACCCGGGCGAGGCAACCGTTCGCCTGGACACATCCAAGATATTATTCATCTGTGGCGGTGCGTTTGACGGATTAAATAAAATTATTGCGAATCGCAAATGCGAACGCGCCGGAATTGGATTTGGTGCCGATGTCGCATCGAAAACAGAACGCGATGCGCAAAACCATATGGCGGATGTCCAACCCCAAGATTTGGTAAAGTTTGGAATTATTCCGGAACTGATTGGGCGTTTGCCGGTCGTAACAACGCTGACCGAATTAGATGAAGATGCATTGGTAAAAATATTGACCGAACCGAAAAATGCGATTGTTCGTCAATATGTCGCAATGCTGGATATGGACGACGTAAAATTGACCGTAACCGAAGACGGCCTGCGCGAAATTGCAAAGTTGGCATTGGCACGCAAGACGGGTGCACGCGGTCTGCGCAGTATTTTGGAAAAAATACTGTTGGAACCAATGTTTAATGCGCCGGACAAAACCGATTTGGCCGAAATCGTAATTGATAAAGATGTCGTATTGGGCAAAAAACCACCGATTGAAATATTGAAAAACGCCAAGAAAGCGGCATAGATTTACAAACAAATTTAACAAAACTGCCCGGGAAACCGGGCGTTTTTTTGTGTGCGCGGGGCGGTCAAAAACGTTCGTTTTTGTCCAGTATTTTTTTAGAAAAAATTATTCAGTAAAATCAACAACCGTAAAGTCCGTAAAATGGGGGGACAAAAAGGAACCTTTTTTGTTACCATTATGGGTATAAAAACAAGCAAACAAAAAAGGAAGGGAATATGAGGATTTCTGTACTTACCATTGGTGCGATTGCATCAACAATCGCAATTAATTCAGTTTTTGCAGACACAACCGTTACATCACGTAACTATGTGGATACCCAGGATGCGTTAAAACAAGATAAAATCACCGCCGGCACCACCGGAAATGTCGTCACATACAACGGCACACAAAATGGCCAGGCACAATTCAGTGAACGCGCAATTTTTAATCCGGAAACGGGCTTTGATGAAAACTGGGACGTAGTTTCCGGTCACGAAGGTGACCTGGTTACGGCGGGGTTTATTGTTCCGGACGTGAACAATATTTATAACCAGATAACCGATCTTGGCGATCAGATAGAACAGGTAACCAACCTGCCGGAAACGACGGTTACATATAAAACATGTGTCGGGTGGAACAGTGAATTTCACACCGATAATAATTGTATTCTGTGGAATCTAAGTGATGCCAAGGTTTATGGAAAATGTAATACAAATGACGATTGTCCGGGCGCGTGTAACTTTTGCAACAATGGAACATGCGTGACCGATAATGAACATTGTGTATCTTAAAAAAACGCCCGAATGGGCGTTTTTTTTACTTTTCAACCAATGCCGCAATTCCGGGTAATTCGCGACCTTCGATAAATTCCAAGAACGCGCCCCCACCCGTTGAAACATATGTTATATCATCCATCACGCCACACGCATCCAACGCCGCCACCGTATCGCCACCGCCAACAATACTTTTCAATTTGCCGGCACGTGTGTTTTCGGCAATCGCCCGCGCAATCGCAAATGACCCAAACGACCACGTCGGCATCCATTCCGCCATACCAACCGTCCCGTTCCAAATAACCGTTGCGGCACGCCCGATTTCATCGATATCACGCGCGGCGGTTTTCGGTCCACCGTCAATAATAACATCGTCCGGCAAGATATCGCTCAGGTCTTTATCGGTGCGCGGCGCGTTCGGTTCGAATACCGGCCCAACCCCTTTGTCCAGTGGAACCAGTAATCGACAATTATTTTCCGCGGCGTATTTCATAATGTCGCGCGCGTTGTCCGCCATATCTGGTTCATACAACGAATTTCCAACCGGCGCGCCAAGCGCATAATTAAATGTTGTTCCCAACGCCCCACCAACAATTATTGTATCGGACAGTTTTATCAGCGCGCGCAGCACACCAATCTTGGTCGAAACCTTGGACCCCGCGACAATAGACAACACCGGGTGCGTTGGATTTTCCATAACATTGGTTAAATTTTCAATTTCACTTTGTAATAACAATCCCGCATATGATGGCAAGAATTTTGTCACGCCAACGGTACTTGCATGTGCACGGTGCGAAACGGCGAACGCATCGTTCACGAACAAATCAAATCCGTTTGCCAAATCCCGCGCAAAATTCACATCGTTTTCTTCTTCCCCGGCATAGAATCGCACATTTTCCAACAACACAACATCGCCGTCACGCATATTCGCCATAAAAGATTTATCCAAACAGTCATCAATCAACGGCAAATTCATATATTCCGCAACCCCGCGCAGGGAATATTTCATATCACGCACACCCCGCGGCCGCCCCAGGTGTGAACAAATCGCCACCCGCGCACCGGCATTGCGCAATAAATCAATTGTAGGCATACTGCGCTCTATACGAAAACCTTCGGTAATTTTTCCATCAACAATTTGCACATTAAAATCATCGCGCAGCAACACATATTTCCCGCACAAATCTAAACCCTCAATCGTACGAAGTTTCATCTCGTTTCCTTTTTATTAAATCTGGTAAGATAATATTATATCAAAATCCACCAACAATCAAATTTTGTTTTTAGTATTTTTTTCTGCGCTTGTTATGTTTCTGATAATATGCGGTCAGCAAAAATACCGATACAATAAACACCAAATCCAGCGAGGCAATAAAGATAACACCAAATTGCGGAGTTTCCAACAGGACATACCCCAAATAAGATAAATCGGTGGTAATCCACACGAACCAAGATGTTAAACTTAAATCATCCGCATGTTTGGTTTTTAATATCTTAACAATCTGGGGGATATAGGCAACAAATTCCAAAACAGTGTAAATAGACAAAAACGCATAAGCAATCATTTCTTTCATAAAAATCCCCTGTAATCGCAGGGGAATTATATCATAAAATCAATATAAAGGATAGATTTTTATTAACGGCCTTTGGCGTGCATTAAACTATCGCGATAGTGTTCGACCGCATGTTTGTATTCCATGTATTCTGCCGGCAAAGTTTTTTCATACGCATCAACCTGTTTCTTCACACGTTGTGTTTTTTTAAAGTCTACATAGTCTATTATACCTATAGCTATAATAAACAATCCCCACGACATAAATAAAATACCGGTTCGTTGTCCAGAGGTCAGAGATTTTCTGTCTGTCTTTTTTTCTTTTTTTAATGCCTGTTTTAATGCCTGTTCATTGTATTTGGCAACACATAATCTATACAGTTCTTCCAGATCTGGTCTTTTTTTGTAAAAAAACCAATCCTTAAAATCTATGCCTACCTGGTATTGATCAAACTCATCATATTTATGAAATGAAAACTGGTATTCGTCGCCGATATAAACACGATAAAATTCTTCGCCACTCAAATCTTTAACTATGACATTTTTATTACGAATAATATCCAAACATTTTTGGATTATTTCTTCTTTTTTTAATTCTTGTTTAAAATCATTAGCCAGGCGTACAGATTCCGCCGCAGCATCTGAAATCTGTTTCAACCGCTTACGTTCACGTTCGCCACGTGTTTCTCCAAAAATTTCCTCCATGTCCTTTTCATAACTATCGTTATCTGCCATTTTTTATCCTTTTTGTTTACCTACAATGACTTTTTATAAAATCTGCGGCATCACGATTTTTCTGATACCAATAACAATCTGTCATTGGACACGTTGATTTTTCTATATAGTGACTGCAATGATGTGTTTCAAAACCCGAATCATATATATCATGTCCAAATGCGCGCCCTGACATTTCCCATTGGTGTCTTACAATACATGGATAATTAAGTGCCCCGAACGAATCGTCATGTGGTTTGCGTATTGAATCCAGAAAACCTTTTTGTTTGGTTATTGATATTTCGCCAATTGCATCCATCCACGCCCGAAACAAATCCAAACTTGCCGCATCTTTTTCTTTTGCTTCTTTCGTTGCCGCCCTGTATTCACGGAATTGTGCCATTTTTTGTTTTAACATATTTATATCCTTTTATCTGGCTTTATCAAAAAACTTTTTTAAATCTGGAATAAACGTCTGGGGTATGAAATCTTTACGATAATATGGACGACGTTCATTCACAATTTCTTGGAATTTTTGAAATTCTGTGGGCGATAATATTACCCCGGTAAAATCACGATGAACAATAATATTGTTGCCAAAGATTTTTTGCTGTATTGCCGCACGTGCCGCAATTTCCTCTGGTGTCGGCTCTGGTCCCTCGTGTGTTAAATGTATCATTTTAACGTCCTTTGTTTTTGGCTAACTTGGTAACTGTTTTCATAAAATTATCAAAAACAGTACAACGACCAAAATAATCCGGATCTATACACAAATTCGGTTCACTTTGTAAAAACAACCTATCATCATTTGTTTCAGACAAATGTTCTATAAACGCGCGATATTCACGAAAATGTTTCGATACCTTTTCACACACCAACCCAGTAGCCGAACAAACATATGTGTCTTGGGGCAAATTATAATCCCGTTCATACAAAGGTTCCATTTCAATTTCTTTTGCCACCATCTTAACGCCCCTTATCGGACAAAACTGGTATAATTCCAACTTCCCTTAAACCAGGTGTTTTTCCAAAATTCGGGAAACGAGGTTTTCCTATGGAATCGGTACTGCGCCATGGCCGCGGTTCGTTCAACACTTCTTGTATTTTACGAAAACCTAACTTTTTTAATTGAATAAAATAATCCCCAAACTCAAGATCTTTAAACAATTCTTTGTGTTCCCACCATCTGCCCCCATTGAGTGCATCCATATGAACACCATATTTGTCTTTTACCGCTTTAACAACCCTTCCATCATAATGACTACCAAGGTAGTCTGTTAATTCAGGGTCGTGCCATAATTCATCATGTTTCCACCATTTTTTGGCAGATTCCATATTAACACCATATTTTTCCCGTACATAATCCACAATGTTTTTATCAAACGCCATTTTTTATCCTTTTATTACCGTCGTGACATTCTACAAATTCCGCCCAAAAAGTCAAGAATTTTCGCGGGATTGCAGGCATTTTTTGACCGGTCCAAACGTCCGACGATGATATTCCGTCACACCATATTTTTCAATTGCCGATAAATGTTCCGCGGTGGGATATCCGGCGTTCCGGTCCCAACCATATTCAGGAAATTTTTGTGCAAGTTCGTGCATAATTTTATCACGCGTTTCTTTGGCAATAATGGACGCCGCCGCAATAGAAAGTGATTTCGCATCGCCCTTTATAACCGCCCTGCCCCGTAAATTCTTTGGCACGCGGTTTCCATCAATTAAACAAATTTCCGGTGCGCAGGAAAGCGATGCGACCGCACGTTCCATCGCACGCATAGATGCCCAAAGTATATTTAATTCATCTATTTCCGCCGGACTGCATTCGCCGGTTGCCCATATTGTGTTTTTTGTTATCCAATCATACGCGACCGCCCTTTGGTGCGCCGACATTTTTTTAGAATCACGTATCACCACCGGAATTTCAATATCGCGATTTGGAAAAATCACCGCCGCCGCAACAACCGGCCCACAGAGCGGACCGCGTCCGGCCTCGTCGCATCCGGCAATAAAGTTTGCACCAATTTCGTTTTCAATGGAAAAATCTGCAACCGTTATCATATCGCCCCATTAAATAGAATACGGTATTTCTTCGGCACGCACATATTCATCTTCACTGGTGTAAAGTGGCCACTGGGAATCCGCCAAGACTTTCAATGTTGTCAAAGGCTGATTCAAACGCGCACGATACAACCACAAATTCGCCATCACGCGTTTGATATAACCACGCGTTTCATACGCCGGAAAACTTTCGATATACAGCAACGGGTCATCCGTCGTAAAAGATTTTTCAAACTTTACCACCGAACCCATACCGGCATTATACGCCGCCAACATTTTTATAATGTTATTGTTCACATTTGGATGCACCAACAAATCAACAATATACTGTTGCCCCAAGAACATATTATGTTCGGGATTCGACATATCGATATCCGACATTTTAACCTTGTTTGCGCGCGCGACCAATTTCGCGGTTCCCGGCATAATCTGCATAACACCGTTTGCACCCGCACCCGATTTTGCGGCCGTGCGGAAACCACTTTCCTGTTTAATAATTGCCAACAATAATGCCCTGTCAATAGACCAACCACCCATCGGTTCCCAATCGGGTAATGGATATTGTGCAGAATAAATAACATCATCATCAATTTCCAAAATGCCGCGGTCACGTATCACGCCCGATGCCAAAATCGCCACACGCGAAAGTCCAAACGCGGTTGCAATCGCATTTATCGCGTGCAGGCTTCTATCACTTACCTTGGACGTAATCATATATTTAAGGTATTCTTCCGCGCGGTCACGACGGTTCACCTGCAGCAACGCCAGTGCGATTTTCCCATACCTATCGCCGCGCAGTTCATCAATATCTTCTTCGGTAAATTCTTGTTCAAAGAATTCGTATTCCGGCACATTTCCCATCATTGTCGCCGCCAACGCGCCATAAAACGCCATCGGGTGCGCGGCCGCAATCGTCCAGTATTCATTTGCTTTATCATTATCACCGCGCATATCGGCGGCACGCCCGGCCCAGAATGCGGCCTCGGTCTTGCGGGCATTGTTGATTTGTTTCAATTTCAAAATGCGACCAAAGTATTTTTCGCTTTCCTTGTACTTTTCTTCTTTGAAATACAACAATCCCATCGTCCACAGCCCGTATTCAGATTCCGCATCACTTGCGACAAAGCCCCATTTTTTCGCCAATTCATATTCGCCATTTGTGTAATACACATACGCAAGCCGACCGGCAAGCCGCCCATAATCTGATTCGGTTAATTTTTTCTTGAAAGATTTATCTTCCAAAATATTCCGTGCGGTCTTGGTTGCCCCCGAACGAATCGCCTTTTTGAATTTCGTTATGTTTTTATCGGTTGTGCCCGAATAATTTTTTGCCGTCCATGTTTCAGACTGAGCCGTTTCAATAGACATCCCGCCCGACAGCATATTTGGCACACGCGGTTTTTTCACCGAAACCTTTTTTAACTTAGACAATTTTTCCATACGCACTGCGCCGGGCATATCGTTATATTTATCCATCCAATTTTTTACTTCTGCGCTTTTGGTATGATAGGTTTTTGAAAAATATCTTTGATATAAAACTTCATTTTTCAAAATTGGGTCCGCCAACTGACGTTCCAAATTTTGCGCAGTTGAAATTTTTTCACTGTCTTGCAGCATAAAAATCTGGGTATATAAACTCTCGTCCATATCGGTCAATACGTCTATATTTGGCGCGGCCAACGCCATCCCCGACACAAACAGTCCCAAAACAAACACTATGATTTTTTTCATATGTAATTTTTCCCTCAGAACAAAGTAGTTTTTGGTAATTTACAGACAATCGCTTCGTCCGTAATTTCCGGGATAGTATCGATAATTTTCTTGAAATCAGAAATCTTGGAAAATTTGCGATACACCGAAACGAAACGCACAAATGCAATCGGGTCCAAATTCAACAAAGAATCCGAAACCATTTCGCCGATTTGGGCACTGGTAACCATATCATCGGCCATTTCTGTTTCCAACCTGCGTTGAATAGACGCAACCAAACGTTCAATTTGTTCATCCCCCACTTCACGATTATGACACGCCAACTTAATACTGCGGCGCAGTTTGTCACGGTCAAAAGGTTCGGTTTTTCCCGAATTTTTCCGCACAACCAAATCGCGCATCTGGACGCGTTCAACCGTGGTAAATTTGGCACCACATTGGTTGCAAACGCGACGACGACGGATTGTTCCGCTTTCGACATCTGGGCGCGAATCCGCGACCCGACTATCGACATAATTACAGTATGGGCATCTCATACTCGGTAATTTAGCAATCTATTCGTTGTGTGTAAAGCAATTTTATTTTCAAAAAATTGCATTTTTATAAAAAATCAAGACCTTTTTTTCATTTTTCTGGGTTGCGACCAAATTTTTTAGCCCCGAAATATGATATAATTGTTTGACGGGGAGAGAAAAAGTGAACAAATACCTGAACCAGATTTTATTGGGTGATTGCATTGAAATTATGCGCGGCATTCCCGATGGGTCGGTTGATGCAGTATTTGCCGATTCACCATATAATTTACAACTGGGGCAAAAAACACTTTACCGCCCCGAAGATCAAACCGCGGCACGCGCGGTGCGCGATGAATGGGACGCATTTGCGTCCATTGATGAATATAACAAATTTTCACGCGAATGGATTGCGGAATGTAAACGCGTATTAAAACCAAACGGCGCAATGTGGGTCATTGGGACATACCATAACATATTTCAAATTGGCGCAATTTTACAAGAACTGGGCTTTTGGATTTTGAATGATATTGTATGGGTGAAAACGAATCCTATGCCAAATTTTCGTGGAACGCGTTTTACAAATGCGCACGAAACATTGATATGGGCAACCCCGCAAAAGACCGGAAAATATACGTTTAATTATGAAACAATGAAGAAATTAAACGGCGGCAAACAAATGCGTTCGAATTGGGATATGAATATATGCCTGGGCGAAGAACGGTTAAAGGGCGCGGACGGGAAAAGCCTGCATAACACCCAAAAGCCAATGGATTTATTGCGGCGTGTGATTTTGTCTTCGACAAAACCGGGCGATATTATTTTGGACCCATTTGTCGGTTCGGGCACAACGGCGGCGGCGGCGCGTGAATTGGGGCGGCAATTTATTGGCATTGACCGCGAAGAATCCTATGTCACCGCGGCGCGCGAACGCGTGGCGGCGACACGCCCGATCGATTTGTCGAATATAGAGGTTTCCAAACCCAAACGGGACGAGGTTCGTGTTGCGTTCCGTGAATTGATTGATGGCGGGTTATTGTATGTTGGACAAACCTTGGTAAGCCCGCGCGGCGAACGCGTTATGATTTCGGCGGATGGGAACCTGGTTCACGGTATGTATGGCCGCGCATCTATTCACGTTATGGCGGCGCGCATCCAACATTGTACCAGTTATAATGGATGGGATTATTGGTCGGCACAAAAACGCGACGGCACATTGGTATCCATCGATGAATTGCGTAAATATGTCCGCGATATCAAGACCGGTATGAAGAAAGTCGCATAAAAAAATTGTTTATAAAAAAAGCCCGCAAAACATTTTGCGGGCGAATTTTTATTATTGTAGTATAGTGCACCGACCACTATCGGTGTCACAAATACCACCATTGCAATCCGCATCACTATAGCAACGCCCATAAACAGTCTTTGTGGTTAAATTCCACAGCAAACAATTTGCGTCTGTATGCGATTGACCCGCAACCCATTCGGTACAAACCTTGTTTGTGGTCGTCGTTTCCGGCAGGTTATTGATTGCATCGATTATATTATCATTAACCCCTGTCGCAAACTCCTCATAACTATTCATCAATATAACATATTCTTGGGCATCAATTAAATCATTTTCGTGGCCTTGCGCCAGGTTATACTCACCATATTCGTTCACAGTGCCACTGGTTTCATAATTAAAAATTCCGCGCTCGCTGAATTGCGCCTGGCCGTTTTGTGTGCCGTTGTATGTAACAACGTTGCCCGTGGTCCCGGCGGTGATTTTATCTTGTTTTAACGCATCCTGGGTATCCACATAGTTACGTGATGTAACAACCGTATCCGCCAAAACTGAATTAATTGCGATAATTGATGCAATCGCACCAATGAATAATGTTTTTTTGCTCATATTTTCCCTCTTTTTGTTTTTTTCACCGTCATCCCGGCATTCTCTCGTCATACCGTTGTAAAACAGGATCTCGTCAGTCTCGTTGTGAACCACCAGATCCCGTTTTACAACGGGATGACGGCTTTTTTCCGCGGGATGACGGCTCTTTTGTCGTGCCTGACGGCGTTGTTTTATGTTTATAATGGTAACAAAAAAGGAACGTTTTTTGTGACCAGTCTAAAATGAGTTTTTGTCAATTAAAAACGGCGGATTTCCGCCATTTCTTATAATTTGAAAAATATCAAAAAAACACTGGACAAAAACGTTCGTTTTTGACCACCCCGCACACACATAAAAACCCGCGGAATTCCGCGGGTATTAACAATCACTAACCCTTGTCCCACGAAGCACGGCGTGCGAAGTGGGAACTAACCACTAAAATTCATATCTTACACGGACACGGCCGGTTTGAGATGTGAAGCCTTCACGGATTTCAATGTCGTAATTTACCGACAAATCCAATCCACTGAACTTCATCCCCAGTCCGCCACCAAATTCCGCCCCAAGGCGCGACAGACGGTTTCCATCCATCACGTATGAATCAACACCCGGCAACAGAATTGTTGCGGTTTGTTCATCCGACACAAAATCATATTTCACCGCATAGCGCAATTCCGGACGCAGCATCAAACCACGACTTAATTGGAATCCATATGTCCATTTGGTTTCCAACATTGCGGTCATATAATCGCTGTCCTGTAATTTATTTTTGATGCCCAATGAATTCTTGTATTCATCGGCACTGATGTGCATATAGCGCACACCAATCGCCGGTGTAATACCGCCCGCAAAATCGTAACCGGTCATAACCTGGCCACCATAGGCACGAACATCATAATTGGCATCAATATTTGTTCCCAACGCGACCGAATGTTCACTGTAATCAGACATCGTATAGTTCGCCATCGCATGCACAAACCAATCGGTTGGTTTATATTGCCCGTATGCGAATATTGTCGAACTGTCAACATCGGTATCACGTGCGGTTCCCGCCATATCCGAATGTGCATACGAATAACCGGCACCCAAGGTCAATACGCGGTCCAATGTCATATCTACACCGCCGGTAACGCCACGAGTGTACCCACGGAAAGCGCCATTTTGCTTTGATTTGTTATAAATGCCCTGGGCCCAGATGCCGCCACCGGTAACATTTACATCGCCGCCGTTACGTCCAAGTCCAAGTGCCGTTAAACGACCCGCCGCCAAATTTGCAACAGTGTTTTGCACGTGCATCGCAACGGTTTGAACGACCGATTCGGTTTCCGGATGAATCGCCGCGTGCGCGTGTTCAACCGCCGCCGCCGTATCTGCATCGCCCGAAGACAATTTGTCTTGTATCGCAACCGCAAAATCATTTAACTGACCGGACGAAGAATTCACCAAATTCGCAACCGTTGTTGCGGCCTCGTTGCTTATGCCATTTTCCGCCGCAATTTCTTCCGTTGATTTCATTGTTGCAACGATAGTGTCAAAATCTTCGTTCCAATCCCAATCAAATATGCCACCCGACACAGAAACCTTGTCTTTGTCGAATAATGCGCCCTGGAAAACATTGTATTCGCCCGCCGCGCGCAAATCAAAATTCAATGTTCCATCACCATTAAATTCATCCCCTACAACAAAGAACGCAAAATTATCCGCATCTTTCAGTGTCGCATTCAACGTTCCATTCAACACCATTGTTCCCTGGGTCACGGATGCAGTCCCCAAATTAAATGTTGCACCACTTGCGATATTCAATGTTCCATCGCCTGTGATACCGCCATCTATTGTGGTTGTGGACCCATCGGCCAAGGTCAATGTGCCGGCATTATAAATATCGTTTGCCACATCCGCCGCGGTGTTCCCACTAAACGAATTTGTTCCGGCAAATGTCATATCGCCATTATTATAAATCGCACCGCCCTCCGTTGTCGCGGTATTGCCGGTGAATGCAACATTTTCCAACCACAAAACACCACCAACAGGGTCGACATTTCCAAATGTTTCATTATAAATCGCCCCACCCTGGTCGGCAATATTCTTATCAAATGTTGAATTTCCAAAATACGCATACCCATCATCATTTTTATCATTGTGGAATGTATTATAAATTGCGCCGCCTTTGTCCGTTGCAACATTGGATGTAAATGTAGAGTCCAAAATATCAATTGTTCCATCAATATTATTACCCGCATTTGTATTGTCGCCCTGAACAAAACGCATTGATATTGCACCACCGTTTGTCGCAGATTGATTACCGGTAAACGTTGTGTTGTAAATATCGTTGGTTGATACAGAACCCATGAATATCGCACCACCGCCATTTGATGTGGCACCGTCAACGTGATTACCCGTAAACGTAGCGTTCTTTAACACCAAATCCGAAAAAGACCCGATTGCACCGCCACCGTCACTGCCAACACCCTCGGTTGAGTTTTCACTAAATGTTGTCCCATCAATATTTAATTTATGCCCTTTATTTGCAAGTGTCGCCAAATATATCGCACCACCACCATCATTTGACGTATTACCCGTAAAGGAACCACCAATAATATCAACCGTTCCACGTGCGACGATTGCACCACCCCAATCGGCCGAATTTTTTGTAAAATTAACATCGGTCAATTTCAAGACAGAATTTGTATCATGTTGCGCAATCGCACCGGAATTACTGGTTGCGCTATTATGTTCAAACAACCCGCCATTTATTGTCAATGTTCCGGCATTATAAATCGCGCCACCTTTGCCGGTAAATTCATTTCCAGAAAAAGTCGATTCGCCACTTAACGTCAATGTGCTATCTGCTTTATTTTCAATACGTCCGGTCATATTGAATACACCATCACTAACAAATGTTGATGTGTCATTTTTAATATTTCCCACCACATTCAGGGTTCCATGATTAATGAATCCAGGTTTAACATCTGCCTCTTCATTCAAATTAGCATTATGACCTTCAAAATTGACAAGTATTCCATTTATATTCATCGTTCCATTATTTACAACCAACGAATCATAATTCAGGAAAGAATTTTCCTCCTCGGTTGATGCCATCTCAAATGTTCCATTATTTTCAAATGTTGTTAACACTGAAAAACCATCCAGTCCATCCCGATATCCGGTGGTATTAGATACCCCACCTTCGGTTAATAACACCGAACCATCATTCACAAAATCACCACTATTATAAAGTTCCGACGACGCAATTATAGACGCATTCTCGGAATTTGTGAAAACGCCCATATTATCTATACTCGCCTCGGTTATTGTTCCATTATTTAGAACCGTCCCAAAATTTTGTAAAACACTAACATCTCCATCTTCGTCCACAACCGCCAAAGTTCCATCGTTAATAAAACTTCCATTAACACCTACATAACCCGTGATAATGTCATCGGTATTGGTATATGTTTCTTCCTCGGCAACATCTATGTCCTCTACCCTTTCTGGAACCGCCCACGCGGGCAACACCAATAATGCCGGCAACACAGAAATACCCAACAAAACGTTGTGAAATTTTTTTTGCATGTTTTTCTCCTCTCTTGATAACCAATATACTACACCCATACGTAAAAAAACACAATCATAAAATAAAATATTTTTCAATTAAGAAAAGGATTATTTGCAAAAATACAATTTCAAATATTCGCTCAACAAGGCATTTTTTACAACGGCGTTTTTCGTTCCGTGTGTAAAGCAATCATAGAAATCGCCAAAACCGGCCTGCTCCCAATCTATTACGGCAACAATATCAAATGTTTTTGGATTCATAATAAAATTATCCCATAAATCATTTTGATTCCATCCGTGCATAATCCCAGGCCCGACCGACCGTTTGGGTTTCAAATCGCGTATCTCTATTGGGTCCGCCATTCCAACAATATACAAAAATTGCGCCAGTTGTTTTGCAATGTGATCCGCAACGGAATTCTGTGTCTTGTGATCCATTGAATGAAAGCCAATACCACGGACACAATCGTACCGGCGAACCGCCATACCATCATAATCCAATATTTTCATATTTGGAATCTTTATCGGCGAAATCGGGCGTAACGCATCGGTTATTCTTTGTTCGCGAAGCGCAATCGCACGACCATCGCCAACCAACGGAAATTTGAATACATATTTATCATCTATGTTCACAACAAAGTTGATGCACCGAAAACCACACGTATATCGCACACGCGGATGTTTGGCACGCGAACAAGATTTTGCAAAACGCGTCCATTTACGAATTGGGTAATTCAAACGAATTCGTAACATTCCACGATTATGCCGCCCCGGAACAAATGCACATAAAATATTTATCAATAACTTTTTCATTTTGAACCCGGCCGTTTTTGAAAATATATTTTTGAATATTCCGCCATCACATCAACGATTATTCCACGATAGCCAAATTTATCCCAATGGTGTGCCGCCGCACGCAGCATTGGTTCGAACGAGCCAAAACGCACACCGTCCCAATCTATAAAATATGTGATATCAAAAGTTTTGGGATTCAGCATAAAATTCTGCCATATGTCACCATGGTTCCACCCAACCATAAATCCCGGTTTATCATTTACGCGCGGTTTCAAATCACGCAGCGCCGGAATATCCGCCCGCCCAATAACATACAAGAAATGTGCGATTTGTTTTGCGATATAATTTCTGTGCTGTTCAACCACACTGGGGGCAATATCGGTCAATAACACACCACGCGCGAATTCGTATCTGCGCACGATTACATCATCGAATCGCCACAGGTCCATCCGCGGAATTTTTATTGGTGAAACTTTCGCAATTTCATCGGTAATACGTTTTTCACGTAACGAAATATCCATCCCGTCCCCATACAATGGAAACTTAAAGACATATTTATCATTCAAAATAACGATAAAGTTTGACGCGCCATATCCCACACGCGTCTTTATTTTACACGGCCGTCCCGGGCGAACAAATGTGCGGACAAAGGCAATATATCGCCAAACACGCCGCGGGTTACGTATCATAACACGCACTTTGTCACGGTATGATTTATTGTATATAAACGCACAAACAATGTTTGATATAAAATGCAGCATAAATTATCCTTAAAAATTCTCTCTGGAATATAATCCTAGGATATATTTCTAAATTATGCAAAAAAATTTTTTCATTGTTTTTAATGTGTTTTTAGGATAGAATTCGCATTATAACAGGAGGCCATAAAATGACTTATTTTTTGGGGATATTGTTGTATATGTTGGGTATTGCCGCCGGATTTTTCGGCATTGGAAATATTATCGATATGGAAAATCTAACGATATTAAACATCACAATGATGTTGTGTATGATATGCGCATTGGGATTCGCGGGAATTTTGCTTCGTCTGGGTGCCAATTCAACAAATCAACGTTCATCAAAAAAAAAACTATCTTGAAGACGATGAAGATTAGGTGGCCTGCCACACGAAGCGTCGCAGACGCGAAGTGTGGTCGGTCGCAGCTGGGTGCCTCGATACACAATAAATAAAATCAAAAAAATTCTGTACCTATTATGGTTGGATTCGCTCGCACGGCACGCGGTGCCGGCTGCGCGCAACCCGTAACGATTTGCGGGCGCGGTGCTTCGCAAATCTACTTGGTTTCGAACCTTTTGCAACGTTTGTTGCAAATGATTCAACCATCACCAGAACCAAAAATTTCAAAAACCCCCCCCCCCCTTTTATTTTTTTTTTTTTTTTTTG